>NZ_CP053836.1:634136-951204 GCF_013201825.1 Halarcobacter ebronensis
GATATGTTTGAAGCAGGAATTGTTGACCCTGCAAAAGTTGAAAGAGTTGCAATGCAAAATGCAGTATCAGTTGCATCTCTTCTTTTAACAACTGAAGCAACAGTAACAGATGTAAAAGAGGATAAACCAACTCCTGCAATGCCTGATATGGGTGGAATGGGAATGCCAGGTATGATGTAAGTTGGGGTTAAAAAATCGTGAACTGCTTCACGATTTTACCCGACGCAGACTAGGGTGATGTGCAAAAGCACCACGTAGGGCGGAAAATAGCATATTTCAAGCCACAAAAAAAGGGAAGAGATTTCAAACCTCTTCCCTTTTTTATTATATTTGTAAATAAAACCTATATTTACAAACCTACTTGTAAGTAAATTTATTAATATATCTTTATTAAAATTTAACAATACCAAAAAGTGAATTTATTATCATTGACACCTCCATATTGTTTTAAGATAATGTAATTATACACCCTTTTTAAATTAAATGTAAATAAAATATGGAGTTTATTTATAAAAAATTATCAAAATTTTTTAAAGATAATTTATGATACTCTAAAAAGTTATTATTTATAGCCCCAATATATTTAAAAAACTTTATATTGTTTATTGTAATCATTTCTTGAAAATTATTTTTATTTAGTTTTTCAAACTCTTCATGTGTTTGAATATATCTATCTTGATAAGTGAAATATAAGTCATTATAAAATACAGGAGTTAACTTTTCATTTCTAACAATAAGTTTTTTTTCTTTACTATAGTTTGTATTAACTTCTGGGCAATTAATATCAATGTAGATTTTATTATCCAAATTTCCACTTAAAGGGTAGTTTCTGCATACTGGTGGTCTGTTCTCATAAATGGTACATTTAAAATCTTTTAAATATGGACAATAATCTTTCCCATTAGTTAAAAGTATTACAGGTTTTATATATCCTAAATTTCCAAAAATAAAAACTATTGGAAAGTTTTTATATACTTTTTCAAAATCTTCTAAAAGAATTTGAGAAAATACAATACCATCTTTCCCACTACAACACTTAGCTTCACAATTTTTACAATCTCCAAAATAGAATGTCTGTTTTTTGACTGCTATAAACACTAAGTATTATCTCCTTTAAAATTAATCGGAGTATAACTTAATTTAGTTAAAATTCTAAAAAATGAATTGATTGGAAACTTATGAAAGATAGATTAATTGAAATAATAAAAGAGGCTGGAAAAATAGTTTATGAAGGCTATTCTTCACAAAAAGATGTAAATTTTAAAGCAAAAAAAGATTTAGTTACTAAATATGATGTTGCAGTTGAAAACTTTTTAAAGCAAGAGTTTGCTAAAGAGTTTAAAGCTTTTAATTTAATAGCTGAAGAGTCAGATAATAGTAAAGTTGAATTTAATAACTCAATTATTATTGATCCAATTGATGGCACAACAAATTTTGTAAATCAAGTACCACATACAGCAATCTCTGTTGGAGTTTACAAAAATAAAAAACCATATATTGGAATTGTTTATAATCCTATATTAGATGAACTTTATGAAGCCAAACTTAATAAAGGGGCTTTCCTAAATGGTGAAAAAATAGAGGTTTCAAAGGAAAATGATTTTCAAAAATCACTTATTGCAACAGGTTTTCCATATACAAGTGGAACCAATCAAGATGATTTAGACGATGTTATAAAAAAAATCAAAAGGGTTCTCCCTAAATGTCAAGATATTAGAAGATTAGGTTCAGCTGCTCTTGATTTGTGTTATGTTGCCAGAGGAACCTATGAAGGTTATTATGAAATGAACTTAAAAGCTTGGGATGTAAGTGCTGGATTATTGATTTTGCAAGAAGCAGGAGGTAAAGTTACAAGTTTACAAAATAGCGAGTACAAATTATTTGAGGACAAATATATTGTTGCTTCAAATGGATATATTCATAAGGAATTGCTCGAAGTTTTAATGAAGTGATTATTTAGTAAGTTTTAGATAAAATTTGTGATTTTAAAAATTGAGAACAAAGGCTAAAATGTGTGTGGTATAGTTGGATATATTGGTAAGAAAGATACTACAAAATTCATATTGGATGGATTAAAAGAGTTAGAGTATAGAGGTTATGACTCTACAGGAATGGCTCTTTTAAATGATGAAAAAATAGATGTATTTAAAGCTCTTGGAAAACTTACAAATCTAGTAGATAAGATTGAAAATGCTACTTTAGACACCTATCCAATTGGTATTGGACATACAAGATGGGCAACACATGGAAAACCAACAGAACTTAACGCACACCCACATTTAGGAGAGTACTCTTACGTTGTTCACAATGGAATTATAGAAAACTATAAAGAGATAAAAGATGAACTAATCTCAAAGGGTATTAAATTTTTATCTCAAACTGATACAGAGGTTATAGTTCATCTTTTTGAAGATTTTAATAATAGACTAAATGATACAGTTGAAGCTTTTAAAAATACAATAAATAGACTAAAAGGTGCTTTCTCTATTCTACTTATTTCAAAAGCTGATCCAACAAAAATTTTCTTTTTTAAAAATGGAAGTCCCCTAATTGTGGCACAAGGAAATGAAGAGGGTGAAGTTATGTTTGCCTCTTCAGATGCTCCTTTAATTGGGCTTGCTAAAAAAGTGGTATATTTAGAAGATGGAGTTGGTGGTGTTTCAAGTGCACAAGATATTGAGTTTTTTAGTGAAAACTACTCTTGGAACACTCTTCCTACATCAAAACAGTTTGCTCAAAAAGATGGCTTTAGATTTTTTATGGAAAAAGAGATTTATGAGCAAAGTGATGTTGTAAGTGATTGTATGATAGGAAGAATTCAAGATAATAGTATTAATTTTGATGAGATTTCACCAGAACTTTTAGATGGTATTAATGAGATAAAAATTTGCGCATGTGGTACTTCATATCACGCAGGCTTAACCTCTTCTTATCTTTTTGAAAGACTTGCAAAAATTAAGTGTAATGTTGAAATTGCAAGTGAATTTAGATATAAAGAACCACTTTTAACAAAAGATACACTTTTTATAGTTATCTCTCAAAGCGGTGAAACAGCAGATACTCTTGAAGCACTTAAAATGGCTAAAAAGGCTGGTTTAAAGTCTGTTGTTGTATGTAATGTTGATAACTCGTCAATGACAAGAGTTGCAGATTTTACTATTTTAACAAGAGCTGGAATAGAAAAAGGTGTAGCCTCTACAAAAGCATTTTCAACCCAAACTGTAGTTTTATGGATGTTGGCTCTTTATTTTGCTAAAATTAACAGTTCGATTTCTAGTGAATTACTTCAAAGTGAAATAAAAGCTTTAAGAGAGGTTCCTAAATCTTTGATTGTGGAAGATAGAATTCATGAAAAGACTAAAAGATTATCTAAAAGATATCTTCATGGTCATGGTTTTTTCTTTATAGGACGAGATGTCTTTTTCCCATTGGCACTTGAGGGTGCTCTAAAATTAAAAGAAATTTCATATCTTCACGCGGAAGGTTATCCTTCTGGAGAGATGAAACATGGTCCAATTGCATTGGCAGATCCAGAGCTATTTACAATTGCTTTGATGCCACAAAATTTATTATATGACAAAATCAAATCAAATGTTGAAGAGCTTAGTGCTAGAGATAGTACTATTTGTTCTATATCTTCATTAGAGTTTGAATTATGTGATGATTTTATTAAGATACAAGAAACTAACCATTATATGTTGGAGTTTTTTGAAATGTTAGTTGTATTGCAACTTTTCTCTATGGAGATATCAATACGACTTGGGAATGATGTTGACATGCCAAGAAATTTGGCTAAGTCCGTAACTGTTGAATAAATATTAATTTTTTATTTTTTAATTTAAAGATAAAAAGCAGATATATGTTTAATGGAAAACAAAGATGGAAAACCTACGAGGAAAACAAAAATGGAAAACAAAAAACAATACCTTTTTACAAGTGAAGTTGTAAGTCCGGGGCACCCAGATAAGTGTGCAGATATTATTGCTGATTCTATCGTTGATAGATTAATTATTGAAGATAGTGAGAGTAGAGTTGCTTCGGAAGTATTCGTAGCTGGAAAACATGTTGTAATTGGTGGAGAGGTTAAATCAAGATGCCAATTATCAAATGCAGATTATGAAAAAATTGTAAAAGATGCTTTGGCAAAAATTGGTTATGATGGAAAATCAGCTTTTACAAAAGAGCAGTGTTTACATCCAGATGATGTACAAGTTCAAGTTTTATTAAACCAACAAAGTCCTGATATCTCTCAAGGAGTTGATCAAACAACTGGTGAAATAGGAGCAGGAGATCAAGGTATTATGTTTGGTTTTGCTTCTTGTGAAACTGCCGATTTAATGCCTGCAGCTATTACTTATGCAAGAATGTTAGCAGACAAAGTTTATAATTATGCTTTAAATCATAATCATAAACTAGGAGTTGATATTAAAACTCAAGTTACAGTTGATTATGGTTCAAAAGAGAATTTTGAAAATTGTAAACCTAAAAAGATTCATACAATTGTTGTTAGTGCACCTTCTGTTGAAGGTATGCCAATTGAAGAAGTAAGAGAACTTATTCAAGGTTTAATTGATGATACAGGTTTACCACCTGAGATGTATGACAAAGAGTCAACTATTATTCATATTAATCCAACAGGAAGATATGTAAATCACTCAAGTTTACATGATAGTGGATTAACTGGTAGAAAACTTATTGTTGACTCTTTTGGTGGATACTCTCCAATTGGTGGGGGAGCACAATCAAGTAAAGATTATACTAAAGTTGATAGAAGTGGACTTTATGCAGCAAGATGGATTGCAAAAAATATTGTTGCAGCAGGACTTGCTAAAAAAGCAACTGTACAAATCTCTTATGCTATTGGTGTAGCAAGACCAACTTCTGTTGCAGTTGATACGATGGGTACTTTTACTAAATTTGATGATGATAAATTATCTGAAATAGTAATGGCTAACTATCCTTTAACACCAAAATGGATAACAAATAAATTTGGTTTAGATAAACCATCTGAGAATACATTTTTATATGCTGATGTAGCATCTAGGGGACAAGTTGGACAAAGCGACTACCCTTGGGAAAAACTTGATGAAGTTGAGAAATTAAAAAGTTTAGTTTAGAAGGTAGAAATAATGGATTTAAAAAACTTATTTAGTAAAATTACATTTGATAGTGGGAAAAAAGAGCAACCAACAAAAAATGATGCACCAACACACTGGATTAAATGTCCAGAGTGTTCGGCTTTGATGTTTTTTAAAGAGGTTGAAAATCAAAATAATATCTGTCCTAAATGTAATTTTCATATGAGAATTGGTGCTAAAAGAAGAGTAGAAATATTAGCTGATGCTGGTTCATTTATTGAATATGATTCTGATTTGAAGCCAATAGATCCATTAAAATTTGTAGACAAAAAATCATATAAAAAGAGAGTTGAAGAGGCTTTTAAAAAAACAGGAAGAAACTCTGCTGTTGTAAGTGGCGAGTGTACTATAAATGCTGTTCCTGTACAGATTGTTGTATTTGATTTTGCATTTATGGGAGGAAGTTTAGGTTCTGTTGAAGGTGAAAAAATTGTAAGAGCTGTTGATAGAGCGATGGAAAAACAACAAGGACTTATAATTATTTCTGCTTCTGGGGGAGCTAGAATGCAAGAGTCAACTTTTTCTTTAATGCAGATGGCAAAAACATCAGCTGCACTAAAAAGAATGGATAAAGCTAACCTTCCATTTATCTCTGTTTTAACAGATCCAACAATGGGAGGAGTATCTGCTTCTTTTGCCTTTTTAGGTGACATTATAATGGCTGAGCCTGGAGCACTTGTTGGTTTTGCAGGTCAAAGAGTTATTAAACAAACAATTGGGGCAGATCTTCCTGAAGGTTTCCAAAGAGCAGAGTTTTTACTAGAAAAAGGCTCAATTGATATGGTTGTTAATAGAAATGATATGAAGAAAACATTATCAGATTTATTAACAATGTTTTCAAAAACTTCTAATGTTAGTTAATCTTTAAATCAAGGCTTTAAATCCTTGATTTTTAGGTAGATTATGGCAAAAATCAATATCTATACCATAGTTAAACCAAGCAAAGATGAGTTTGATAAACTCTCTAATGAGTTTATTAAAATGTGCTCAAAATTTGCAAAAGTTGAAGTTCATACAATTTTTAACAAAAATATAGCAAAAGCCCAGACAATAAGTGAAGTAGAGGCACAAAAATCTTATAGTGAAGCTTTTGAACCATATTTAAAAGGTTTTTGTATTGCCCTTGATGTTTTAGGTGATAAAGTTGATAGTTTTGAGTTCTCAAAATTGATTACAAGCTCAAGTGAAATCAATTTTTTTATTGGTGGAGCCTATGGATTTGAGAGAGAATTTTTAAAAAAATGTGATAAAACTCTCACTCTTAGTTCCTTGACAATGGCTCACAAAATAGTCATTCTTGTCTTATTGGAACAGATCTTTAGAGGACTTGCAATAAAAAACAACCACCCGTATCATAAGTAATTTATCAAAATTTTTGTATAATTGCAAAATTTTTTAATAGGGTTAAATATGGCAAACAGTAAACAAATAGAGGAATTGAAAAATATCTTACTTGAGAGGAAAGATAAAATTTCTAAAAACATTCAAGGAAGTAGAGACAGTATAGATTCTTTGAAAGATTCTGAATGCAAAGACGATTTTGATTATGCAGAAGTTTCTAGTGATAGTTTTAAAGAGGGGATTATCGCAAATCAACAAATGAATGAGTTAAAAGAGATTGATGACGCTCTTAAAAGAATAGACAAAGGCACATATGGGATTTGTGAAATGTGCGATGAGTCAATTGCTATAGGAAGACTTAGAGCAAAGCCATTTGCTAAGTTTTGTACACCTTGCAGAGAGATATATGAAGTAGAACAATAAAATATAGAAATAAAGGATATAACGTGGGACTTAAAGCATATATAGGGTTTTCTTTACTTTTAATTGTTGTAATTGGAATTACAGCATTTGGTATAGAAGGTGGTAATTATGAAGTTAAGTTTTTTGATTTTTCATTAAACTTGCCTGTTGTAGCTTGGGTACTATTACCTATGATAGTCCTTTTTGTATTAAGCCTTTTACATCTTATTTTTTATGGTTCAGTAAATTACTTTAAAAACAGAGCTTATTTAAAAGATGAAGAGACAATTTTAGAATCATTAAAAACTTTTCTGTTACAAAAAGAGGAAAAAAATCGATTATCAACAAATGGGTTTAAAACCGTTTTTAATATTTTAAGTCAATTAAAACTTGATGTTAAAGATAATACATTTACCTCTTCAAGTGAAGAATTAAATAAAATTGTTTCTAATATCAAAGATATAAAAGCTGGAAAATTTGTTAGTGAAAAAGAGATAAAACTAGATTCAAATTCTGAATTAGCAAAACAAAATCTAATAAATAAAATCAATGAACAAGCAGATTACTCTTTGGATATATTAAAAAAATCTGAACAGTACCCAGAAGAAGTAGTAAAAATTGCATTTTTTAATGTTTTAGAAAATAAGGCAATGACTACAATAAAAAAAGTTTATGAAAATGTAAAACTTGATAAAGAGATGGCATATAAGCTATTTTTGAAAGACTCAGAAAATATTGAGTTTGGTTTTACAAAAGATGAGTTACTAAAGATTATTAAACCTTTAAATTACTCAAAAAAAGAGTTTATAACTTTAGCTAAACTCTATAAAGAGGTTTTATCACCTGATAGAATTATTGAACTATTTGAAACTCTAAGCGAAGAGAATGAAGAGGCATTAGATGCTTATCTTTATATCCTTTGTGAATTAGAGATGATTGATAGTGTAAGAGATATTTTAAGTGGTCATGATAAAAATGAGCTTGTAGCTTTTAGAGCTCTAATTGATTTAAAAGAGGCTGGGAAACAGTACTCATTGGATAATATCTCTTATAATAACTAATGAAAAATAAAATAGATTTCAGCCAACCCTTAATGGTGTTGGCTCCACTTGCAGGATATACAGATTTACCTTTCCGTTCTGTTGTTAAAAAATTTGGTGCTGATTTAACTATTTCAGAGATGATCTCTTCAAATGCACTTGTATATAAATCAGAAAAAACAAGAAAAATGATTGAAAAATCTCCTAATGAAGATCCATATATTGTTCAAATTGCAGGGAATAAGGCTGAATTAGTAAGAGATGCAGTTGAGATATTAAATGATATAGAAGGTATTGACGGTATTGATTTAAACTGTGGATGTCCTGCTCCCAAAGTTTTTAATCATGGTTCAGGTTCAAATCTTTTAGGAGATTTAAAAAAGCTTGAAGAGATTTTAACAACAGTAAAGAGATACAATAAAAAGCAGTACACAACTGCAAAAGTTAGAATTGGCGTAAATGAGAAAATTCCAGTAGATATTGCAAAAGTAGTTGAGGCATGTGGTGTTGATTTTATGGCAGTTCATGGAAGAACAAGAGCAGGTAAATATAAAGCGCCCGTTGATTATGATGCAATAAAAGCAATGAAAGAAGCAGTATCAATTCCTGTTATTGCAAATGGGGATATAAAAGATTATGAGAAAGCTAAGGAAGTATTAAAATATACAAATGCAGATGGTGTAATGATTGGACGTGCTGCAATTGGAAAACCTTGGATTTTTTATCAGCTAAAACATGGAATAGAAAATATTAGTGAAGAGAAAAAAAGAGAAGTTATTTTAGAACACTTTGATGCAGTACTAAACTTCCATGGAATACATGGGGCAATTATGTTTAGAAAACTTCTTCACTCATACTCAAAAGGCTATAATGGAGCTGCTGAGTTTAGAGATATTATAAATAGAGTTTCTGAACCACAAATCATGAGAGACATGATAGAAAACTTCTTTTAAAAACTTTTTGGATAAAATATTTAACTTTTTGCAAAGGATAATATTTGTCAGAGTATTACTACGAATTAATAATTAAACCATCAAAAAACTATGAATTGTTTTTAGACCTTTTAGGGTCTTTAACAAATGAGGCACTTGAAGAGTGTAATGATAACTCTATCATTGCAAGAAGTGAAGATGATTTAAGTGATATCGAATATGGTGTAAAAGAGTTTGCAAAGGCTCTTGAAATTGAGTGTAAAACGACTTTAACAAAAAAAGAGAATGTGGACTGGATAAAACAGTATCAAGAGTCTGTTAAAGCAGTTGAAGTTGGAAAGTTTTATGTTAGACCTTCTTGGGAAAAGCCAAAAGAGGGTAAAATAAATATTATTATTGATCCTGCTTTATCATTTGGTTCAGGACATCATGAAACAACTTCGAGTTGTTTAGAGGCAATAAGCGAATTTGTTGATAGAGATGATGAAGTTTTAGATGTTGGTACAGGAAGTGGTATTTTAGCAATAGCTGCTTCAAAACTTGAGTGTAAAGTTGACATTTGTGATACAGATGAAGTATGTATAAATGATACAAAAACAAATTATAATTTAAATAATGTTATATTTAATAACTCTTGGATTGGTAGTGCAAACAAAGCTACTAAGGAGTATGATGTTGTTATCGCAAATATAGTTGCGGATGTTTTAACTATAATTGCAAGTGATTTGAAAAAATGCTTAAAAGATAACGGTATTTTAATAATATCAGGGATTTTGGATAAACATATTGATAAGGTTTTAAACAAATTTCAAGATATGGAAGAGTTAGAGTTAATTCACAAAAATGAGTGGATGACTGTAGTATTAAAAAAATAAGGGAGTATTAATTAATGGGCGATAAAAACAATAAAAATAGTGGAGATAATAACAATAATTTTTTTAACAATAATCCACTTTTAGTTTTTGTAATTTTTTCAATAGTTACAATTTTTGTTTTCAAAGCAGTTTTTCCAGAAGGAAATGATCAGTCAATGATGTCTCAAAATTCGAGTATATCTTCTTTTGGACAAGCAAAAAATAAAACAGTGGCTTATTCTGATTTGAAAAATCTGATTAATAATGGTTCAATTGAGTATGTGGGAATAGGAAATACTCAAATCAAAGCAGTTGGAAAACCAACAAATGGTCAAGTTACAACTTATACTGCAAGACGTGTTATTCCAGATGATACATTAATTCCAAGTTTGGAGAGTAAAGGTATTGCTTATGGTGGAATAAATGAAGAGAACCTAATAGCAGATATTCTATTTGGATGGGTGTTACCTATTTTTATCTTCTTCGCAATTTGGATGTTTTTAGCTAGAAGAATGTCAAAATCTATGGGTGGAGGTTCAGGAGGAATCCTTGGAATTGGAAGCTCTAAAAAGATGATTAATTCTGAAAAACCAAATGTAACTTTTGATGATATGGCTGGAAATAAAGAGGCAAAAGAGGAAGTTCAAGAGGTGGTTGATTTTCTTTCTGCACCTGAGAGATATATTAAACTTGGAGCTCAAATTCCAAAAGGTGTTCTTTTAGTAGGACCTCCAGGTACAGGTAAAACACTTTTAGCAAAAGCTGTTGCAGGTGAAGCTGATGTTCAGTTCTTATCTGTTTCAGGTTCTGCGTTTATTGAGATGTTTGTTGGAGTTGGAGCAAGTAGAGTTAGAGATTTATTTGAACAAGCAAAAAAAGTAGCACCAGCAATTATCTTTATTGATGAGATTGATGCGATTGGTAAAAGTAGAGCTGCTGGTGGACCAATGGGTGGAAATGATGAGAGAGAACAGACTCTAAATCAGCTTTTAGCTGAAATGGATGGATTCTCAACGGAATCAGCTCCTGTTATTGTACTTGCTGCGACAAATAGACCAGAGGTACTTGACCCAGCACTTCTTAGACCAGGAAGATTTGACAGACAAGTTTTAGTTGATAAACCAGACTTTGAAGGTAGAAAAGAGATTTTAAATGTTCATATCAAAGGTGTAAAACTAGGTCGTGATGTTGACTTAGAAGAGGTAGCAAGAATGACAGCAGGGCTTGCTGGAGCAGATTTAGCAAATATTGTTAATGAAGCGGCACTACTTGCTGGTAGAGTTTCTAAAGAAGAGGTAAACTATGAAGATTTTAAAGAGGCAGTTGAGAGACAAATTGCAGGTTTAGAGAAAAAATCAAGAAGAATCTCTCCAAAAGAGAGAAAAATTGTTGCTTACCATGAATCAGGACATGCAGTAATTGCTGAAATTACAAAAGGTGCTAAAAAAGTTAATAAAGTATCAATTGTTCCAAGAGGACTTGCAGCACTTGGATATACACTAAATACACCTGAAGAGAACAAATACCTAATGCAAAAACATGAACTTATTGCAGAGGTGGATGTATTACTTGGAGGACGTGCAGCTGAACAGGTATTTATAAATGAGATAAGTACAGGTGCAGGAAATGACTTAGAGAGAGCAACAGATATTATAAAATCTATGGCTACAATCTATGGTATGAGTGATATTGCTGGACTTATGGTTTTAGAAAAAAGAACTAACCAATTTTTAGGCGGACAATCTCAAAAAGATTTCTCTGATGATATGGCTAAAAATCTTGATGATTACATTAAAAAAGTGTTAAATGAGAGATATGAGGTTGTTTTACAATCATTAAAAGATAATAGTGATGCAATTGAAGAGATGACTAAAGAGCTACTTGATGTGGAAGTAATCACAGGTGAGAGAGTAAGAGAGATTATTAAAGCTCACGGTGGGGAAGTGTTTGAAGAGGAAGATTTACACTCTGAAGCATTAACAGAAGATGATTTAACAACAAATGAAGATAATTCACAAAACTCAACTTCAGAGGAAAATAGTTCTGAAAATTCTACTTCAAATGAACAACCTGTTAATAGTGAAGAAGAGAATAAAGAAGAAAATAAAGAGGACAAATAGTAATGTTTGATAGTTTTGTTGCAAAAGAGGGTAAAAAAGCAATAATTAGCTCATTTATATTAGTAATATTCTTTTACTTAATTGGGTGTAGTTTTATGACTTTTGTATCTTTTGTAGCACTACTATTTTTTATCTATATCTTTAGACTAAAATTTGTAAATCTTACAAACTTAAATGACAACGAACTTTATGCTCCAATTTCAGGAAAAGTAATCTCTATTGATAGAGATGGATTCAACAAAGTTATTACAATTGAAGTTGGATTTTTTGATACACACTCATTAAGAAGCCTTGAAAATGGAAAAGTTGAAGTTTCACACAAAAGAGGAATTAATCTTCCTTTAGGAAGTTTAAAGGCAAGACTTCTTAATGAAAGAACTACAATTAAATTTAAAAACTCTACAATGCAAATATATCATAGTGCTTGTAATCTTTTAGCGATAGAAAAAAAAGATAAACTAAAAAAAGGTGAAATCCTTGGAACTTTTCTAAAAGGTGAAGTTACAATAAAAGTTACCAAAAATATTGAACTAGCTGTTAATATTGGAGATAAAGTTCAATCGGGAGAAACTTTACTAGCAACACTAAAAAAAGCTTGACAAACTTTTTTTAAACCAATATAATGCCTTACTTAAAAAAATAGGAGAGTACAATGAAAATATTTGATTTTTTCAACAACAATTTCATAAAAAGTGTTAATACTCTTCTGCTCCTTCAAAAATCACTCTAATTCAAAAATCAATTAAATAACAAAATCAACAAACTAGGTTTACTTTTTTTACAATAAAAAAAAGGTATAATATTACACATTTATAAGGGTTATAATTATGGATAAAAATAAAATTTATGTATTTGATACTACTTTAAGAGATGGAGAACAATCTCCAGGATGTTCGATGAACACAGAAGAGAAGATAAAAGTTGCTTTACAATTAGAAAAATTAGGGGTTGATATTATTGAAGCAGGTTTTGCAGCAGCAAGCCCAGGGGATTTTGATGCGGTTAGTAGAATAGCAGAAGTTGTTAAGAAGTCTTCAATCTGTTCTTTAAGTAGAGCAATTGAAAATGATATCAAACAAGCAGGTCTTGCGGTTGAGAAAGCACCATTACATAGAATTCACACTTTTATTGCAACTTCACCAATACATATGCAGTATAAATTAAAAATGACTCCTGATGAAGTTATTAAAAGAGCTATACATGCGGTTGAATATGCAAGAACTTTTGTGGATGATGTAGAGTTCTCATTGGAAGATGCAGGAAGATCAGAGATCTCATTTATGAAAGAGGTTATGGATGCAGTTATAAGTGCAGGTGCATCAACAATAAACTTACCTGACACAGTTGGATATAGATTACCAACAGAGCTTGGAGCAATGGTAAAAGAGTTAAGTGATTTTGCAGGTAACAGAGCTAGAATCTCTGTACATAATCACAATGACTTAGGTTTAGCAACTGCAAATACTTTAGCTGCTGTTTTAAATGGAGCAAGACAAATAGAAGTAACTATTAATGGTTTAGGGGAGAGAGCAGGGAACTCTGCTTTAGAAGAGGCTGTAATGGCTATTAAGACTAGAAAAGATGCCTTTGGGGATTTATATACAACAATAAATACACCTGAAATATATGCAACATCAAGATTAGTTGCAACAATAACAGGAGTTGAGCCTCAACAAAATAAAGCAATTGTTGGGAAAAATGCTTTTGCACACGAAAGTGGAATCCACCAAGATGGTGTTTTAAAACATCAAGAGACTTATGAGATTATGAAACCAGAAGATGTTGGAGTATTTAAAGACTCAACATTGATTTTAGGAAAACATAGTGGAAGAGCAGCATTTAGAGATAAAATAAATCAGTTAGGGTTTGATAAAGTTAGTGATGAACAGTTAAATGCAGCATTTGAAAAATTCAAAAATTTAGCTGACAAGAAAAAAGATATAACTGATGATGATGTAAGAATGTTAATTACAGATGAAGAGTTAAATCAAGATAAAACTTATGAGTTAATTGGATTACAAATCTCTGATTGTTCAAATGGAATGCCAATGGCAGCTGTTACAATTAAACATAATGATGAGATTTTAAGAGATGCAAATATTGGTGATGGAACAATGGATGCTATATTTAAAACAATAGATAGATTAACTGGATATGATGGTCAATTAAAAGATTACAAAGTATTATCTGTAACAGAAGGGAAAGATGCTTTAGCAAAAGTAACAACAAGGGTAGCTTTTGACTCTTCTTCTCCTGAGTTTGTTGGTCATGGTTTAAGTATTGATACAATGCTTGCAACGGCAAAAGCATATTTGGGAGCAGTTAATTCTTATCTTTCTCAAAAAGAGAGATTAAGCAAAAAAACAGAACATCAAGTTTAAATTATAAAAGAAGAGAGAAGGGTCTCTCTTCTTTGAAAGAGTTTTATGAAAAACAGTATAGTTAGTCTCTCTTACTATCTTGAATCGTCAAAAAATTATACAAATTTTAAAGTTTTTACAAGAAATATATTAGAAAACAATAGTTACAAATATAAAAAATACTTTGACTTTTGTATGATTTTTTTAGTTCTAAGTACCATTGGAATCTTGATTTATGAAGTAAACCATAAAAAAATCCATATATTAGACCTATATGAGTATGTAGCCATTGGAATCTTTGCCTTTGAGTGGTTAGGTAGACTTTGGGTCTATAGTGATATTAGAAAAAGGGTTATAAGTGATTATGAACAAGCCTTGTTTCTATCAAAAAAATATAGTGTTTTAAGATCACTTAAAAAAGCTTTTAAAGAGAAAATAGATTTTATTATCTCTCCCATGTCAATCATTGATTTACTTGCTATCCTTCCTGCATATAGACCACTTAGAGTTCTTAGAATATTCTTACTTTTTAGACTTTTTAAAATACTTAGATATACAAACTCTCTAAAAGAGTTTTTAAATATATTTGTTGAAAGAAAGTTTGAGTTATATACCCTTGCAATCCTAACTGGTATTGTAATCTTTTTTGGATCTACAATTATTTTTGTTTATGAAGGGCCAGAAGGGGTAAATGATAAAATAAATCACTATTTTGATGCAGTATATTGGGCACTTATAACTATTTCAACAGTAGGATATGGGGATATTGTTCCAATCACTCCTGAAGGGAAGTTTGTTACTCTTATTTTAGTTATTAATGGATTTTTAGTAATTGCTTTTAGTACCTCTATTGTTACAACAGCCTTAGCAGAAAGAATGGAAAATATCAAACGAACAAGGGTTGAAAATGAGGTTCAAAAACTAAATAAATTTGTTGTAATTTGTGGTTATGACATAATGGCAAAAAACCTTATAGAGGAACTCTTAAAACTAAAAAAGAAGATTTTAGTTGTAGATATGGATGAAGAAAAAATATTAAAAGCAAAAGATAAAAATGTTTTAGCAATCAAAGGTGATGCAACAAATATGAGTTTTCTTGAAAAAATAGGAATAGGTAAAAGTGCTACAACTATTATTGCTCTAAGTGAAGATGATGCAACAAATCTCTCTATTGTACTTGGTGCTAGAGCATTAGACAAAAAAATAAGAATAATTACATTGGTAAATGAACAAGAAGTTGAAAGTAAATTAAAACTTGCTGGAGCAGATTTTATAATAAACTCAAATCAAATCACAGCTTATGTGGCAGGGGAGTTTATTGGACAGCCAGTTGCTTTTGAAGCCCTGGATGGTATGCTTTTAAATGAAAATATTTCTGCTTTTATTGATGAAATTGAAATTATTGAGACTATGAATATTATTGGTCATGATATAAATAGTATAAATTTCGAAGAGTATAATCTAACACTAATTGGTGTAATTGATAGTGCAAATAATCATGAATTTGTTTTTAACCCTGTAAATATAGAGTATATTTTAAAACAAAAAGATATTTTGATTGTAATAGGTTTTGAAGAGTCTTTAAAAGAGTTAAAATCTGAACTTTTAAGAGTTGAATCGAGAAACTAATGAAAAAAAATATAATTATTTATGGATATACTGTTTTAGGTTCAAAAATTGCTTCAATTCTTAATCAAAAAGGCTACTTCATAACAATTGTAAGTTTTGAAGAAGAGGAGATAAAAAGAGCTACAAAAGATGGTTTTGTTGTTCAAGAATCAACTTTACTAAATGATGATGAACTTATACAAATAGGAGTTGCAGATGGTAGTGTTGACTCTATTTTTTGTGTAAGTGATTGTAATAAAAAGAATCTTTTTGTTACTCTCTCAGCAAGAAGTTTAGATAAAAAATTAAAAATTATATCTGTATCAAAAACAAAATCAGAGGCAAAAAAACTTCAAATAGCAGGAGCAACTAAGGTTTTAAATCCAAATGAATTAGGAGCTCTTAGAATCTATAGATATATGAGTAAACCTCTTATGCTAAATGTTTTGGATCAAATACTTTTTAGTAGTTTGGACTTAAATATATCAGAAATTTATGTAACAAAGGAGTCAAAGTTAAACAAAATATATTTTAAAGATTTAACTCTACATAAAAAGTTCAATATTCTAATTTTAGGAATTATGGATAAAGAGTTAGGAGAAAACTTTATCTTTAATACAAAAGGGATAAACCATAAAATTGATGAAGGAGATGTTTTGGTTGTGTTAGGCAAAAGTGCAGATTTAAAAGTCTATAAAGAGTATTTAGAAGGAGTAACTCATGATGCAGTTTAACTTTTTTCTTAAACTTTTAAAAGACTCATTTAGGGATTTAATCCCAATAATAGTAGTTATTTTATTTTTCCAATTGGCAATTATTCAAGCTGTTCCAGAAGGGTGGCTTTCAACAACAATAGGGCTGTGTATTGTTGGTGTTGGTCTTGCTATTTTTTTACAAGGTTTAGAAATTGGTATTTTCCCTGTTGGAGAGAGTTTAGCTAGAGATTTTGCTAAACAAGGCTCAATGACATGGGTTCTGATATTTGGATTTCTTATTGGTTTTGGTACAACAATTGCAGAACCAGCGTTAGTTGTTATTGCTGATAAAGCTGCTTCAATATCAAGTGGAAGAATTGATTCCACTTTTTTAAGATTAGTTGTTGCTGGTTCTGTAGGTTTTGCAATTCTTTTAGGAGTTTATAGAATCTATAAAGGGCATGCAATTCATTATTATATTATTATAGGATATCTTTTTGTTGTTGGTATAACTTTTTTTGCTCCAAAAGAGATAATTGGACTTGCTTATGATTTAGGTGGAGTTACAACTTCAACTGTTACAGTTCCACTTGTAGCAGCACTTGGTATTGGTCTTGCCTCAAATATAAAAGGTAGAAATCCTGTAATTGACGGATTTGGTCTTATCGCTTTTGCCTCTTTAACTCCAATGATTTTTGTTCAAATCTATGGAATAGCTGTTTACAATCTTGTGGATGCAAAAGAGATTGCATCGGTTATTGTAAATGCAAAAGTTTCTGTTCCAACAGATATAACAATCCACTCTGTTGTTAGAGGCATTGGTTCAGTTATCAAAGATGTATCACCCATCTTAGTAATTATTCTTTTCTTTCAATATGGAGTTATCAAAAAAAGAATAGATAATCTAAAAACAGTATTTTTAGGTTTTTTTCTTGTAATAGTTGGTCTTTATGCTTTTATTCTTGGTTTAGAGATGGGGTTATTCTCTCTTGGAGAGACAATGGCTTATCAACTTACAAAATCAGATTCAATAACTATGATATATGCTTTTGCTTTTGCAATTGGATTTTCTACAACTATGGCTGAACCAGCTCTTATGGCAATTGCAAAAAAAGCAAAAGAGATTAGTGATGGGAAAATTAATGATTTTGCACTAAGGATTTTTGTTGCTTTTGGTGTTGCCATTGGTATAGCATTGGGAGCATTTAGAATTGTTGATGGTGGGCATATTCACTACTATATTATTTTTGGATATATTGTTGTTATTCTTTTAACTTGGATTTCACCTAAATATATTATTCCAATAGCATATGATAGTGGAGGTGTTACAACTTCTACAGTTACCGTACCTTTAGTTGCAGCTTTAGGGATTGGTCTTGCTACAAATATTGAAGGGAGAAGTCCTTTAATTGATGGTTTTGGACTTATAGCTTTTGCTTCACTTTTTCCTATGATAACAGTTATGCTTTATGGTATTGTTACAGAAAAACTTGGAGTTAAATCAAATGCAGAGATTGAAGCAAGCAATATATTAAGGGATGCATTAATTGATGCAGAGAATATGGATTTATCAACAGTAAATATTGATGGAAGTGATAGAAGACACTCTTTACCAATGGATTTTTCTGCTGTTGTTATTCTTGTTCCTGAAGATAAAAAAATTGATGCCATTCAAGCTGCAAATAAAGCTGGAGCACCAGGTGTTACTGTTTTAAGAGCAGAAGGTATAGGGCTTGGTCAAATGGATAATTTCTATAGATCCTCTTTTGAAGCAAATAGTGTGATGTTACTATTTTTGCTTCCTCAAAGTTTAGTAAATCCAGTAATAAAATCAATTATTCACTCTTTACATATTACAACAACAGGAAAAGGTATAGCTTTTGCCTTCCCTTTAAGTCATATGAAAGGGATAAGTTTAAGTAGACACGATATTTTTGTAAATAGAAAAGATCATAAAAATCCAGAAAATGATACTGAAAAACTTATAAAAGAGGAAGAGGAAAAATTAACCTCTAAAATCGTGGAGCCTGTTTTAAATGAAGAACATTTGTAGTTTTGATGAAATGGAAAATATTATTAGTGAAGGGAATCCTTTGCTAATATATTTTTCAGGAGAGAACTGTTCAGTTTGTAAAGCTTTAAAACCAAAAATAGAGGAACAAATATCTCAAAATTTTATTAAAATGGAACTTTATGAAGTAAAAGCTGATATTTATAAAGAGATAGCAAGTAAATTTTCGGTATTTTCTATTCCTACTATATTGGTCTTTTTTGACTCGAAAGAGTTCTTTAGAAAAAGTAGAAATATATCAATAGCTGCTTTTATTGAAGAGATTAAAAGACCTTATTCACTTTTTGTAGATTAGGAAAAAAAATGAAAAGAGCATTTTTAGTTATGTTGGCTGTTTTTATAGTAATGCAATTTATTCAAACAGAAAAAGTCAATAAAGTTACAGCAAAAGAGTTAGAGATAAAAGCTCCCAAACAGATAATGTCAATACTTAAAACAGCATGTTATGATTGCCACTCAAATGAGGTTAAATGGCCTTGGTACTCATATGTTGCACCTTTTTCTTGGGTAATAAGTGGACATGTAAATGATGGACGAGCTTGGGTAAATTTCTCAGAATGGGAAAACTATACAAAAGAAGAAAAAGAGAAACAATTAAAAGAGATATATAGAACTGCATTTGTTGCAATGCCATTAAGAAGTTATTTATGGGTTCATGGAGATGCAGATTTAACAAAAGAACAAAGAGATATGATTAGAGATTGGACAGGAGTGAGAAAATAGTTTTGAGAGAAGAGGTTCAAGAGTTATTAGACGATAAAAAGAGTTTACTTACTGTTACATATTTTACCCTTCAAAAAATGTTTGAAAAGAAGTATGGGAAAAATACTGTAGTTCTTATGGAAATTGGTACTTTTTTTGAAGTATATGAAGTAAATAATGATGATGAGCAGATAGGAAAAGCAAAAGAGATAGCTGAACTTTTAAATATACAATTAACCAGAAAAAATAAAGCTATCTTAGATAACTCAAAAGAGAACCCAATTATGGCAGGAGTTCCTGCAATATCTCTAGAAAAACATCTTGCAAGAATAATAGCAGAGCAAAAATATACAGTTGTTCTAATTAGACAAAAGGGAGTTCCACCTAAAGTAACTAGATATCTTGATACTGTAATAAGCCCTGGTACAAACTTTGATTTTGTAATAGACCAAGATGAAAACAATATCACTTCATTGATAATTGATGAGATAAAAGGTATCTATTTAGTTGGTTACTCTGCAATTGATGTAACAACAGGGAAATGTTTTTACAACGAAGTTCATGGAACAAGCGAAGATAAGTTTTTTGCTCTTGATGAAATCTTTAACTATATGAATATGCATAAAACAAATGAGATAGTAATAACTTTTAAAGATAAAAATATAAATCAAAAAGAGGTTATTGATTATTTGGAATTGAAGTTAAAAACTTTTCATGTGGGAACTTTTATTCCAAAAATCAATTACCAAAATGAGCTGTTTAAAAATGTTTTTAATATAGAGTCTTTATTAACTTCAATTGAACATCTTGATATGGAAAGAGTTCCTTTAAGTACAGAAGCTTTAGCCATTTTAATAGATTTTGTAATAGGACATGATTCAAATATTATTCAAAAACTTTCATATCCAGTTAAACTTGATGTTAGTAAATATATCTACTTAGGAAACAACGCCTTAGAACAACTAAATATTATAGAGACAACCCATAATCCAAGTTTGATAAAACTCATAAATAACACTTCAACAGCTATGGGTAAAAGACTCTTAAAAGAGAGATTAACCCATCCAATAAAAGAGAGTAAAGAGCTTTTAAGAAGATATGCTTTGTCAAAAGAGCTTTATGATTACCATACTCCAATAGAGAATGAACTTGCAAATATTTATGATATTGAAAGATTAACAAGAAGAATAAAACTAAATAGACTTCACCCTTTTGAGTTAAACTATTTGTATGACTCGCTTCTAAGCATTAAAGAGGTAGTGAGTTTTATGGAAAACTACAAGTTTATAACTCCTCCTTGCTCTTTAGCGGAACTACAGATGTTTATTGACTCTATTGAATCAACTTTTGATTTAAGTGTATCTGGCAAATATATGCTCAAAGATGTTGAGTGCAATATGGTTTGTGATGGAATAAATACAAAAATTGATGAGTTAAATAAAGAAAATGACAAACTTTATGAGAGATTAGAACTGTTAAGAACTCATATTTTAAGTTTTCTAAGTAGTTCTGATTCAAATTATGTCTCTATTCAAAGACTTGATAAGGAAGGATTTTTCTTATCTCTTACAAAAAATAGATATAACTCAATAAAAGAACAACTTTTAAACTCGCACTTAATAGTTGATGATGAACTTCTTTTATTTAAAGATTTTAGTATAAAAATACAGACAACAACTGTTAAAATCTCTTGCTCTTTAAGTGATACAATTTCAGATAAATATGTACACAATTTACGAAAAATTATTGAGCTTAATAAACTTGTTTTTAAAGAGAAACTTTGTGAATTTGAGAAAAAATTCGCAACTCTTTTAGAGGATTTAGTTCAGTTTATTGCTGAGGTTGATTTAACTGTTTCAAATATTAAAACAGCAAAAAAATATAACTATGTTTGTCCTAAAATAGTAAAAACAAAAGATGATGAAAACTTTTTGGAGCTTATAGATTTAAGACATCCAATAATAGAAGCAAATGAAGAACAAGGTATTTATGTTCCAAATGATATTATCTTAGGTGAGCTCTCTTTAACAAATGAAGAGTACAAAAACAATGTGATTATAAAAAACTCAAATCCTGTAAATATCTATAACAATAAAATGCATGGAATTTTGCTTTATGGGATAAACTCTTCTGGAAAATCTTCATTGATGAAATCAATAGGGATTGCAGTTATCTTAGCTCAAGCAGGATTTTATGTACCTTGTAAATCAATGAGATTTGCTATTTTTGATTCGGTATTTACAAGAATTAGTGGTGCAGATAATATAGCAAAAGGACTTTCATCTTTTGCAGTTGAGATGTTGGAGTTAAAAAATATTTTTAACAGAGCAACAAAACAGTCACTAATTTTAGGTGATGAAATATCACATAGTACTGAGACTATGAGTGGTCTCTCTATTGTTGCAAGTGCAATTTTAAAATTAGCAAAACTAGAGTCTCTTTTTGTATTTGCAACTCACCTGCATCAACTGCCTGAAATAGAAGAGATAGCAAAACTAAAAAATATAATCTCATTGCATCTCTCTGTAATGTATAAAGATGAAGAGGATAAGCTAATTTTTGATAGAAAACTAAAATATGGAAGTGGCTCATCTATGTATGGTTTAGAGTATGCAAAATCACTTCATATGGATAGAGAGTTTTTATCTGTGGCAAATGAGATAAGAAAAAGAATAACTGATGATTATAGTGCCATTGAGAGACTAACCCAAAGAAAATCTTCTAAATACAATAAAGATTTATTTGCAAACACTTGTGTAATATGTGGCAGAGCTTGTGATGATGTTCATCATATAAAAGAGCAAGCACGTGCAAATAAAGAAGGTTTTATAGGACATATAAATGCAAACCATAAATATAATCTAATACCTCTTTGTAAAGAACACCATAAGATGGTACATGAAGGCACAATAAATATAAATGGTTTTGTTGCTACAAGTAAAGGTTTGGAACTACATTATACAATGTTAGATGAAAATAATTTTAAATAAATCAATAAAAAAATTGATAGATTAAATAAATAATTTTTTAAAACAGTAAATGAAATGTATAAATAATGTATAAATAATTTCAATAATATTAGAATAGAGTAAATACATATTAAGCTTTCTACATAGGTTTCCATGATTCAAGCAATTAATAGGTATATAAAAAGAAATTACATATAATCAAAGAAAATAATTTTTAAAGGGTTGAAAATGTTTAACTTTAAATCTTTAAGTTCCAAATTCCTAGCTTATACTATCTCATTATTATTTGTTGTATTTTTAGTAGTTATAGTAATTTTATCAAATATTATTTCTAACTATGCAAATGAAAATGCTAAAGCAGATTTTAAAAATAGTGCAAACAATATTGCTATGGCATATTCTGTTTTGGACCATAATTTAGAATCTACTATGAGTAGTCTACTTGGAGTTATGAAAGCTGAGTTCAAAGATGAATTCATCTTAAAAAAAGACAAAATAGAAAAAGTTGGAGATATTGATGCTCCTGCTTTTTATAATGGAGAGACACTTCTAAATAATGATTTTAAAGATATTGATAACTACACTAATAAAAGTGGTGCAGTTGCCACAATATTTGCAAGATTGGGAGATGATTTTGTAAGAGTAACAACTTCATTAAAAAAAGAGGATGGTTCAAGGGCATTTGGTACAATGCTTGGGAAAAAATCACCTGCCTTACAATCAATGTTAGAGGGAAAAACCTTTGATGGAAAAGTAAAACTGTTTGGTAAAGATTATGTTGTTATTTATGAACCAATTAAAAAAGGAAATGATGTAATTGGTATTATATTTATAGGTTATGAGTTTGGTAAAGTCTTAGACTCTTTAAAGGATGAGATAAAAAAAGTCAAAGTAGGGGAAACTGGTTATGCTTTTATGATGAGCAATAAAGGTGAACTTCTAATCCATCCTAATTTAGAAGGGCAAAATCTTTATGAAACAAAAGATGACCGAGGTAATTTTATATTCCAAAATATGATAAAAGGGAAAGATGGATTTGAAGAGTATACCTTTAAAGGCGATGACAAGTTAGCTTATGTAAAACATCTTAAATCTTTTGGTTCAATCCTTGTTGCAACAGATTCCCTAGATAGTGTTTATGCCTTTAGTACAAAAATAACAACAATCATAATAATCTCTTTACTTGTTACTTTAATAATTATTGCTTTGATTTTATATTTTTTATCATCTTCTATTGTAATAAAACCACTAAAAAAGCTAAGTTTGGGTATTGATGGTTTTTTTGCTTTTTTAAATAAAGAGAGTTCAAAAACAGAATTATTACAATTAGAAGGGGAAGATGAATTTGCCCAAATGGCTAAAGAGGTAGATAAAAATATAATAAAAATCAAAAATAATCTTGAACAAGATGCTTCACTTATTCAAGAGGTAAAAAATGTTGTAAATAGCGTAAAAAATGGAAGTTTTAAACAAAGGGTACTAAAAGAGGTAAAACATAATGAAAGCCTTGAAGAACTTAAAAAAATATTTAATGAGATGTTAGATGTTACAAGTAAGAATATCTGTGATGATGTAAATCAATTAAAAGAGGTGTTATTAAAATATAGAGGGCTTGATTTTACAGCTAGAGTTAAAAATGATACAGGATTAGTTGCACAAGGGTTAAATGAACTTGCAGAGATTATTAACAAAATGCTAGTTGAAAACAAATCTGTTGGACTTAAACTTGATGAAAGTTCAAAAAATCTTTTATCAAATGTTGAAAAACTAAATAACTCTACAAATTCAGCAGCAGCATCTTTGGAGGAAACTTCGGCAGCCCTAGAGGAGATAACAGGAAATATTAGACAAAACTCAAATAATATAACTAAAATGTCATCTCTTTCTCAAGGTGTTTTAAGTTCTGCAAAAGATGGAGAGAGATTAGCTAGTGAGACAACAAGTTCAATGGATGAGATAAATGATAAAGTAAATGCTATTACTGAGGCAATTAGTATTATTGATCAAATTGCTTTTCAAACAAATATTCTTTCATTAAATGCAGCAGTTGAAGCAGCAACAGCTGGAGAAGCTGGGAAAGGTTTTGCCGTAGTTGCTCAGGAGGTTAGAAATCTAGCTGCAAGAAGTGCAGAAGCAGCTAAAGAGATAAAAGACTTAGTTGAAGATGCAAACTTAAAAGCAAATGATGGAAAAGGTATTGCAGCTAAAATGATTGAAGGATATACTCAATTAAATGAAAATATTTCTCATACAATTGAACTTATCTCTGATATTGAAATGGCTTCAAAAGAGCAACTTCAAGGAATTGAACAGATCAATGATGCAATTAATAGTTTGGATAAACAAACACAAGAGAATGCTTCAGTTGCAAATATAACAAAATCTATAGCTGAAAATACAGATAAAATTGCAATAGCAGTTTTAGATAACGCAAACTCAAAAGAGTTTATTGGAAAAGATGACGTTAAAAGTGACACAATACAGATATAAGCGAAACGCTTATATCTGTTAAGTTTTAATAATCTGCTTTATCCCCATTTTTTAGGATATCTTTTCTAAATCTAATCACTTTATTTCTACCAGTCTCTTTTGCTTCATAAAGTGAAAGGTCAGCATATTTAATACATTTCCAGAACTGGTCAGTATCTTTTGGATAGAAAGCATAACCAATACTTACAGTTTTACTGAATGTTTCATTATTAAATTTGAATATGATTTTTTCAAACTCTTGGTTCATTTTAAGGGCTAACTCTTTTGCACTCTCTTCAGTTGGATTTCTCATTATTATTAAGAACTCTTCCCCTCCAAATCTAACAATAACATCACTATCAGAAACATTTTTCTTCATTGTTTGCGCAAGTTTTTGTAAGATTGCATCTCCTGCATCATGCCCATAAGTGTCATTTACCATTTTAAAGTAGTCAACATCTAAGAACATAACTGCATAAGTAACATTTTGGATTAACTCTTTAGGGATTGTTTTATCAACAAATTCATCTAAATATTTTCTATTATAAAGACCTGTTAACCCATCTTTTAGATTTCTCTCTTTTAGAACATCCATTAAAATTTTACTCTCTAAAATTGGTTTAGTCTCTTCAAGATATTTTTTGATAATACCTATTTGGTATTTGTTATTGTCAACACAAGCTTTCCCATTACATAAAATATGAATTGTAATAGATTTTTGGTCATTTATTGTAAAAGGAATACATGTATAATCAGATTGATTATCACAAGTTGCAAATCTACAAACTTCTGGGAATGCTTCTGAAGCAACAATATTTTTTGTTCTTTCAGCTCTGCATAATTCTTTTATCTCTTTTCTAATATTACAAGATGGTAAAATACTATTATTTGGAGCATAAATAACAGTTCTCTCATCTTTTATTAAATCATTTTCAAAAATAAAGAAGGTTTCAATTTTCAGTTTATCTTTTAAAACTTGAATTAATCTGTAGTAGATATCATCTTTTGATAAATCAGTTTCAATAGTTTTTTTATAGTTGTAAATCTCTGAAATATCCTCAATAATCTCTTTTGCAGTAAGAAGTTTGTCATTATTTACATTTGAAGCTCTATTATGTACAAATGACGTTAGATTTTTTTCAATACCAGTTAAAACCGTTTCTAATTTTTCTATGATTTCATTTAACCACATAAAGGCTTCTTTATCCTCTTTTAGAGAACCTTTTTTTGCTCTAATTGAATAATTACCTTCATGTACTTGTTTTAATACATCGGTTATATAATCAAATGAAGTTGTATATGGTTTGATTTTTCTACTAATAAAAATAAGAATAAAGATTAAGAATATAACAACAGTTGCAATTATATTAAGTAGTATTTTAATACTTGACATTCTATCTGCTTCAATATCAAATTTTATTGATATTGCCCCTAAAACTTCTCCCTCTTTTGCATTATGGCAACTTAAACAATTTGGTTTATCCAAAGATGAAGCTGTATATGGAATAGTTATTCTTAATGTTGCTCTTTCAATTGATTCATTAATTACAACTTTCTCTTTCCCACCTTTTAAAACTTCTTCATCTATTTCATCTCTTGGGATTTCATTATTTGTTTTTGTACCAAATTGTTCAGAGATTTTAGGCGATCTTACAACCCATAGTTCATTTAGTTCTCTAAGTCTCTCTAAACTATCTAAAAAAACATCCCTTTGATTCATATTTCCATTTACCATATGGGAGGTTAAAGCATTTTTTACAATATCAGCTGTTAAGTAAGCTCTCTTTTTAGCACTCTCATATCCACTCTCCCTTGAGCCGATAGCTACTAATGCAACAATAATAAGAGTTAACAAAGTAACCATTGAAAATATAATCAAAGTTATCTTTTTATTAGAATTCATATTTGACCTTTTGTAAAAATATCTAATGACAACGGTTATGTGTTATAAGATTTTGAAAGCCTCTTCTAAATCCAAAGTTCCTTCATAAAATGCTTTTCCAACAATAACACCAGCCACATTTCCATTTGCTTTGCAGTTTGATATATCTGTTAGATCTTTTACTCCTCCACTTGCAATAGTATCAACACCACTTGCTATTGCAATAGATTCTGTAAATTCAACATTTACACCACAAAGCATACCATCTTTTGATATATCAGTACAGATAATAGCTTCAACTCCCGCATTGGCAAACTCTTTTGCTAAATCTGTTGCTTTCATAGAACTAACCTCTGCCCAGCCTTCAACAGCTACCATACCATTCATTGCGTCAATGCCAACAGCAATAGGGTATTTAGAAGCCATATCCTTTACAAACTGAGGATTCTTTACAGCAATTGAACCTAGAATTAATCTATCAACTCCAAGCTCAACATACATCTTAATAGTCTCTTCATCTCTTATACCACCACCTAGCTCAATTTTCAGATTACAATTCTCTCTAATCTTTCTAATTTGTTCTAGATTTGCTGGTTTCCCTGCAAAAGCTCCATTCAAATCAACAATATGAACCCATTTGCTTCCTAGCTCTTCAAACCTTTTCGCAACAATCCAAGGCTCATCTGAATAAATTTTTGCACTATCCATTAAACCTTTACTAAGTCTAACAGCTTTTCCATCTTTCAAATCTATTGCAGGTAGTATATCCATTCTTCTCTCTTTAAAATTTTGTAATCAAGATTATATAAAGTTATTCCAGTGAATTGGCTAAAATTACTTCAAAAAATCATATTTTCAACACAAAATTATTATTCAGAAAAAAAAATATTAATTATGATAATATTATGGACACTAATATAAGCATAAAGAGTATTTTAATGAAAAAAAGCTTAATAATAATATTTTTTTTTACTTGCCTTTTTGGAGAACAAAAGTACAACTATATTGGTAATGCTGGATTTATAACAGGTGGAAATCTTCTCTCTATCTTTAAAGAGGGAAGAGTAGCACTAAAAACCTGGGTGGAAGAGTTAATAAAAGAGGATAATGGAAAAGTTATAGTTAATTTTTATGAAGAAAATGGGACTATGTATGAAGACTTAAAAAGAAAAAAACTTGATATGATTGTAGTTGATGCTCCATTTTTTTTTAAGAATAGAGAAGATATCTACAAAAATGCAAAAGATTTTTGGAGTTTAGATATTGGAAAAGAAAAATATAGCACCTACTATTTAATAGGCAATAAACAAAAAAATTTAAAAGGGTTTAAAAATCTAAATAATAAAACTTTAGTTATGCGGAAAAATGATGATTTAGGAACAATCTGGCTTGACAAAAACTCTTATGAAAAAAATAAAAAAGGTGCAAATAAGCTTTTAAAAAATATATATTATGAATCAAAAGAGAGCAGTGTTATCCTAAGAGTTTTTTTTGGCAAAAGTGATTATGCAGTGGTTAAAAAAAGTGTTTGGGATACTATGTTTGAATTAAATCCTTCAATTAAAAATAAAGTTGAAATTATTGAAAAATCAAAAGTAGGGCAAATCGATTCTATTGGTTTTTTTTCCAAAGATTGTGACCCAAAAATTGTTGATGCCGTTTTTAGAATAAAAGAGAATATAAACAATAATAAAGATTTTAAAAAAATATCTAAAATGTTAAATTACACTACTATTTACAGAATAACAGAGGATGATTATAAGGATTTGATTATCTATTATAATAATTATTATGCTTTAAAGGAAAAATATAATTGAAATTAGATCTTTTTGCTAAAATTTTTATTATTGTTTTTATTTTCTTATCATCAATTTTAGGTGTTTTTATCTATCAATTAAAGGTTTCACAAAATACATTTTTGATTAAGAATTTAGAAAATAAAGCAAAAAGTTTTGGAGAGATATTAACCCTTCTAAATTCAAATAATATTATTGAAGAGGATGAGGTAAAAATTTTTGAATCACTTTTTGGTTTTGTAAGTACAAACAGTGATGTAATGTCAGTTTTTTTACAAAAAAAAGATGGGAATAGTTTTCTAATAAAAAAAGAGAGTTGGAAAGTAATCAATGATACTTTTGAAAATAAAAGTTTTTTTACAGGTATTGTAAAATCTGAACTCTCTAATTTACAAGTTTACAGATATGTTTATTCAGTTGAACTAACAGGAATAAAATGGGCAGATTTGATTTTTGAGTTATCCCTTGATGAATATAATCTTCAATTAAAAGAGATAAATCAACAAATTTTAAATCTGATTGTTGTTATGTTTTTGGGTATATTTTTTATCTCGTTTCTATTAGCTAAAGTTGTCTCAAAACCAATTATTAAACTAAGTCATACTTCAAAACTGGTATCTCAAGGTGATCTTTCTCAAAGGGTAAAAATAGATAGTAAAGATGAAATAGGAGAGCTTGCAAAAAGTTTTAATGAGATGATCTCCTCTTTGGAACTTTCCCAAAAGCGATTAACAAATTATAAAATTGATTTGGAAAATAAAGTGGAAGAGAGAACCAAAGAGTTAAAAGAGTTAAATGATAATTTAGAAGATAGGGTTATAGCTGAAATAAAAAAAAGAGAAGAACAGCAACAATTATTGATACAACAATCAAAACTAGCAGCAATGGGTGAGATGATAGGAAATATTGCCCACCAATGGAGACAGCCTTTAAATGCACTAAGTTTAGTTGTTCAAAATCTAAAATTTTCATTTGACTTGGGTGAAGTTGATGATAAACAGATGAATAAATCTATCCAAAAGATAAATCTTTTGACAAAAAATATGTCAAAAACCATTGATGATTTTAGGAATTTTTTTAAACCAAATAAAGAAAAACTAAAATTTAATATTTATGAATCTGTAAATAATGCATTACATCTAGTGGATGCCTCTTTTGAAAACCACAATATAGTAGTTGAAAAAATCATTGATGAAAATATAAATGTTTTTGGTTATCCAAATGAATTTTTACAATCTTTGTTAAACCTATTAAATAATTCAAAAGATGCCTTTATAGAGAATAAAATCAATAATGGTAAAATTGTTATTGAAACAAAAAATGATTTTAAACATGTTTATATCTATATAAAAGACAATGCAGGTGGAATTGCTAAGGAGATAGAAAATAAAATATTTGAACCATACTTTACAACTAAAAGTGAAAGTAAAGGGACAGGAATAGGGCTTTATATGGCAAAAACAATAATTGAACAAAATATGGATGGGAGTCTTACTAATATAAATAGTGATAATGAAGCTATATTTATAATCAAACTTCCTATTTATAAGGATTAAAATGAAAAACAATGAAGAATTTTTATCAAATCTAAAAAGTATCACCCTTTTAATAGTTGAGGATACAAAAGAGATAAGAGAAGAGTTAGCATTTTTTTTAGAATCAAAAGTCAAAATTTTATATGCTGCACAAAATGGGAAAGAGGGATTAGAACTTTATAAAAAATATAAACCAGATATTGTAATAAGCGATATTAGAATGCCACAACTTGATGGAATAAAGATGTGTAAAGAGATTAAAAGCTACAACAAAGATGCAAAAATTATCCTTACAACTGCCTATAATGAATCAAACTATTTTTTGGAAGCTATTAAAATACATATAAATGATTATCTTATAAAACCTATTGATCTAAATGAACTTTTTGATATTTTATGTGAGCTATCAAAGGGGATTATTTTAGAAAAATTCAACTATGAAGTTTTAAATACTTTACAACAATATAAAGATATTGTTGATGAACGTTCAATTGTTTCAAAAACTGATATAAATGGAATTATAACCTATGTAAATAAACCCTTTGAAGAGATTTCAGGGTACAAAAAAGAAGAATTAATAGGTAAACCCCATAGTATAATTAGACATAAAACAATGAAAAGTGAAACTTTTAAAGATATGTGGGAAACAATTTTATCTAAAAAAAGTTGGCATGGAGTAGTCAAAAATAGGAAAAAAAATGGAAGCTATTATATTGTTGATAGTATTATAAAACCAATTTTAGATGTAAATGGAAATATTATTGAATTTATTGCATTAAGAAATGATATCACGGAACTTGAGGAATCAAAAGAGTTTTTTAAATATCAAAATGAAAAAAATATTTCCAATTTAAAAGAGAGTATAAGAAAAGAAAAACTCTATAGAGAGGCAGTTGATAAAGCTAATATAATAATTCGTTTATCAAGAGATATGAAATTTTTATATGTCAATGAAGCATTTTGTGAAATTAGCGGTTATTCTAAACTTGAATTAATAGGGGAAGCATACGATAAGATAAGAGATAAAAGAATCTCTTATGATGAATATATAAAACATGTAGAAGAGGTTAGAGAGTGTTTATATAGGGATGAATTTTATAAAGGGGAGATTACAAACCAAAAAAAAGATGGCTCTTTATTTTTCTGTAAATATATGTTATTCCCAATAAAAGATGCAAAAGGTGAGATTTGTGAATATTTAAGTATCAGACATGATATAACAGAGATAAAAAGTCTACATAAAGAGTTGGAAGATACCCAAAGGGAAATAATATACAAATTGGGTGAGGTTGGTGAAACAAGAAGTAAAGAGACGGGAAATCATGTAAAAAGAGTAGCTGAATATTCTAAATTATTAGCAGAAAAAGCAGGCTTAAATAATGAAGAGATTAATACTTTATTTACAGCTTCCCCTATGCATGATATAGGAAAAGTTGGAATCCCAGATACTATTTTAAATAAACCTGGAAAATTGGATGCAAAAGAGTGGGTTGTTATGCAAACCCATTCAGAGATTGGTTATAACATTTTAAAAACTTCAACAAGACCTATATTAAAAGCAGCTGCAATAATCTCTTATACACACCATGAAAAATGGGATGGTTCAGGATATCCAAGGGGATTAAAAGGTGAAGATATACATATTTTTGGAAGAATCACTGCAATTGCAGATGTATTTGATGCATTAGGTAGTGACAGATGTTACAAAAAAGCTTGGCCATTGGAAGATATTTTATTGTTAATTACTAAAGAGAGTGGAAAACATTTTGATCCAAATTTAGTTGAACTTTTTATGACTAATCTTGAAGGATTTTTGGCTATTAGAGATTTATATAAAGATTAGAAAACTGTGGGGATACTTAATTGTTATGATAGTATAATTAAAATAAAGTGAATTTTTATTTTTTAGTAGATGTTTAAGAGAGAGTATGAAAGAAATTAATAAAGATATTTTGAAAAATGCTACTATTCTTTATGTTGAAGATGAAGAGTTAATTAGAGATGAAGTAGAGTATTTCCTTAGCAAATATGTTAAGAAATTGTATACCGCTGCAAATGGGGAAGAGGGACTAAAACTATTTGATGAGGTTAAACCAGATATTGTAATAACTGATATACAAATGCCTGTAATGAGTGGATTAGAGATGATAAAATCTATGAATAGAAGAGGCTTATCAATTATTGTAACTACAGCATACTCTGATATTGATTTTTTTCTAGAAGCTATTGAACTTAAAGTTGATAAATTTATGATTAAACCTATTGATTTAAGCGAATTACTCTCTACAATTTCAGATTTCCTAAATACATCATCTTTGCAAAACAGACTTTTTGAAAATGAAAAACTACTTGATATAATTAATGAAAATGTGCTTATTTCTATTACAGATAAAGAGGGAGTTATAGTAGATGTAAGTAGTGCCTTTTGTCACTTTGTTGGATATGAAAAAAGCGAACTTATAGGAAAAACACATAGTATACTAAAACATGAAGATAATCCTGACTCCCTTTATAGACATATGTGGGATACAATAAAAGCTGGAAATATTTTTAAAGCTGAGATAAAAAACAAGTGTAGAGGAGATAAAGTATCTTGGTCAAAAATTACAATAACTCCAATATTAAAAAATGGAGAGATAGAGAATTATATAGCTATTAGACAAGATATTACAAATAAAAAAAGACTGGAAGAACTCTCTATTCACGATGATATGACAGGGCTTTATAATAGAAGATTTTTAAATACAATGATTGACAAAGAACTTAGAAGAATAAAAAGAGAGGACTCTACACTCTCTTTATTAACTATTGATGTTGATTATTTCAAAAAATATAATGATACTTATGGGCACCCCTCTGGGGATGTGGTATTAAGTGAAATTGCAAAAGTTCTTAAATCACATACAAAAAGAGCAACAGATTTTGCTTTTAGAATGGGAGGAGAAGAGTTTGCAATCCTTTTTAGTGATATGGATATTGATAAAGCATTGGAGTACGCAAAACATATTATAAGAAGTATAGAGAATTTAAAAATAGAGCATAAAGGGAGTGCTTGCAGTAATTATGTCACTATCTCTGGCGGGCTTATTGTTCAATCATCTCAATACTTAGAGAATTTTAAAGATTTATATAAATACTCTGATGAGGCTTTATATAAAGCAAAAACAGATGGGAAAAATCAGGTTGTACTCTCTGATAAATCCCAATAAAAGCTATTTTATACTAAAAAAGTTTTTTAGTATTTTTAGTCCATTATCATGTGATTTTTCTGGGTGAGGCTGAAATCCATAGATATTATCTTTATGAACTGCACTTACAAATTCATAACCATACTCTGTAGTACCTATTACATTTTTTTCATCTGTAACAGCATGGTATGAGTGTACAAAATAAAGATAAGGATTCTCAAGTCCATTAAAAAGTGTATGATCATTTCTTGTTTTAATTACATTCCATCCCATATGTGGAACTTTTGTATCTTCATGCATTTTAGATTTATCAAATTTTACAACTTTTCCATCAATTAGTCCCAAACCTTTATGTGCTCCAAACTCATCAGAACTCTCAAATAAAAGTTGCATACCCAAGCAGATACCAATCATAGGTTTTCCTGTTTTCGAAAACTCCCAAATAGCCTCTTTCATTCCTGTACTATTTAGATTTTCCATTGCATCACCAAATGCACCAACTCCTGGAAGAATGATTCTCTCATAATTTTTTAAATCCTCAGGTTTTGTTACAAATGAAGCTTTTGCATCTAAAATATCACAGGCATTATAAACACTTGCAAGATTTCCCATATTGTAATCGATGATTCCAATCACATAAAGTCCTTTTTAGTGGAAAGTTTATCTTTTTTAGAAAAAATAATTATACTAAATCTTTGCATCAGCTAGGGTTAAAGAGAAAAGAACTTTATTACCTTTTTTCTCTAAAACCTTTTTTGCCTCTAAAATAGTTGTACATGTTGTCACTAAATCATCTACCAAGATAATTTTTTCATTTTCTAAATTTGTTTTAAATTTTCTTCTGTTTTTTTGTCTAAATTCCAAGTCTTTTCCAGCATATTTTATTATATTTGTAGCCTTTAATCTACCATATAAAGGTTTGATAAATTTAGATTTTAGATGATGTGAAAGAATTGCAGTTTGAGAAAAATCATGTCTAGTATGTTCATCAATACCAATAGAATAAACAACTTCATCAAAGACAAAATTAGCTGCAAACTTTTTAAATGAGAGCTTTGCTAAGATATTATAAACCCTATCTCCATGAAAATAGTATTTAGAAGTTAATAAATCTTCTATCTCTGAAAAACCATAAAAAGAGTAGTTAAAAAAATTAGGCTCTAACTCTCTTTTATAAAAAGAGGACTGTAGCAAATTTACTTGGCATTTTTTACAAATAATAGAAAAAGATAGTTGTTCACATGATAAGCATTTCATAATGCTCAAGATTATATAATATAAAGAATTATAAATCAAGGAGTTTAATTATATACTGTAAAGATATAATATTTATACCAAATGTATATAATTATGATATAATATAATGATATTTGAGTATGATAAAAATAAAAATAATTCAAATAAGAGTAAACATAACATAGACTTTGAAGAGGCAAAAGAGCTTTGGAGTGATAACTTTGCAATTGAACTTAAATCAAAAAATTGTGAAGATGAAGATAGATATTTAGTAATAGGAAAAATAAAAACCAAAATCTATGCAGCAATAATAACCTATAGAGGTGAGAAAATTAGAATTATCTCCGTTAGAAGAGCAAGAAAAAAAGAGGAAGAGCTATATGAAAGCATCACAAATAGATGAAAAATTTGATGAAAACAGTGAAGATATATTAGAATATTTTGATACAAAAAATATTAGAAAAGTAAATGAAACTCCTAAAAGAGTAAATATAGATTTCCCAACTTGGATGGTTGAATCTTTAGATAGAGAAGCACAACATATTGGAGTAAGTAGACAAGCAATAATAAAAATGTGGTTGGCAGAAAAACTTAGTAGAGTTAGTTAATAAAAAAAGTATTTTGGATTTATTGAAATTTAAACCTTTAAAATCTAAGATTTGATGTAGATTCAAGGCGGAGAAAAGAGTTTTGTCGTAGGAGTTTAGTCTCCTAAATGACTATGCAAAACTCTTTTTTATAACGTAGAAGATGCGTTAAATATTAGATTTTAAGAACTGCCATAAAAGCTTCTTGAGGAACGTTTACTTTTCCAATAGCTTTCATTCTTTTCTTCCCAGCTTTTTGTTTTTCTAAAAGCTTTCTTTTTCTTGTAATATCCCCACCATAACACTTAGCAGTAACATTTTTTCCCATAGACTTAACCGTCTCTCTTGCAATAATTGTATTACCAATACTTGCTTGAATTGCAACTTCAAATAGCTGTCTTGGAATAAGTTCTTTAAGTGCTTTAATAAACTCTCTTCCTCTATAAACTGCTTTATCTTCTGGAACAATAATTGATAGGGCATCAACAATATCTCCAGCAACTCTAATATCAAGTTTTTTAAGATTCCCTGGTCTAAACTCAATTGGTTCATAATCAAATGAAGCATACCCTTTAGTTGTTGATTTTAACTTATCATAAAAGTCCATAACTATTTCATTCATTGGAATATCATACTCTAAAAGAACTCTTTTACCTATATAGTCCATTTTTATCTGAATAGCTCTTTTATCATTTAAAAGTTTAATAACATTTCCTAAAAACTCATCAGGAACTAATATTGTAGCTTTTACATATGGCTCAAAAATTGTATCTATATAGTTTGGTTCTGGAAGTTCACTTGGATTTTGAATTAAAATTTTCTCTCCATCTGTTTTAAGAACTTCATATACAACCGTTGGAGCCGTTGCTATTAAATCTAAGTCAAACTCTCTTTCAAGTCTCTCTTTAATAACTTCCATATGAAGCATACCTAAAAACCCTGTTCTAAATCCACTTCCTAAAGCAGCAGATGATTCAGGTTCAAAAGAGATAGATGAGTCATTTAATTGAAGTTTTATTAAAGCCTCTCTTAAATCTTCAAACTTATCAGTCTCTATTGGATAAATTCCTGCAAAAACAAAGGGTTTTGCTGGTTCAAATCCATCAATTGGTTCAGTTGTAGGATTTTTTGCATCGGTCATTGTATCACCAACTGCAATTCCATCTAAGGTTTTAAGTCCAAGAATTACAATACCTATTTCACCAGTTTTTATCTCAGTTGTATCTTTTCTATGAAGAGGGTGTGGATACATTAGGTTCAAAACTTGATGTTGAACTTTAGTATTCATCATCTTAATCATTTGACCTTTTTTTATACTTCCATCATATACTCTAACTAAAGCCAAAGCTCCTAAATAGTTGTCAAACCAAGAGTCATATATCAAAGCTTTTGTAGGTGCATTTTCATCTCCTGTTGGAGCAGGGATTCTGTCAACAATAGAGTTAATTAAATCTTTTACCCCAAGACCAGTTTTTGCACTAACTAGATTGTGTTCTGTACAATCAAGACCAATTGCCTCTTCAACCTCTTCTAATACTCTCATAGGATCTGCACTTGGAAGGTCAATTTTATTTACAACAGGTAGTAGTTCCAAATCATTGTCCATTGCAATATATACATTTGCGATAGTTTGTGCTTCAACTCCTTGTGTTGAATCAACAATAAGTAAAGCACCTTCAGAAGAAGCTAAACTTCTACTAACCTCATATGAAAAGTCAACGTGCCCTGGAGTGTCTATTAGATTTAGAACATATTTTTGTCCATCTTTTTCATAGTCAAGTCTAACACTTTGAGCTTTGATGGTGATACCTCTCTCTTGCTCAATCTCCATTGTATCCATCATTTGTGCTTTAAGTTCCCTATCGGTAACTGATCCACACTCTTGGATTATTCTATCTGCTAAGGTTGATTTCCCATGGTCAATATGGGCAATAATACTAAAGTTTCTAATGTTTTTTTGCAACTTTTTTCCTAATAAGAACTAATTAAATTCCGCGATTATATCTAAAAATAAGTTATGAGTGAGTTAAGTAAAAAAATTATTGTGAAATGGGTAAGCAGTTAGGCTTTTGCCTAACTACTTTTAGGTTATCTTTGAATAGAACCTTCAACTCTTCTGTTTTGTGCTCTACCTTCTGCTGTATCATTTGTATCAACAGGTTTTGTTTCACCATAACCAATCGATTTAAGTCTTGATTTTTCAACTCCATAAGCCTCTAATGCTTTTGCAACTGAAGCAGCTCTTCTTTCTGATAATTTTTGGTTATACTCTTCAGTACCAACTGAGTCAGTATGTGCCTCAATTTTACCTTTTACAGATGGGAATGCTTTCATAAAGTCAGCAAATTTTTTGATTCTTGAGTCGTAAGAGTTTTTAATTCTTGCACTATCAAAATCAAAAAGAATGTTTAAGTTTACTTTTAATGAACAACCATTTTCATCTACAATATCACCTTTTGGTGTATCTGGACATTTATCGTTAATATCTGCAACTCCGTCACCATCGCTGTCTATTGGAGCAACCTCTTTTATTGGTTCTGGTTTTGGCTCCTCTTTTACAACAGGAGCTGATGTTGCTTTTTTACCAAATGGAATAGCAAGACCAACAGTATAAAGAAGGTTATTGTCTCCTCCATCAAAAGATACTAAGTGTCTAATATCTGTTTTTAGAGATAACATTTCATTGATTTTGTATTTAAGACCAAAACCGTAGTTTCCAAATACACCATTTTGATTATTATCTGATTCATTGTCAAAAAATTCAACACCAAGACCAGCTAATGCATATAATGAAATAGTGTCATTGATTTTATAATCTTTAATAACGTTAGTGAAAAGTCTAGTTACTGAAGTATCTGTATTACCATTTACTCCATTTTTGTAGTCAACATCACCAAGGCTTCTTAAAAATCCTAATTCAACTTGATCAAACATAGATTCATCTAAATTTGCACCAATGCTAATACCAGCATTTGCATAGTGTCTATCTAAATCTAGATTTCCTTCTGTAATAGCTCCACCAATCATTGGAGTAACTTCATATTTATACTCACTATTTGCAGCAAACATCATTGTTGCACATAGTACTGTAGATAATAGAATTTTTTTCATATTTTTCCTTTTTGTGCGTGTATGCACCACTTTATCTAAAAATAAATTAACTCTTTATTTAGTAAATAAAATAATTTTAATCTATAAAAATAGAGTTAACTGACTCATTGTTTGTAATTCTTCTAATTGTTTCACCAATAATTCTAGTTGCGCTTAAAACAGTAATTTTATTACTGCTTCCTCTCATTGGAATTGTATCAGTGATAACAAGCTCATCAAGTGTACCGTCATTGATTCTTTCAAAAGCAGGACCAGATAGAACTCCATGTGTACAGCAAGCCATAACAGATGTTGCTCCTCTTTGTTTTAAAGCTTCAGCAGCTTTTACTAAAGTTCCAGCAGTATCAACCATATCATCAACTAAAATTACATCTTTCCCATCAACTTCACCAATGATATTCATAACTTCAGCTACATTTGCTTTTTCTCTTCTTTTGTCAACAATAACTAAGTCATATCCTAATTTGTTTGCATAAGATCTAGCTCTTGCAACCCCACCAATATCTGGACTTGCAATAATTGGATTTGGAAGATTTTTTGATCTTAGGTAATCAACAAATAAAACTGAACCATAAAGGTTGTCAACAGGGATATTAAAGAAACCTTGAATTTGAGCAGCATGTAAATCGATTGTAATAACCCTATCAATTCCTGCCGTTTCAAGCATATCAGCAACAAGTTTTGCTGAAATTGGAACTCTTGGAGCAGCTTTTCTATCTTGTCTTGCGTATCCAAAATAAGGCATTACTGCTGAAATTGATTTTGCACTTGATCTTTTAAGAGCATCAATAATAATAAGAAGTTCCATTAAGTGGTCATTTGTTGGAGCACATGTAGGTTGAACAATAAATACATCTTGTCCTCTAACACTCTCTTGTATTTGAACAGAGATCTCTCCGTCACTAAATTTTTGTATACTTGCCCCTCCAACGGACATATTTAAGTATTTACTAACTTTTTCAGCAAATTCACGGTTCGCAGTACCGCTAAAAAGCTTAAATTTTGCCATAAAATTTTCCTTTTGATTTTTCTGTGTGTGGTATTATTATTTTGGGATTATATCCTCTTATTACTTATACATAATTTAGGGAAAATCATTTAAATTAGTTTATTAAAAAATCTAATAATAATTTTGCTAGCTATCTAAAATAGCTAGCTTGTTTAATTATCTACTATTTTATTATATTTCAAACTATATAACAGCACAAACAAAGCTAGTATTGACCATATTAGTAACTGCCCTGTTACATAATTCCATCCACCATTTTGCCAAGCTAAAACTCCAACAAAAGTTCCAATTGCTCCACCTAAAAACATAATTGACATATAGGCTGTATTTATTCTGCTGTGAGCTTTTTCATCTAAGGTATAAATTTGAGCTAAGTTACTAATTTGAATTGCTTGAACACCAATATCAAGTAGAATTGTTGCAAAGATAAATGCAAAAAGTGAATCCTCAAACCATCTAATTGCCAAGATACTTACAATTAAAAAAATAACTGATAAAAATTTTGTAAAAATTGGATTTACTCTGTCTGCAAGTTTTCCAATTTTTGGAGCTAAAATAACTCCTGTAATTGCTAAAATACCAAATAATCCAATTACATCACTGTTATAATTAAATGGCTCTTCACTTAATTTGAATGTTAATGTTGTCCAAAAAGAACAAAACACACCAAATGAAAGAGCAATCAATAAAGAGTTTCTTCTTAAAAGAGAGAATCTTTTTAGTTGAAAAATTGATGATTTGATTAATGAAGGGTAACTTTTATCAAAATGTGTTTCCATATTTGGTAAAGTTTTAATTATGAAGTAATTACACATTAATACTAATAGTGCAGAGATTGCAAATACATAATGCCAATTTCCAAAAAAATCAGTTACATATCCACTAAAAGTTCTTGCTATTAAAATTCCCCCTAATAATCCACTAAAAATAGTTCCTACAGTTTTACCTTTTTCCCTTGGGCTCATGGCTGCAGCCATTGGAATAACAACTTGTGCTGAAACAGCAAACAGACCAGTTAATAAACTTAAAAAATATAGTACATAAATATTTGTGATAAAAGATAGTCCAACAAGAGTTAGAGCTAAACAATAATGCAAAATAATAATAAGTTTTTTTCTATCAATTTTATCTCCAAGGGGACTAACTAAAAGAAGACCAAGTCCATATCCTGCTTGTGAAAAAGTTGGTAGATTTCCAACTGCCATGTGGCTTACATTTAAATCCTGTGCAATAGTATTTAATATTGGTTGATTATAATAAATATTTGCAACATTTATTCCTGTAGAAAGGGACATTACTAATAATTGTTTTTTTGTAATCATTTTAGAACCTCGATTTAATTTTATAAGAAGAAAAGTTTAACAAAAAAACAAAATCTAACTTATGCGTTAATCAACTCAAAAGTTGCACAATTCAAACATTTTCAAGAGTTCGGTATTTTTGAGGGGTGTAATTAACTCTTTTTTTAAAAAAATTTATGAAATGTGCTGAGTCTTCATATCCAAGTGAGTATGAAATTTCATTTACTTTCCATGAGCTGTGTTTTAATAAAATTTTTGCTTCATCAAGTATTCTTGAAGCAATAATCTCACTTGTAGTTTTTGAAGTGGTCTCTTTTAATATTCTATTTAGATGATTTGTATGAATATCTAATAGTCTTGAATAATCATTTGGATTTTTAAGTTCTAATCTTTCATAGGGTAAATTTATAGGAAATTGTCTCTCTAAAAGATCATTAAAAAGTGTTGATATCTTATTTTTTTTATTTTTAGGTTCAATATAAGACTCTTTTGCAGGTTCCATTCTCATTGCAAGATGAATAAGCTCTAGTGTTAGGTTTCTTAATAAATCATCTTTATATTCATAGTCAGAGTTTATCTCTTTTTCCATCTCTAAAAATATTTTTTCACATCTAATTAAACTATCTTCATCCAATAAAAAAAGTTTGTTTTGATTTGGTTTGAAAACGGGATAATCTCTTACTTTACCAAAATAGTGAAAGAAGGATTCTGTAAAAATACAAAAATATCCATCTTTCTTACCATCTAAAGAGTCCCAACTATATGGAACCAAAGGATCAGAGAACATCAAAGCATATTTGTCACTTTGAACTGTTTTTTGAGCATAGTGAATTCTATTTTTCCCCTTTAAAAGAGTTATTTTAAAATAATCTTTTCTACTATAAGGTAAAGTAGAACAATTTAAATGATCACCTCTTTTGAAAATATTAAAATGACCAATATCACTATTAATATTTTGGGGTAATGCTACTGATATTCTTTGATAAAATTCTTCTAAACTTTCCATAAAAAATTATACACTATTTAGTGTTTTTTATCCACCCGCTACCTAATACCTTTTCATCTTTATAAAAAACTGCAAGCTGTCCTGAAGCTACCCCAAAAACTGGCTCTTTTAGCTCAATTTGTCCTTTGTTGTTTTCAAGTTTTACATGACAAGGTGTAGATTTTGATCTATATCTTAACTTAACAGTACAGTCAAACTCTTTTTCATCAATAAACATATTAAGATTTTCAATCTCAACACTATTTATCTCTAAAGCCTCTTTTTTACCAACAATAATAGTATTGTCTGTTGGATTTAGTTTAGTAACAAAGTGAGGTTCATGGGCACCATCAACTGTAAAACCTCTTCTTTTACCAATTGTATAGTGCATATATCCTTTATGTTTTCCTACAACATTTCCCTCTTCATCTAAAACATTTCCAGGCATATCAATATTTGCATGTCTTTTTACCACATCAGTATAAACAGTCTCAACAAAACAGATCTCTTGTGACTCATTTTTCTCTGTAATTCTTTTATAAGCTGAATCTAGTTTTTCACCAAATTTGATAATATCCTCTTTTTTATATGTGCTAAGTGGAAACATCATATAAGGAAGTGCTTCTTTAGTTACTTGTGATAAAAAATAGCTTTGATCTTTTGTTTTATCATCAGCTTCATAAAAAAACTCTCCATCTGTTTTTGCATAGTGACCAGTTGCAAGATATGAAGCTCCATGCTCTTTTGCAAAATCAAGCATTGCTCCAAATTTAATCTGTCTATTACATTTTACACATGGATTTGGTGTAGTTCCTTCTAAGTATGAGTTAACAAAGTAGTCATAAACTTCCTCTTTAAACTCATCTGCCAAATCTAAAATATGGTATTTTATACCTAAGAAATTAGCAACATCTTTTATATAACCAAGATTTTTTTCGTGATAACCGTCTGTTCTGTTATGAAGTTTTAGGTAGATTCCTTCTACTTCATATCCTTCGTTTTGTAGCATATATGCCGTAACCGATGAGTCAATTCCTCCACTCATCCCAACCATTACTTTTTTCATATTTAACCTTTAAAAAGTCCCTTTTAGGAACTGAAATTTAATATCTACTTTAAAAGTAGTAAAATTCTAAAGAGAACAAAAAACTTGTTCTACATATATTTTAAAGGAATAGTCACTGACTCTCTATGGGCCCAATTTTTGTGAGGTATAATAAGTTTTTCTGTATTTATTTTTTTATTATCAAAAAAAATTATATCAATATCCAAGGTCCTAGGCGCATCTTGAAAGGATCGCTTTCTTCCCAATCTTTTCTCTAATCTTTGCATACTCTTTAAAAAAGCATTTGGTGCTAGATTAGTTTTGAGCGCAATTATACCATTTAAAAAGTGATTCTGCTCCAAAAAACCAAAGGGAGGGTTTAGAAGTAGGGGAGAGGTTATAAGTACATCAAATCTTGTATCAGATTTTAAATATAAGAATAGTTTATCAAAGAATTTTTTTGTATTTCCAATATTTCCCCCAATACCGATAGTTACACAATACTTTTTGTTTGAGTTTATTTTGATTTTTCTAGGGAAATTGGAAGTTTTAAAAATAGTTAATTGTGAAGTCAATTTTTTTTTCATAATTTGTTCCAAAAAATATACATTATAAAATTAGTCAAGATTTATTTTTGTTAAAAAATCAAAAATTATAGGATTTGTGCTTTACCATTTTTCATAACAACAGTATCCTCAATTCTAACTCCAAATTCATTTGGCAAATAAATACCTGGTTCAATTGTAAATACCATGTTATCTTCAATAATAACATCAGATTTTGAGTTTATATTTGGAAACTCATGGATATCAAGTCCAACTCCATGTCCTGTGCTATGTACAAAATAATCTCCATAACCACCTTTGGTTATTATTTCCCTAGTTAATTGGTCAATTTGAGAAGCTTTCATTCCAACCCTTGCTTTTTGGATTGCATTTAATTGAGCTTTTAGAACCAAATCATAAATTTTTTGGTGTTTTTTATTTTTGAATTTTTGTTCTCTTTTAAAATTGAAATTTTCAAAATTTACATTTGAGGTACAAGTTCTATCTGAACAATATCTTTTATATTTAACTCCAGCATCAACTAAAACCAAATCATTTAGTTTTAGTTTTGTTTTTGTTGGAAGTGCATGGGGTTTTGCTGCATTTTTATTTATTGCAACTATTGGGTCAAAACTTAAATCGTATTTGCCACTATGACTTAGTTTTTCAATTGCTTTAAAGTGAAGATAGTTTTCACTTTGATTGTAACCATTTTTTCTAATATATTTAGCAAGTTCTTTAAAACCAGCTCTTCCAATATTTGCAGCTTTTTTTAGAAGTTCTATCTCTTCATCACTTTTGATGATTCTTTTTTGTTTAGAAAAATTCTCTATTGCTTCAAATTTTGTTTTTGTATTTTCTACTACTTTTTGATAAAAAGAGAGTTTGAAGTCATTTGGATCAAAAGTTATCTTTTTGATTTTTGATTTTTTTAATATATTTTTTACATCTTCAACAAGGTCAGAACTCTGTACAACTTCGCACCCTTTTGCAAACTCTTTTGCCTCAGTTGTGTATCTTGCATCAGTTATAAAATATTTGTCATCTCCTAGGTTTAAAAAAACTACATTGTCGCATGAGAAGCCACATTCATAATATATTGCATTTTCATTTAGTAAAATGTAGTTCTTCATAGTTTTCCTTTTAATTAAACAAAATTAGAATATAATCTTACCCAAAAATTATAAAAGGAAATATAATATGAAAATAGCGGTAATTCAAGGTCCAAATCTAAATATGTTAGGAATTAGAGAACAACATATTTATGGTCCGATGAGTTTAGAACAAATTCATGAACAAATGAAAGCTGGTGCAGCTCAAAATGGTGTTGAGTTAGAATTTTTTCAGTCAAATCTTGAGGGTGAAATAGTTGATAGAATCCAAGAGTGTTTAGGTGAAGTGGATGGGATTTTAATTAACCCTGCAGCTTATTCTCACACTTCTATTGCAATCAAAGATGCTTTAAGTGCAGTAAATTTACCAACAATTGAAGTACATATTTCAAATATTTATAAAAGAGAAGAGTATAGACAAAAATCAGTTACAGCAGCTGCAGTAACAGGTGTTATTACAGGTTTTGGTCCATTTGGTTATCATATGGGACTTATGGCTTTAACTCAAATTATCTCTGAAGTAAAAGCAGTTCAAGCTCAACAACAAAAAGCTCAAGCTGAAGCTCAACAAAAATAACTATGAAAGCATTAAAAGCATCGTGGGTTTTAACTTGTGATGAAAATAGTACCATTATAAAAGATGGTGCTATTGTTTATGATAAAAAAATCATTGATGTAGCAACTTATGAATTTATAAAAGAGAAATATCCCTCTTTGGAGATTCAAGATTTAGGTGAAAACTCAGTTTTAATGCCAGGCCTTATAAACTCTCATATCCATTTAGAGTTCTCTTCAAATACAACAACACTAAAATATGGTAACTTTTTAACTTGGCTTAATTCAGTTATAACCTCAAGGGAAAAACTTGTTGAAAAAGCAACAAAAAGCCTAATAAAAGAGAAATTGGACTTTATAAAAAGAAGTGGAACAACAACAATTGGAGCAATCTCTTCTTATTCATTTGATTTAGATTCTTGTTTTGAATCTGATTTAAATGTTGTTTATTTTAATGAAGTTATTGGAAGCAAACCAGATATGATAGATACTCTTTTCTCAGATTTTAAATCTAGATTAGAGCTTTCTAAAAAGAGAAAAAGAGAGGGATTTTATCCTAGTGTTGCAATTCACTCTCCATACTCTGTTCACCCTTTTTTAGTAAGAGAGTCATTAAAACTTGCAAGAGAAGAGAATTTAAAAGTTTCTGCTCACTTTTTAGAATCACCACAAGAGTTTGAGTGGTTACATAAAGATGAAGGTGGTTTTTTAGAGTTTTTTAAAAACTTTTTAGGACAAGAAAAAGCTGTTACAAAACCAATGCAGTTTTTAGAACAGTTTAGTAAAATAGATACTCTTTCTTTTTCCCATTGTGTAGAGGCATCAAACAATGATTTAGAAAAAATAAAAGAGTTAGGGGCGGTAATAAATCATTGTGCAACTTCAAATAGAGTTTTAAATAACTCTAAACTTGATATAGAAAAACTAATAGATATAAATCTTCCTTTTTCTATTGGAACAGATGGCTTGAGCTCTAATAACTCTTTGTCTATGTTTGATGAGTTAAGAAATGCACTTATGATTCATACTTCACATGATATTGTAAAATTAGCCAAACTTTTAGTTAAAGCTGCTACAAAAAATGGTGCTTTGGCATTAGGTTTAAACAAAGGTGAACTTAAAAAAGGTTTTGATGCTGATATAATAGCAATCTTCTTACCTGATGAGGTAGAAGATGAAGAGTATTTAGAAATGAATATAATTTTACATATAAAAAATACAGATAAAACTATCATTGGAGGTATTGATGTTTGATACTTTAAAAAAACTATTTTATCCTATTATTGCGATACTTGATTTTATTACAAAATATTTTAAAACAATAGTCTTTTTAACAATCATCTATTTTGTTGTTTCAAGTTCAAATGATGCAACAAGTGGAAATGGCTTAGAACAGGCAAATTTGCAAAAAATTGAGCTATTTGGTCCAATTATGAGTATTGAAAAAGTTATGGAACAAATAGATGAAGCTAAAAGAAATAGCAATATAAAAGGTGTTCTTTTAGATGTTAACTCTCCTGGTGGTGCAGTTGCTCCTTCTGTTGAACTTTCACATGCAATAAAAGAGTTAAGTTCTGTAAAACCTGTTGTAGCTTATGCAAGTGGAGTTATGGCAAGTGGAAGTTATTATGCTTCAATTTGGGCAAATAAAATTGTTGCAAACCCTGGGGCTATGATTGGTTCTATTGGAGTTATTTTTCAAGGTACAAATCTTGAAGAGCTAATGAATAAAATTGGAGTTAAAACCCAAACAATAAAAGCTGGAAAATATAAAGAGTCAGGAACCCCAACAAGAGCTTGGTCAGAACCAGAAAAGCAAGAGCTTGAAAAGGTTATAAATGACACATATCAAATGTTTGTAAGTGATGTGGCGAAGGCAAGAAAATTAAAAGTTCAAGACCATACAAAATTTGCAGATGCACATATTTTTACCTCTTCTCAAGCAAAAGAGGTTGGTTTGGTTGATGATGTTGCAACTCTTACTTATGCAAAAAATTTGATTATAAAACTATCAAAAGTTGATAAGCCTTCTTGGAAAAAAGAGGATAAATTTGATAAGTTTTTAGACAGAGTTATAAGTGAAGCTGTAACAAACTTCTCTGTTATGTTTAACTCAACTTTAAAAGCCTATTAAAAAAGGGAGAAGAGTAAAACTCTCCTCCCTTTATCTTATTATTCAGTATTAGGTTTGACTTCTAATTTTTTAACAAGATTTATTTCCCATAACAACTTTATAAGTGTCATTAGCAATTACATACTCTTCATTTGTTGGAATAACAAAGATTCTTGAGTGTGAACCATTTGTTGCAATGTCTCTTGCATCTTTTCTTCTTTTATTATTTTTTACTGGGTCTAAAACTAATCCCATTGCATCTAATCCTGCACAAACTTTCTCTCTAATAAGTGCAGCATTTTCACCAATCCCCCCAGTAAAACATAAAGCATCAACACCATCAAGTGCAGCAACATAAGAACCAACATATTTTTTGATATTATAAGCAACCATATCAACAGCTAATCTGCATCTATCATCACCTGCTGTCATACCATCTAACACCTCTCTTAAGTCAGAGGATTTTCCAGAGATTCCTAAAATACCAGATTTTTTGTTCATAACATTTAATGCTTCATCAATAGTGATTCCCTCTTGGCTCATCATATATTGTAGTGCACCAGCACCAACATCTCCAGATCTAGTACCCATCATAAGACCTTGAACAGGAGTAAGACCCATTGAAGTATCAATACATTTCCCATTGTAAACAGCAGAAACAGATGAACCATTTCCTAAGTGACAAACAATAATTCTTGTATTGTGTTTTTTATCTAACATTTGTCTAGCTTCATTTGAAACATAGTAGTGACTTGTACCATGGAAACCATATTTTCTAATACCATGTTTAGTATATTGATCATATGGCAGAGCATACATATAAGCATAATCAGGCATAGTTTGGTGAAATGCAGTATCAAAAACAGCAACATTTGGTTTTCCAGGCATTAACTCTTGGCAGATCTCCATACCAAGAATATTTGCTGGGTTATGAAGTGGAGCTAAAGGTATTAATCTTTTCATTGTGTCAATAACTTTATTTGTTACCATTACTGAACCTGAGAATTCTTCTCCTCCGTGAACTGCTCTATGCCCAATTGCTTCAATATCATTTATTGAATCAATAACCTTACCTTCACCCACAGTTAAAGTAGATAAAACAGCTTCAATAGCTTCTTTGTGTGTAGGCATGTCAATCTCTAACTTAAGCTCTTTGCCATCCCCATACTCATGCTTTAATACCCCATCTATACCAATTCTCTCACAAATCCCTGATGCAAAAACTTTTTTTATCACTGGATTCATTAATTGATACTTTAATGATGAACTACCTGCGTTTAAAATAAATACTAACATGTCTTTTCCCCTTCTTTTATTAACATTGTGTTGCTGTTATAGCTACTAAGTTTGCAATGTCTTCTACTGAACACCCTCTTGATAAGTCATTTACTGGTTTTGCTAATCCTTGTACAATTGGTCCATGCGCTTGTGCATTTGCAAATCTTTGTACTAATTTATACCCTATATTTCCAGATTGTAAATCAGGGAATACTAATATATTAGCTTTTCCTGCTACTTTTGAATCTGGCGCTTTTTTTGCTCCAATTGCTTCAACTATTGCTGCATCCGCTTGCATCTCTCCATCAAAAGCAAAATCAACAGCTCTATCTTTTAATATTTGAACTGCCTCTTGTACTTTTGATACAAGTGGATGTGAAGCACTTCCCATTGTAGAAAATGATAACATTGCTACTCTTGGCTCTAACCCTACAACTGATTTAGCTGTTGCTGCTGTACTAGAAGCAATGTCAGCTAATTGTTCTGCTGTTGGTTCTGGTAATACTGCACAATCTGCAAACAATAGAAGTCCATTGTCTCCAAATTTACCATCTGCTGTTTCCATTACAAATGCTGATGATACAGTTTTTATCCCTGGTGCTGTTTTTATTACTTGAATTCCTGCTCTTAATACATCAGCAGTTGGTGAGTTTGATCCTGCAACTAAGCCATCTGCATCACCTAGTCTTACCATCATACAACCAAAAAATCTAGGCTCACTAGTCATAAGTTCAGTTGCCTCTTCTTTAGTCATACATTTAGATTTTCTTAATTCCATTAATTCGTGAATATATTTATCTATTCCAGCATAAGATTTAGGATCGATAATCGTAGCACCTTCTATGTTGGCACCACATGAGTTTGCATCTGCTTTAATCTTCTCTTCGTTTCCAATTAAGATTACATTTGCAGTTTTCTCTTCCAAAACCATTGCCGTAGCTTTTAGGACTCTCTCATCCTCTGGTTCTGGAAGTACTATAGTTTTAAGCTCTCTTTTTGCATTCTCTTTAATACTCTCTATTAAACCCATTCCTTGCCCTTTCTTGTGAGTTGAATGAATTATAATATTGAAGAGTAGCATATAAATAGCATTTATCTAAAAGCAATTATTTTTTGAAAATTTTACACAAAAATGTTTCTAGATGTTAAAAATAGTTACTTTTGATAATAAAAATGGATTCTCTTTCTATTATAAATTGTTATGATTCCATAACAACTTTATAAGTGTCATTAGCAATTACATACTCTTCATTTGTTGGAATAACAAAGATTCTAGCAGCAGAACTATTTGTTGCAATATCCCTTGCATCATTTCTATTTTTATTATTTTTGATTGGGTCTAAAACTAATCCCATACCATCAAGTCCAGTACAAACTATCTCTCTAATAAGTGCAGAGTTTTCACCAATACCACCAGTAAAACATAAAGCATCAACACCATCAAGTGCAGCAACATAAGAACCAACATATTTTTTGATATTATAAGCAACCATATCAACAGCTAATCTACATCTTTCATCATCGTGCATAGCAGCAAGAACTTCCCTTAAGTCAGAGGATTTTCCAGAGATTCCCAAGATACCAGATTTTTTGTTCATAAGTTCAGTTATTTGGTCAATATCAAGTCCCTCTTGTTTCATCATATAACTAATTGCACCAGCACCAACATCTCCAGATCTAGTACCCATCATAAGACCTTGAACAGGAGTAAGACCCATTGAAGTATCAATTGATTTTCCATTTAATACAGCTGTTACAGATGAACCATTTCCTAAGTGACAAACAATAATTCTTGTGTTTCTTTTTTTATCTAACATTTGTCTAGCTTCATTTGAAACATAGTAGTGGCTTGTCCCATGGAAACCATATTTTCTAATTTTGTGTTTAGTATATTGATCATAAGGCAAGGCATACATATAAGCATAATCAGGCATAGTTTGATGAAACACAGTATCAAAAACAGCAACATTTGGTTTTCCTGGAAGTAGCTCTTGACAAATTTTCATTCCTAAAATATTTGCAGGGTTATGCAGAGGTGCTAAGGGAATAAGCGCCTCAATTTTAGCAATAACCTCTTCTGTAACAAGTGTTGATTTTTGGAAAAACTCTCCACCATGGGCAACCCTATGTCCTGTTGCTTGGATACTATCAATTGAATCAATAACCTTACCTTCACCCACAGTTAAAGTAGATAAAACAGCTTCAATAGCTTCTTTGTGTGTAGGCATGTCAATCTCTAACTTAAGCTCTTTGCCATCCCCATACTCATGCTTTAATACCCCATCTATACCAATTCTCTCACAAATCCCTGATGCAAAAACTTTTTTTATCACTGGATTCATTAATTGATACTTTAATGATGAACTACCTGCGTTTAAAATAAATACTAACATGTCTTTTCCCCTTCTTTTATTAACATTGTGTTGCTGTTATAGCTACTAAGTTTGCAATGTCTTCTACTGAACACCCTCTTGATAAGTCATTTACTGGTTTTGCTAATCCTTGTACAATTGGTCCATGCGCTTGTGCATTTGCAAATCTTTGTACTAATTTATACCCTATATTTCCAGATTGTAAATCAGGGAATACTAATATATTAGCTTTTCCTGCTACTTTTGAATCTGGCGCTTTTTTTGCTCCAATTGCTTCAACTATTGCTGCATCCGCTTGCATCTCTCCATCAAAAGCAAAATCAACAGCTCTATCTTTTAATATTTGAACTGCCTCTTGTACTTTTGATACAAGTGGATGTGAAGCACTTCCCATTGTAGAAAATGATAACATTGCTACTCTTGGCTCTAACCCTACAACTGATTTAGCTGTTGCTGCTGTACTAGAAGCAATGTCAGCTAATTGTTCTGCTGTTGGTTCTGGTAATACTGCACAATCTGCAAACAATAGAAGTCCATTGTCTCCAAATTTACCATCTGCTGTTTCCATTACAAATGCTGATGATACAGTTTTTATCCCTGGTGCTGTTTTTATTACTTGAATTCCTGCTCTTAATACATCAGCAGTTGGTGAGTTTGATCCTGCAACTAAGCCATCTGCATCACCTAGTCTTACCATCATACAACCAAAAAATCTAGGCTCACTAGTCATAAGTTCAGTTGCCTCTTCTTTAGTCATACATTTAGATTTTCTTAATTCCATTAATTCGTGAATATATTTATCTATTCCAGCATAAGATTTAGGATCGATAATCGTAGCACCTTCTATGTTGGCACCACATGAGTTTGCATCTGCTTTAATCTTCTCTTCGTTTCCAATTAAGATTACATTTGCAGTTTTCTCTTCCAAAACCATTGCCGTAGCTTTTAGGACTCTCTCATCCTCTGGTTCTGGAAGTACTATAGTTTTAAGCTCTCTTTTTGCATTCTCTTTAATACTCTCTATTAAACCCATTATTCGCTTCCTTCATTATAAATTACATAATGAAAGCGTAGCATAAAAATAGCATTTTAAATAGTTTTAGAGATAAAGAATTTTAATTTTCCTATTAAGTGTTTAGAATAAAGACACTATTTTTACATAATGTGACTTTTGTTACTTTTCTTAACAACACTCCTGCTCACATTTACTTAAAGCATGAATTGCCTCTTCATCTTCTGCTTTTTCAAAAAGTTCATCAAGATAGAAACTATTTGAACATACCAAATACAGTAACTCCTCTTTTGTATCTGCTTTTGGATCTCTTGTATAATATGCTTGAGGAATCATTGGAATGATTTTTTTCCAATAGATATTCATATTTTTTGGATTTTCAAGAACCCTTAACATATTATCAATAACAACACAAGCATTTTCAAAACAATCTATGTTTTTAAAACTCTCATAACTCTCATCTACTTTAATCTCTAATTTAGACATTAATCCTCCTCCAAATAATTTTTATACATTAAATTGTAGAAATTATACACAATCAAGACTGCAAGTATATGTTATAATGTGAAATATCTATTGACATTTTACGAAATAGGGGTAATTTTATGGTAAAAGTCTCATCTGTAACCTTTCATTATGTATTAAAAGCTCTTCAAGCAAATACAAAAATATCTATTGAAGAGATGTTAGAGGTTGCAAATTTAGACAAAGAGATTATTCTAAGAACTGATTATCAAATAAATAGTAGAAAACTATCTGAAATCTTTAAATATTGTATGGAAAAAAGCAATGATTTTTCTCTCTCTTTAAAAATTGGAAGTTCTATAACCTATCACTCTTTAGGTATTCTTGGTTATTTAATGTTAAATGCAGATTCCTTAAAAGATATGATAGAGAAGTTTAATTATTATCAGAATTTAATTAGTGGATTTGTTAAGTTTCATTTAGAACTAAGTGAAGAGTACTATAAACTTTCAATTTATATCAATGAAAATCCATCTATTCCTGTACCAAGTTTTCATGCAGAAGTTCACTTAAGTGCAATTCTTTCAATTCTTTCTCAAATAGTAGATAAGAAAATTGTTCCAGATAAAACCTACTTTTCAGGGGAGAGAGTTTCCCACTTAGATGAGTATAAAAAGATATTTGGGGAGAGAATCTTTTTTGATGCAGGTGAAAACTCTATATTTTTTAACCATAGAACACTCTTAACAAAAGTTGATAATTCAAATCCAGCAATGCTTGAGTATTTTAAGATGCAAGCAAATAAAATTTTAGATGATATGAAAGAGAGCTCTTGTTATAGTAAAGTAAAAAGAGAGATACTTAAAAATATTGGTGAAAATGAGATAAGTATAGAGTTTATTGCTCAAAAATTAGGGATGGGAACTAGAACTTTACAATATAGTTTAAAACAAGAGAACAAAAAATTTAGAGATGCACTTTTATCTGTTAGAATGAATTTAGCAAATCACTATATAAACAATACCAAAATGGATTTTAGCAGTATTGCTTTTTATTTAGGATATAGCGAACCAAGCTCTTTCTTTAGAGCATATAAAAACTATTTTGATAAAACACCAACGCAGAATTTAAAATTAAAGTAAAAGAGAGAACTCTTTTACTTTACAAGTTTATATGTGTCTTGAGCAATTACATACTCTTCTTTTGTAGGGATAACATAGATTTTAACTTTAGAACTATCTTTGTTTATCTCCCTATTTGTACTCTCTCTTATTTTGTTTTTCTTTTTATCAATTTCTACACCTAAGAATTCAAGACCAGTACAAACTTTTTCTCTAATTAAGTCAGCATTTTCTCCAATTCCAGCTGTAAAACATATAGCATCAACTCCACCTAATACAGCTGTGTATGAAGCAATATATTTTCTAATTCTATTACAAAGCATCTCTATACAAATTTTTGATCTATGATCTCCTTCATTAGCTGCTCTAATAACTTCTCTTAAATCAGATGAAATTCCAGAAATTCCCAAGATTCCTGATTTTTTATTTAAATAATCAATAATATGGTGAGTATCCATACCCTTTTTTTCCATTAGATATGGCACAACACCTGCATCAATATCTCCACTTCTTGTTCCCATAATAAGACCTTCAAGTGGAGTTAATCCCATTGTTGTATCAACTGATTTACCATTTTTAACAGCACAAATTGATGAACCATTTCCTAAGTGACAAACAATAACTTTTGTATCTTTTTTATCCAACATTTTAATTGCTTCACCTGAAACATAGAAGTGGCTTGTTCCATGGAAACCATATTTTCTTAAATGGTGTTCTGTATAGTCTTCATGGGGAACAGCATAAAGGTAGTTTTCTTCAGGCATTGTTTGGTGAAATGCTGTATCAAATACTGCAACATTTGGTTTTCCAGGCATTAGCTCTTGACAAATATTAATACCTAAAATATGTGCAGGGTTGTGTAATGGTGCAAGTGGAATAAGCTCTTCAATTTTTCTGATTACACTTTTATTTATTAGTGTTGATCTTTTAAAATACTCTCCACCATGAACAACTCTGTGTCCAATAGCTGAAATTTCATCAATACTTGCAATTACTTGTGTATCATCATGTGTTAGGATATTTAACATAAACTCTATTGCTTCTTTGTGTGTAGGCATTGGATGATCAATTACCAATTTTCTATACTCAGCAATCTCGTGTTTCATTACTCCATCAATACCAATTCTCTCACAAAGTCCAGAAGCTTTAACCTCTCCTGTTTCAGCATTAATTAATTGATATTTTAGTGATGAACTACCTGCATTTAAAACAAGAATTAACATCGACTCTCTCCTTTATATTGTGTAAAATTTATATTTTTTCTAAGATGTATGTATGTTGTATATCAACAAAAGTATCTATTTTATTTTAACTTTTGGTTGATTTTTGAGTTTAATAAACATCATAGCGGTCATGATTGCATCATTATATGCATCATGTTTTCCCATAGTGGGAATTTGTAACTCTCTCATAATTGTATCAAATCTTAGGTCAATATTACTTTGAGGAATTTTTTCAATTTTCCAATCATGATATATTGCAGAGACTTCATAGGCTCTATTTGGTAGTTTTATACCAATTTTGGGTTTTAAATATTTATTTATCATAGCAAGGTCAAACTCTAAAAAATAACCTACAAGTTTTCTATTTCCTATAAATTCAAGAAATTCATTAATAACGTTATCAATATCTTCTGCCTCTTCCAAATCACACTCTCTTATGTGATGAACTTTTATAGCTTCCTCTTGAAGTTTTGTTTTTGGTTTTATAAACTTAATAAATTTTTTACTTGAAAGAATAGTATTCTCTTTTATTATAACAGCACCAATTGAGATAATATCATCTTTTTTTGGGTTTAATCCTGTGGTTTCGCAATCAAAACAGACATACTCCTCACAAGAAGGTTTATCAAAAAGATATAGATATTTTTCATCTTTTAGATTTTTTTTATTAAAGTAGTTTTCTATCTTTTTAAACATAATTTAACTTATAGTGGTGTTCAAGTTTTTTCTTTAATTTATTAACAATTTTAAAACTATCTTTTAGTAAATCTTTTTCCATTGTTGTAAGATTTTCTGGGTTTATATAGTTGTCAATTTTTTTGCCGCTATCTAGTTTTTCCAGATTTGATTTTAGTTTTAAAGTTAGTAAAAAGTTAAAAGCTTCAGTTATTTCAGAGGCAAACTCTTTATCAAACTCTCCTTTTTTTTCTAACTCTTGGATTCTTTTTAGGGTGTTTACTCTCATTAATTTATGCTCTAAACTAAGAGTTCTGATACTTTGAACTATAATAAAAATACCACCTTTTTTGATATCTATTTCATCTTTGTGCTCTTTATCTTTTGAGTCAAAAACAAATCCATCAAAAAAACCAAGGGGAACATTAAAGTCCATAATGATTTTTGCAAAGTGCATATAAAAGGTTTTTGAAGTTGAACCTATTTTAAAAAGATACTCTTTTAACTCATCTAAAAGTACTCTATTTCCTGAAGCACATACAGCATCATAAAAAATAGCAAGATTCATAAAATTATCACCACTTGGTTTCATTACCCATTCATAAATTAAATCTTTAAAATCTTTTAATCTTCTACACCAATAAGGGTTTGAAACCATAATATTTCCTTCACATCTAGGAAATCCAAAATCAACCAAAGTCTCTGTGTATAGTTTTGCAAACTCTTCTATTTGTTCTTGCGTACACTCACAAGAATCATCAATAAGTAATGCATTATCTTGGTCAGTTTTTAATATTTGTTCACCTCTTCCTTCACTTCCCATTACAAGAAGAGCTGATTTTCCAATTAACTCTTTTGGAGCTAACATAAGGAAAAGTTTATTCATCACTTTTCTATTTAGTTGATTGATTAATCTTGAAATAAAATCAACTTTTACACCTTTTGCGTGAAGGGATTTAATTATTTTATTAAATGATTGGCTTGCTTTTTTAAGTTCTTCAATATTTTTTGCATTATCAATCTCATTTGAGACAGAAAAAGTATGGGTTGCAAAAAATGAAGAGAGTGAAATTTGATCAATAATTCCAACTATTTCATCTTTGTTATTTTTTACAACTAAACGTTTTAATCTATGTTTTGTCATAAGAAGTTGGGCATTAAACAAAAAATCATTTTCATTTACATACTTAAGTCCTGAGTTTGAAATCTTTCCAACTATATCATCAAAATCCATTCTGTTTAAAATAACTTTTTCTCTAAAATCAGAGTCAGTTACAATATGAATCTCATCTTTGTTATCCTTTAACAAAAGAGTTGGAACTCTTTCATCTTTTATTATTTGTACTGCTTCAAAAATTGTGGTTTCAAAAGGAACTATTACAGCTCTATGTACATTTGCATCTTTTACTTTTGCAACCATCATATTTGCTAAATCTTTGTTCTTTTCATTATCCATATTTGCATTTAGTTTTTGTGAAATTGATTGAAAGAAAAAACTCTCTAAAGCTGGATTTTCATGTAAGATTTTTATAAATGCAGCCCTTGGTAGAATATAACAAATTGTCTCTTGAGCAGTTACAAACGAGTATTTTGAACGGTTTTCTATAAGTGAAATTGGATCAAAAATTTCACTATTTGAGTAAATAGAGATTACTTCCTCTGCTTGTTTTTCTTGTACAATTCCTTTGATGATAAAGTAAAGATTTTTGGGTTCAACTCCCTCTTGTTGGAGAATAACATCTTTTTTTAAATAGATAATATCAAGATTTTCTGCAAAAAAATCTAGTTGAGACTTTGTAAGATTATCAAAAGGTGGAATCTCTTTTATAAAAGCTATTTGTTCATGTATGCTCATTTTATACCTCTTCGCCCTTTGAAAATTTTACAATATCAAAGGAAAAAATCCTTTGATATATTTGTTAATGGTCAACAGCTCCTGCTGCTCCAAATCCTGTTTCAGCTCTTACACTTTGTGCTTCAAAAGCTTTTTGTTCATCTTTTGCTCTTTGAGAGTTATCTGTAATAGAGAAGAACCAAATACCAACAAATGCTGCTGTTACTGAGAATAAAGCAGGGTATTTGTATGGGAAGATAGCCTCTTCATTATGTAAAATACTAACCCAAACAGTTGGTCCAAGTATAACCAAAATTACAGCTGTAAGTAATCCAATAAATCCACCAATAACTGCTCCTCTTGTTGTAAGTCTTGACCAATAAATTGATAAAAATAGAATAGGGAAATTTGCCGATGCTGCAATAGCAAAAGCAAGACCAACCATAAATGCAATATTTTGTTGTTCAAATGCAATACCAAGTAAAACACCAATAATACCAATAACAATTACTGCAATTTTAGAGATTCTAATCTCTTGCTCTTCTGTTGCATTTGTATTAATTACAGATGCATAAATATCATGAGATATTGCAGAAGCTCCTGCTAGAGTTAGTCCTGATACAACAGCTAAAATAGTTGCAAAAGCAACAGCTGAAATAAATCCTAAAAATACATTTCCACCTACAACATGTGAAAGGTGAATAGCAGCCATATTATTTCCACCAAATAGTTTACCATCTACAAAATATTTAGCTCCCTCTGGAGAGTTTAAAAATACAATTGCACCAAGACCAATAATTGCAATTACTAAATAGAAGTAACCAATAAATCCTGTTGCATAAACAACAGATTTTCTAGCCTCTTTTGCATTTCCAACTGTAAAGAATCTCATAAGAACGTGTGGTAATCCAGCTGTTCCTAGCATTAATGCAAGTCCTAAAGATATTGCAGAAATTGGATCAGAAACTAATCCTCCTGGTTCCATAATTGCTTGTCCATCTTTGTGTATCTCAACTGCTTTTGTTGCAAGAGCTTCAAAACTAAATCCAAAATGGCTTAGAACCATAAATCCCATAAAAGAAACTCCAGATAGTAGTAAAATTGCTTTAATAATCTGTACCCAAGTTGTTGCAAGCATTCCACCAAAAGTTACATAAATAATCATCATTACCCCAACAAGTACAACAGCATACTCATACTCTAAACCAAATAGAACTTGAATAAGTTTTCCTGAACCAACCATTTGTGCAATTAGGTATAAAGTAACAACAGCCAATGAACCAAAAGCAGCTAGTGTTCTAATCTCTTTTTGTCCAAGTCTATATGCAGCAATATCTGCAAAAGTAAATTTACCTAAGTTTCTTAGTTTTTCTGCCATTAAAAATAAAATAACAGGCCAACCAACTAAAAATCCAACCGCATAAACAAGTCCATCATAACCTTTTAGATAAACAAGTCCAGAGATACCTAAGAATGATGCCGCAGACATATAATCCCCTGCAATCGCCATACCATTTTGAAATCCAGAGATACCTCCCCCAGCTGTATAAAAATCACTAGCTGATTTTGTTCTTCTTGCCGCCCAATAAGTGATACCTAAAGTTCCACCAATAAAGATAAAGAACATTATAATTGCAGGGATATTCAACTCTCTTTTTGTTGCTTCAAAAGTTGCATCTCCCCCTGCAAATAGTGCAACTGCTAAAACTGATAAAATTGCAAATATTTTAAACATTATAATTCATCCTTTACATCTTCTCTTACTTTTTCAATCAAATCTTCATACTCACCATTTGCTTTTGCCACATATATTAAAGTTGTTATAAAACTAATAACAATGATTGCAATCCCAATAGGGTATGCTATAGTCATAACTCCATCTCCTGTTTTTGTTCCAAGAATTGATGGGTTAAATGCGATTGTTAGAATATATGAGTAAAACATTACCAAAACAAAAATTCCAAGTTTTACGGCAAAGCCTGTTCTTTTTTTTACTAACTCTTGATAGTTAGGATTTGCTTTGATTTTTGCTACTAATTCATCATTCATAAATTATCCTTCCCTTTTTTATTTTTAGTCAATTATTTACTCTACGTTGCAAACATTAATAACTAAAACTTGAAAAATTATACATTTTTTTGTAAATTAGACAAAATCAAGAAATGATTTTTAAGTAAAATTTAAGTTGTTGAAAAGAGTTAGTAACTAATAGTTACAAGATGAAAATAAAATGCTATTTTAATGCTACGAAACCCATAAAATCGAATCTTTAACCAGTATAAAAAGTTGTGTTAGCAGGTGCTTTATCCTTAAGTTTTAGAAAAATCATTGAGGTCATAAGCGCATCATTTAGTGCATCATGTTTTCCAAGTTCAGGAATATCCAACTCTTTCATAATTGTGTCAAATTTCAAATCAACAAATTCATACTCACTTCTTCTTTTTATTGTTTTAAAGTACATTGATGAAACTTCAATTTGGTGATTAGGAAGAGATATTCCTATATACTCTTTTGTATATTTAGAAATAATTGCAATATCAAATTTTATGTAATAACCAATTATTGGTCTATTTCCTATAAACTCAAGAAGTTTAAAAATTGCTTCTTTTGGTTCAGAGGCATTTTCTAAATCTACAGGTCTTATTTGATGAATTTTAATTGATGCACTATTTATACCTTTAGAGGGTTTTACAAAGATATTTAGAGTATCTCTCATTAAAATCTTATTTTTTTTGATTATAACTGCACCAATAGATAAAATTTCATCTTTTTTTGGATTTAATCCTGTTGTTTCACAATCTAAACACACATATTCATCTTTTGGTGGTTCATTAAAAAGATATTCAAAATTTTTGTCCTTTAGACTATTCTTTCGAATTTTATTCATAAATTTTTTTAACATTATAAAATCTTTTCTATTCTAAACGTGTAGATAATAAATTTTTTAAAGCTGATTACAATTTTAAAACTATCTTTTAATAGATCCCTCTCTATTTTCCCTAGAGCGTGAGTATCTATCTCATTGTTTATCTTCTTTTTATCTTGTAGTTGGTGAAGATGAGATTTCAGTCTTAGGGTATTTAGAACTTCAAAAGCTTCTAAAAGTTCATTTGCCATCTGATTTTCTAGAACTTTTTTTTGATTTAAGATTTTTATTCTTTTTACTGTTGTAGTTTCTCTGATTTTTTCCCTTAAAGCCAAGCTTCTAATCCCTTGAACTATTGGAAATATTCCAGTCTTTTTAATATCTATAAAGTAAGTTTTTGTCATAAAATTTGCAACTGTACTTGGAGTATCAAAAGTTAGTGTTGCTTTGGCAAAATATGCCATAAAAACATCTTTATCGTGAAGTTTATTAAACAAGTCATCTTTTAAATTTATAAGTAACTCTTTTTCTCCTGCAACTGCAAAAGAGTCAAAAAATATTGCCAAATCCATGTAGTTTTGCATGGCTGGTGCTTCAATCCATCTTGCTGTTTCACTTTTATATTGTTGTACAGTTTTGCACCAAAATGGGTTACTAACCATAATATTGCCTTCACATGGTGGATAACCAAAATCTATTAATGTTTTAGTCATCTCTTGCATATATGGTCTATATTGTTCAACATCTATTCCATCTTTTACAACCAATGCATTATCTTGGTCAGTTTTTATAATTTGTTCATTTCTCCCTTCACTTCCCATAACAATAAAACAAGCATCTTTTTGAAGCTCTTTAGGAACAATAAATTTATAAATCTTTTTATAGACTTTAGTATTTAGCTGACCTATTAAACTTGAAATATGATTTACTTTTACACCTTTTGCATTAAGTGTTCTTATGGTACTTATTAACTCACCACTTGCATCTTTTAACTCTTCTAGATTTCTTGCATTTTTTATTTTTGTATCAACAACAAAAGTGTGGTTTGCAAAATGAGATAAAACATCAATTTGTTCCAGTGTTCCTAACATTTTGCCACTATTGTCAACAACACCAACTCTTTTGATATTTTTTTTGATTAGAAGAGTTAAGGCATCAAAAAGATAATCATCTTGATTGATAGTAATCAAAGGGAAAATAGCAATCTCTTCAACAAGTATATTTAAATCTCTTCCTTCTAAAAGAACTTTTACCTTTAAAAGTGAGTCTGTAATAATTCCATACTCATTTTCACCTTTTACAAGAATTGTAGAAGTTGCATATTCCATTGATTTTTCAATTGCATCAATTAGGGTAGTTCCTTTTTCAACAATACAAGCAGGATGAAGTATAGTATCATGTACTCTTGCAATCATAAAAGAAGAGAGTTCTGATTTATACTCTTTCTCTTTTAGTGTTTGGAATTTATTAACTAGATTGTTTAAAAAGAAATCTTTGAATCCTTCATTTTGTTCAATTAGTTCAAGAAATATTGTTTTTTCGATTTCATAACAGATTAAATCTTCATAGACCCTAAAGCTATTGTTTGTTTTCCCATAGATTAAAGAGTTCGCGTCAAAAGAGTCTTGTTGATGGAAATCCATCAATATCTCATCCTCTTTATACTCATGGACAATCCCTTTAATTACAATAAAAAAGTGATTAGGAATTTTTTCTGGAGTTATTAAAACCTCTCCTTTTGCATAGTATGCAATATCCATGTGTCTAATACATTTGTCCATTTGTTCTTCTGCCAAGAGTTCAAAGGGGTGTATATTTGAAAGAAAAGATTTTTGATCTCGAAGACTCATCAAATCTCCTTGATTTAGTTTAATTTATTATAGTAAAGATAATCTAAAGAAGAGTACTCTTTTTTATCCCTTAAGATAAGTGATAAAAAAAAGCACTATAAAAAAGTCAACCCGAAGGTTGAACTTTTTTAGTGATTGTGAGCTTCCCCAGCGTTGTTAGGTAATCTAATAGACTCTACTAGTTCCTGAACATGTTGCGGTGGTTCTGGCGTCATTCTTGATACAGCAAATGCCACTATTAAGTGTAAGATTGTACCAATTGTACCAATACCAGTTGGTGCAATTCCTAAGAAATAATCTTCTGGTTTTCCACCTAAGAATACGAAGTATACAATATACCCGAATGTAAAGATAAGACCTGTTAGGATACCTGCAATTGCACCCTCTTTATTCATTCTTTTATCAAATATTCCAAGAATAATTGTAGGGAAGAATGCAGCTGCCGCAAGACCAAATGCAAAAGCAACAACTTGTGCAACGAAACCTGGAGGGTTAATTCCTAAATAACCTGCCACACAAATTGCAACTACCGCTGAAATTCTTGCCCAAGTTAATTCAGTTTTTTCTGTTAATTTAGATTTTCCAGTCTCTGGATCTCTAAATATTACTTGTCCCATTAAGTCATGAGAGATTGCTGATGCAATTACAAGTAATAATCCCGCTGCTGTTGATAGTGCTGCTGCAAGACCCCCAGCAGCTATGAATGCAATAACCCAATTAGGTAAGTTTGCAATCTCTGGATTTGCAAGAACCATAATATCTCTATCAACATATAATTCATTTTCAATTTTTCCAGTATTTGCTAATGGTTTACCATTAGTTGTAGCTCTTTCACCATTTGGACCAACATTCGTTCCATCAAATACAGGTTTTCCACCTTTACCATCAAATGCATCACCTGGAGCATATTGAATTTTACCATCTCCATTTCTATCTGTCCATGCTAATAATCCACCTTGTTCCCAAGTGTTGAACCATTTACCATGATTTGGAGTTCCATCTGCGTGTTTTAATTCACCAGCAACAAACGCTTTATATTCAACATTTTGTACATTTTTGATTAAATTTAATCTAGCAAATGCAGCAACTGAAGATGCAGTTGTATACATAATTGCAATAAATACAAGTGCCCAACCAGCAGAGATTCTAGCATCTTTTACAGTTGGAACTGTAAAAAATCTAACAATAACGTGTGGAAGACCAGCTGTACCAAGCATAAGTGCAGTTGTTAACATAAACATATTCCATAAACTTCCTGGCTCAGTATAAGCTTTAAATCCAAGGTCTGTAATGGCTGTATCCAAGGCATGTAATAAGTATGTTCCTTCAGGAATAACTTTTACTCCATCATCAAAAGCAAATGTTGTTTGACCAAAAAGTGCTAATTGTGGGAAAAATGTATCTGTAATCTGTAAAGATAAGAAGATTGCAGGAATTAAATATGCCATAATCATTACACAATATTGTGCAACTTGAGTATAAGTAATACCTTTCATTCCACCAAGTACAGAGTAGAAGAATACAATTGCCATACCAATAAGTACACCTGTATTTACATCAACTTGTAAAAATCTTGAGAATACAATACCAACCCCTCTCATTTGTCCTGCAACATATGTAAATGAAATAAAGATTACACAAATAACAGCAACAGTTCTTGCTACATTTGAGTAGTATCTATCTCCCACGAAGTCAGGAACAGTAAATTTACCAAATTTTCTTAAATATGGAGCTAGTAACATTGCAAGTAGAACGTATCCACCTGTCCAACCCATTAAGTATGCACTCGCATCAGAACCTTTAAATGCAATGATCCCTGCCATTGAAATAAATGATGCAGCTGACATCCAGTCTGCAGCCGTAGCCATACCATTTGCAACTGGATGAACACCACCACCTGCAACATAGAAGTCCTTAGTAGAACCAGCTTTTGCCCAAAGTGCAATACCAATATATAGTGCGAATGAAACGCCTACGAATAAATATATTAATGTTTGTAATTCCATCTATGACTCCTATTCATGTACGCCATATTTTTCATCAATTGATGCCATTTTTGCAACATAAACAAAAATCAATATAACGAATGCATAGATTGCACCTTGTTGTGCAAACCAAAACCCTAATTTAACACCAGAAATTTCAATTTGATTAAGTTCATTAATAAATAGAATTCCACAACCAAAAGAGACAATAAACCATACAACTAATAATTTAAGTATAGTTGAAATGTTTTCTTTCCAATAAGCTTGAGCTTTCTCAGGACTCATGTAATACTCCTTTTTTTTAATTTACTAAAATATAATCTTTTTAGTAATTCAACAATAAAAGTATAAGCCTCAACTATAGCAAAAATGTAGCAATGAAAAATATTTTTTTTTAAACGTAGGATTAGTGTAGCAAATAAGCTTCAAAGAAGCCTATTTACCGAATAAGATTAAACTGAATAAAATCTATCAATTTTATAACCAAGACCTCTAATATTTTTTATAAAATCCTCTTTTAGTGCTTTTTTTAGTCTAGAAATCTCTGCTCTTATAGTTGGATTGTCAATATTTTCTCCACTCCAAATATCCATTCTAAACTTTTCAAAGTCAACAATCATATTTATATTAAGTGCCAAAATATGAATAATATCAAGCTGTTTTTTAGTTAAAGTTTGAGGTTCACCATTAAAATATAGAGTCTTTTTATCTTTTGAATAAGAGTAATTCTCTGAAAATCTAATATGAGAAGTTGTTTTTTGGTCTTTTTTTAGTATTTGATTTATCTTAATTCCTAACTCTTCTAAATGAAAAGGTTTTTTAATGTACTCTCTACAACCCAAATCATATGCTCTTGTGATATCTTCTATATCATTTAAAGCTGTTATAAATATTGTTGGAATATAGATTCTTTTCATATTAAGCTCTTGTAAAATCTCAAACCCATCTTTTTTAGGTACATTTATATCTAGTACAAGTAAGTCATAACTTATATCTATACTATTTATTACCTCTTCACCATCAGTGAAACTTTCAACCATATGCCCAATGCTTCTTAGATATTCTGAGATTGCATTATTCAACATTAATTCATCTTCAAGAAGTAGTATTTTCATTTATTCTAAACCTATAAGTAAATTTTGTTTCAGTGTCAGTAGATTCAAGTTTGATTATAACCAAATTTTTATCACATATTTCTTTTACAATCCTAAGCCCCAGTCCAAAGCCTCCTCGAGAGTTATTTTCTCTATAAAAATCATCAAAAATCTTATTTATATTTTCAATTTTTTCTGAGTTTGTTTTTACGCTAAACTCTATAAAATCATTTTTAAAATATGTAAGTCTTACATAAATAGCAGATTTTGCATAAGAGTATTTTATTGAGTTAGAGATATTATTATCTATAATTCTTTGAAGTTCTATTCTATTAAATTTAATATATATATCTTCATCAATATTAGTTGTAAAATGTAAATCATTTGAAGTAGCTATCCCTTCAAAAAAGTTTAGTCTCTCTTTCAAATATAAAGAGAAATCAATGTACTCTTTTGGATAATCAACTCTGTCTTTTTTTATTAAATAGGAAAGATCATCATATATATATTGAATGATTTTAGCGCCACTTTCAATATTTGATATATATTTATTTTCCTCTTTTAAAGTATTCATTTTAAGTAGATCTATATTTGTTCTTATAATAGACAATGGAGTATTTATCTCATGTACAGAGTTTTTCAAAAACTTCTTTTGTGAATCAATTAGATTTTGAAGCTCTTTTGTTTGATGATTTACTGTCTCTTCAAGGTGTTTATTTATATCCCTTAACATTGTATTTTTATCTTTGATATTGTGCATTGCATCATAAGCATAGTTTGCAATAACTTTAAACTCTCCAAAAATAAGTCTGTCCTGTTTAATTCTAAGATCATCTTTTTGTGACTCTTTAAAATATTTCCCTATCTCTTTTACATCGTTAACAATCAATATGGTTGCATTTTTGTAAATAAAAATAGAGTAAAGAACTAACATAACAGTTAAAGAGACAATTTGAAGAATATAGTTAGATATCTTTTCATCATATTCATCTTTTTTTATTTGGACAATCTTATTAATTTCATCTAGGTAGATACCTCTTCCAACTGTCCAATTAAGAGGTTCATATGCGTGAGCATAGGAGATTTTAAGGGCATCATCTTTTATTTCTGGTTTATACCAAATATATTGTACAAATCCGCCATCTTTTTTCTTTGAGATATCAATTAACTCTTTTATAACCTTTTTCCCAGAAGGGTCTTTAAACTCATAAAGATTTTTACCTATATACTCTTTTGAAATTGGATAATAAATTGATGTTCCATCAAAGTCATAAATAAAGAGATAATTGTTTAGTTTTTCATTCTCTCGCATCTTTTCTAAAGCTTCAAGAATATCATTTTTTATCTCATTTTCACTTTTTATATCTTTGAATTTATTGTAGTAGTAGTTAATAAATTTTAGACTCTTTTTTACATCAGCTTCTATTAAATCTTTTTGTTTATTCTCATAGTCCGTTTTTATTATTTTAATTTTCTCTTGAAATTCATCAAAAGCATTTTCAATAATTATAAAGGTAAAAGAGGAGGTTAAAATTATAATAAAAAAGATACTGTATAAAATAAGATGGTAAAGGGATTTTGCTTTAATCATTAATAACCTTGCGTATTATATAGATTAAAGGATAACTTAAAAATATTAAAAAATAGATAAAAATGATTGATTAAAAAGGAAGGTAAGTGGCGCGGCCGACGAGACTCGAACTCGCGACCTCCTGCGTGACAGGCAGGCATTCTAACCGACTAAACTACGGCCGCACACTTAGCAAAAAAAAAGCGCTTAACGCGCAAAGAACATATTAAGTTCATGGTGGTCGATATAAGACTCGAACTTATGACATCTACCTTGTAAGGGTAGCGCTCTACCAACTGAGCTAATCGACCAGTGGTGACCCGTGAAGGATTCGAACCTTCGGCCACCTCCTTAAAAGGGAGATGCTCTACCGGCTGAGCTAACGGGTCAATAATCAAAGTGGCGCGGCCGACGAGACTCGAACTCGCGACCTCCTGCGTGACAGGCAGGCATTCTAACCAACTAAACTACGGCCGCACCTTGATTAAAAATGGTGACCCCTAGGAGACTCGAACTCCTGTGGCAAGGATGAAAACCTTGAATCCTAACCGCTAGATGAAGGGGCCAACAATGAAAAAATGGTGGTCGATATAAGACTCGAACTTATGACATCTACCTTGTAAGGGTAGCGCTCTACCAACTGAGCTAATCGACCGAAAAAAATGGTGACCCCTAGGAGACTCGAACTCCTGTGGCAAGGATGAAAACCTTGAATCCTAACCGCTAGATGAAGGGGCCACAAAAAAATCTCTACATTAAGTAGAAAAGTATATGGTGACCCGTGAAGGATTCGAACCTTCGGCCACCTCCTTAAAAGGGAGATGCTCTACCGGCTGAGCTAACGGGTCAAATACCAAATTATAAGAAGTGCATCTTCTTAAAATGGAGTGGAATTATACTTACTTTTTTTCTATTTGTCAAGACTTTTTTGAAAAAAATTGAAAAGTTTTTTTAAAGAATATTTTGCAGCTTTGTTTTGAACTTCACTTCTTGTTCCATCAAAGAGACAAACCTCAATTTCTTTTTTATTTTCTTTACTTGAAATACCAATAACAACTGTTCCAACTGGTTTGTTTTTTGTCCCACCATTTGGCCCTGCTATACCACTTACAGCAATTGCAAAATCTGCATTAAATTTATTTATTACACCATCTAACATCTCTTCAACAACCTCTTTGCTCACTGCACCAAATTTTTCTAAAGTCTCTTTTTTTACCTTTAACTCTTGACTTTTAATCTCATTTGAGTAGGTAATCACTGCACCATTAAAGATATCTGATGAACCAGATATTTGTGTTATTGAAGAGGCAATTAATCCTCCTGTGCAGCTTTCAGCAGTTGTGATTGTTTTTTTATTCTCTCGGAGTAGATTTTGAAACTCTATGAGTTCTTCTTGGGTGATATATAATAAGTCTTTCATTTTGTTATCTTTAAAGTAAAAGAGAGGGTCTCTTTTACTTGTTATCGTCTGTTAACTCTTCTTTAAATCTCTCTTCGTCAAATTTAAGATTAAGGTATTCGCAAACTATTTTTATATCTCTTTCTGCATTACCTAAACATGAAGTTGCACCTGGACTTGGAGTCATATTAAAAAGAATTCCATCACCTGGGTTAATTGAAGCTTCACCAAGCATTAATTTTTGTTGGTCTTTATTTAAAACTTGTGGTCTAACTCCACCAAAACCTTTTGCATACTCTATATCTTCCGTACTTAATGAAGGTACAATTTTTCTTGCATCTTTTACAAATAAGCCTTTATTTATACCAGGAACTTCAAATAAGAAGTTTTTAAATACATAGTTTCTAATATCTGAATCTTTTAATAGATCCCAGAAAATTTTTAAAATATTTCCATCTATATTCATAGTTTTAAGACATTGGAAGAATGATTTTCCACCTTTATATCTCTCTAAAACTAAAAGTGCAAGAGCTGTTGGTCCAAATCTTGTTTTCCCATCACATAAAATATCTGGGTCACCATGAAGTGCAGCAAATGGAAGTTTTGGATTTTGTACCATATATACTTTACCATTTAAAAACTCTCCATTTGTAATATAAAATGAACCAGCCATTGATAATGATCCCATATGATCTCCATATCCCATTTTATGTGCAAGATATAGTGAGTGAGCTCCCGCATTTACAACAACAAAATTTGCAGTAAATACTGAACCACTTGTAGTAGTTAATTTATAAATATCTCCAACTTTTTCTATCTCATCTACTTCAGCATTAAAGTATATATCAGTTAGTTTTTCTTTCTCTTCTTGTCCCGCTTTTGCAAGCTCTTTTGTCATTGCACCAAAATCAACAGTTGTATATTCACTTTGAGTTCCCATTGCTAAAATTGGTTCTGGTCTATCTTTTGTTTGTTCTTTATCAGCATAAACTAGTTTAGGCTCTAGCTCTCTTAGTCTCTCTTTATCCCAAAGTTCTAAATAAGGGAAAAGTTCTTTAAACTCTTCATATCTATTTTTAATAAAATTTACCTCTTTTTCACCAACCCCTAATGCCATTTTTTGATGAGCAAACATAATTTTGTCTTGTAACCCTCTTTGTAGGTTAAATTTAACAATCATATTTGCAGTTCTTTTTGTTATTTTTGCTTTTTCAAGTGTATAGTTAGTTTCAATATCACCCACGTGAATAGTTTGTGAGTTACTTGTTCCTTTTGAGTTTAAAGTTGCTAAATCCTCATATTTTTCTAGCATACATACACTTTTTACATCGGTGTATCTTGCTAACTCATAGAAGAGTGCAGCCCCTGAGATACCACCACCTACAATTACTACATCATAATGTTTTGTATTCATTTACTTTCGTCCTATTGTACTTTTGATTTTTAACGATTTTAGCATATTAATAGACATTTTCATAAGAAAGAAGAAGTGAAAATGATAACTTTGCCAAAATTATGTTTTATAGTAACATTTTATTGTTTTTTCATCAATTAAGAGGATGTTCAAAATGAGTACATTTGTAACTTTTAACTAAATAATAAAGCAATCAAATAGTAAAATGTATAAATATTGTGTACAAAGAAAAAAAGTTGTACATGGTAAAGATGGAAAACTTATTATAAAAAATTAACATAAGATTAGATATAATCTGCGATTTATAGAATATATATAACAATAGTAAAATTAAGGTATTTAAGATGGATTATAAAGAGAGTTTATTACTACCAAACACTGAGTTTCCAATGAGAGGAAACCTTCCACAAAAAGAGCCTGAGAGATACAGACTTTGGGAAGATTCAAAAGTTTATGAAAAAATGAAAAAAAACAGAGAAGGAAAACCTTCTTTTACCCTACACGATGGACCACCATATGCCAATGGACATATACATATTGGTCATGCATTAAATAAAATTTTGAAAGATATTATTGTTAAGTATCACTATTTTGATGGTAAATCAGTAAGATATGTTCCAGGATGGGATTGTCATGGATTACCAATTGAACAAAAAGTTGAAGAGAAAATAGGAGCAACTAAGAAAAAAGAGCTTCCAAAATCAAAAATTAGAGAACTTTGTAGAGCCCATGCTACAACATTTATAGATATTCAAAGGGAAGAGTTTAAAAAATTAGGTGTAATAGGTGATTGGGAAAACCCATATTTAACTATGGATTTTAAATTTGAAGCAAATATCTATAGAGAACTTTGTGCCATTGCAAAACAAGGACTTTTAGTACAAAGAAGTAAACCTGTTTATTGGTCTTGGGCAGCACAAACAGCACTTGCTGAAGCAGAGGTTGAGTATGAAAATAAAACCTCTCCATCAATTTTTGTGGCATTTAAACATGAAAAAATGGATGCAAGTTTAATTATTTGGACTACAACCCCCTGGACACTTCCTGCAAATACAGGAATTGCATTAAATGCAGAAGAGGAGTATGTTTTAACAAGTGATAAATTTATAGTTGCAAAAAAACTTTATAATTCACTTGTAGAAAATGAAGTAATCTCTGGAACTGTTGTTGAAACAATCGATCCTAAAAGTTTAGAAAATAGTTTTGCGATAAATCCTTTAAATGATAGAAAATCTAAAATTGTTTTAGGTGAGCACGTTGAGATGGAATCAGGTTCAGGTGCAGTTCATACAGCTCCTGGACATGGAGAAGATGACTACAAAGTTGGTCTAAGATATGGTCTTGATGTTCTTATGCCTGTTGATGCTGAGGGTAAATATGATGAAACAATTGTAAGAGAAAAACTATTTAGAGATACAGACAAATATTTAGGAATGCATGTTTTTAAAGCAAATGAGATGATTTTAGAAGAGCTTCTTGAAAATAAAGCACTTTTAAAAAGAGTTGATATTGTTCACTCATATCCTCACTGTTGGAGAACTCACAAACCTATTATTTTTAGAGCAACAAAACAGTGGTTTATCTCTATTGATGATAAATATGGTAAAGAGAATAAAACTCTAAGAGAGAATGCTTTAAAAGTTGTAAATGAGATTAAGTTTTACCCTGAGTGGGGAAGAAATAGACTTAAAGCAATGCTTGAAGGAAGACCTGACTGGTGTATTTCACGTCAAAGAGATTGGGGTGTGCCAATAGCATTTTTTAGAAATAAAAAAACTGATGAGATAATTTTTGATGAAAAAGTTATGAACTATACAGCAATGATTTTTGAACAAAAAGGTTGCGATGCTTGGTATGATTTAAGTATTGAAGAGCTTTTATATCCTGGAAGTGGATTAAATCCAGATGATTTAGAAAAAACTATGGATATTCTAGATGTATGGTTTGACTCTGGTTCAACACAAAATGCAGTTTTAAGAAGTAGAAATTATGATGCAGGAACATTCCCTGCTGATATGTATTTAGAAGGAAGTGACCAACATAGAGGTTGGTTCCAATCTTCACTTTTGACAACTTTAGCTTCACAAGAGATTGCACCATATAAAGCTTTAGTAACTCATGGATTTACTATGGATGAAAAAGGTGAAAAAATGTCTAAGTCAAAGGGGAATGTAATTGATCCTGCGAAAATCATGAAACAATATGGTTCTGAGATACTTAGATTATGGGTTGCAATGAGTGATTATCAAAATGACCAAAAAATATCAGATAACATCTTAAAACAAAATGCAGAACTATATAGAAAGATTAGAAATACTGCAAGATTTTTACTTGCAAATATAAATGACTTAAAAGAGATAGTATCTGTTGATAAAATGGGAATTTTAGATAAATGGGTATTAAGTAGAGCTAAAAAAACTTTTGATGAAATCGATGCAGCATTTTCTGTATATGAGTATTCAAAAGGGTTAAATAAATTAAACAACTTCTTAGTTGTTGACCTTTCTGGTATCTATTTAGATGTTTGTAAAGATAGATTATATTGTGATGATAAAAATGATATTCATAGAGTTGCTTCTCAAAGTGCAATGGCAATTATTTTGAAAAAACTTATCTCAACTCTAGCTTGTATCCTTACATATACAATGGATGAGCTAATTGAGTTTGCACCTAAATTTATAAAAGGTGAAGCAAAAGATATTTTTGATTTTGAAAAAGTTGAGTTAGAAGAAGTTGAATCAAAACTAAATGAAGAGATTCTATTAGTAGCAAAAGATAAATTTAGTGAAGCAATTGATACACTAAAAAAAGATAAAATAATAAAATCAACATTAGAGTTAGAGATATCAACAAATTGTGAAGATATTTTAAGTCTAGAGAGAGTTGAAATGGAAGATTGGTTCCTTGTTAGCTCAATTACAAATGAAAAACAAGATGAAGTATTGGCTACTTTTGAAGTAGAAAACTTCAAATTTAGTGTAACAAAAGCAAAAAATGCTAAATGTCCAAGATGTTGGAAATTTACTTCAAGTAGTGAAGAACATCTTTGTAGTAGATGTGAAAGTGTTGTTAAATAATTATGTTTGAGTCTGAAATTTCACTTTCGTTTATAATTTACACAATTGTTGTAATCTTAATGTTAACAGCAATTGGAATAATATATGTAAATAAAAAAAGTAAAAAGGTTGATAAAGAGAAATGATGCCCTTTAGCGATGAAGATTTAAAACCTGCAGTTGGCTCAATAATAAAGAGTAGAATTGCTCCAATGTTAGCAAAAGATGGTGGAGCAATAGTTTTACTAGATATAATTGATGGAAAAGTTTATGTTCAGCTGCAAGGTGCATGTGTTGGATGTAGTGCAAGTGGAAGTACACTAAAGTTTATAGTGGAAAAAGAGTTAAAAGCAGCAATCCATCCAGAACTAAAAATAATAAATGTACCACAAGGTATGGAAGATAAATTACAGGAGCTTGAATGATAAATGAGAATAAATTATTAAATGAAGCTAATAACTACTTTTTAGAAAAAAGTTATGACAAAGCTTTATTTTTATATTCACAACTATCATCATTTTTCCCAAAAAATAGAGAGTATCCAATATTTGCTCTTTTTTGTGATATTGCAAGTGAAGACGAAGAGAAAGGACTCTCTTTGTTTGATTATTTCAGTGTTGCAAAAAATGAGAATTTGGATACGGCAATAGCTTATGTAGAAGATACTGTAAATGCATACGATGGCGATGTAGATAAGATGATGCATATTTTAGAAGAGTTAACAAATTCAACTGTAGAGTCTTTGGATGCAATTAGATATGAGGATTTTAAAACTCTTATTGAATCAAGAGGTTCTTTTAGAATTGCTTTTGAAGATATTATGTTTTCAACAAAAGTTGCAATAGAGACAAAAGAGGACTTTTTTGATTTTGTAACAAAACTTATTGATAATGACTTTAATAGTACTGCATACAGCTATTTAGATGGATTTAACGAGTATTTTTCCTATGATTCAAAAATAGAAGAACTATATAAAAAACTAGAAGAGAAAAAAATTGCAACTGACCATAAATAATAAGATCTACACAGATAATTCAAAAGAGGCGAAAAAAGGTACAGTTTTTGTAATCTCAAAACAGAATGAAAAATTTGTAGAAGATGCAAAAAGTAACGGATGTGAAGAGTTTATAGAGGCAAAAGACTTAACAACTCATTTTGATATGAAAGCAATAAAAATAATTGGTGTTACAGGTACAAATGGCAAAACAACAACTACTGCTGCAATATACTCTATACTTCTTGATTTAGGATATAAAGTTGCACTTCAAGGTACAAGAGGTTTTTATATAAATGATGAAAAGATGGAGGATTATACTTTAACAACTCCTATGCAACTTGGAAATTTTGCCCATATACAAAAGGCTTTAGAAGAGGGTTGTCAATTTTTCGTAATGGAAGTTAGTTCCCATGCGATTGAACAAAAAAGAGTTGAAGGATTAGATTTTGAACTAAAAGTTCATACAAATATAACAAGAGACCATTTAGATTATCACAAAACAATAGAAGAGTATATAAATGTAAAAAACTCATTTTTTAGTGATGAGAGTAAAAAACTTATAAACAAAGATGATCCAGTAGTTAAATTTAATCCTAAAAATGCTTTAACCTATGGTTTAGAGCTACCTTCAACATATAAAGTCAGCGCATATTCATTTACAAATGGTACAAATGTTATGTTTAATAAAATTTCAGAAGTACACTCTTTTACTTCCGCGCTTATGGGAATTTTTAATATTTATAACATTATGGCAGCAGTTGCAAGTGTTGATATGGTTACAGATAACTCATTAGATGAAATATGCAATGTAGTAGAAAATTTTGCAGGAGTGGAAGGAAGAATGGAGATAATCTCTAGTGATCCTTTTGTAATTGTAGATTTTGCCCACACTCCAGATGGAATGAAAAAGATTTTTGAAAGTTTTAATCATAAAGATATTATTGCTGTTTTTGGAGCAGGGGGAAATAGAGATAAACAAAAAAGACCTTTGATGGGAAAAGTTGCTGCCAACTTTGCAAAAACTATTATCGTAACTTCTGATAATCCAAGATTTGAAGATCCAGATGAAATAATCCAAGATATATGTGTTGGAATAGAAAAAAAAGATAATCTAATAGTTGAGGTAAATAGAAAAGAGGCTATTAAAAAAGCAGTTGAACTAGGTAAAAAGAATCCTAGCAGTGTTGTTTTAATCCTTGGAAAAGGTGATGAGCCTTATCAAATAATATATGATAAGAAGTTTCCTTTAGTGGACAAAGATGAGGTATTAAAGCACCTTTAATGGTATGCTCTAATAATAACTCCTTGTTCATTTTCATTTTCTGATTTTACATAATATTGGGAAGAGGTAACAATAGTATCTTCTCCTAATATTTTTTTGATATACCAAACACTCTCTAAAATTCTCTCTGTTGCAAGTCCAATAAAGAGATACTCTTTAACTTTTTTATTTAGTGCTTCTTCTTGGTTTTTAATATCATTTTCTATACTTTTATAGATAATAGAGTCATTTTCAGAGATAAGAGGCACTATTTCAAATCTATTTGCATTTCTATTGTCCAGTAAAAATTTATCCATCTCCTCTTTGCACTCTTTAATTGGAAAAGAGATTTTTCCACTTTTAAATTCATAGCAGTTATAGGTTGCATAATTTTTTGAATCATAGAGTTCTTTAAAGCTTAATCTATTTTTTGTCTCTTTTGTATAGACTGGTTCCTCTTTTTTTGTCTCTTTGTTAAATATATATATGGCAATAAAAATTAAAATGGCAGTGATACTTAATAAAACCAATAAAATCTTATTGTTTTCACTTTTTTTTATATGTTTAAAACTATTTAAAGTAGCTCTTTTAGCACTTCCTTTTTCAAATAATGCTCTTGTTTTGCTAGCTTTTTGAATCTTTTGTTTTAACTGTTCTTGTAGTTGTTCTTGGCTTAAGTTCGCACTTCCCATAGCATTTTTTAGTTCATCTATTTTGTTATCTTCCAAAATTTACCTTAGTTTTTATATTTTATAAATAGATATAAATAGTTAATAAAATGATAGCTAAAAAGTATGGATAGTATGATTAATTATTAGGTTTAGAAGATAGAGTTTTCTCTATCTTCTTTATTAAAAACTGTAGTTTAGTTTTAACCAAAGTTCATCTGTTCTGTTATCTGCAATTTTTTCATCAAGTGAAAAATATACTAAATTTGCAGTTACATTTTTTAGTTGAGGAATTTTATATAATAGTGCTCCTCCATAACCTTTATAATCAGCTTTATTCCCATAGTCATCATCTCTGTCTGCTGTTACATATTTAAGTTGTCCTGTTAAACCTTGAACACCTGCTTTTGCAAAATTATATTTTAAAGTATAACTATAACTATCTGTTCCTGCTTGACTTGCATAAACATAAGGACCTCTAATTAATGGGAAAGTATATGTTAAAGCTCCAAGTCCCATCCCTAAAATAGCTCTATCGCTATCACTAACTGTTGAATATGCTACATCAAAACCAAAACCAGCAAATCCAGAAGCAGATAGTCTAATTTCGCTAATATCTCCTTCCCAGTTTAATGAATCAAGTTTTTCCCCTGTTTGAGATTTTCTATATCTTAAATCAATTCCAAATTTATAATCACCAACAGGAATAGAGTAGTTTAATTCACTGTAGTAGATAGATAAATCATCACTAGCAGTTGGAGATGAACTATTATTTCCTAGATCTTGAATATTTAAGTATTGCCCTGTAATTTGAAGATTATCAATTGATCTATTTTTAAATCCAAAAGCATATGCTCCATCAAATTCATAACCATAAGAGCCAGCACCACCTAAAACAACTTTTTTTCTAAATTTAGGAGCATCTCCTATTCCATCACCAGATACATTTGAAGTCCTTCCTTGGAATTTTTGTATAAAGTGTGCAAACAAATCTGTATCTTTAAAAGATTTATTCATAAGACTTACACCCTCAAATGATTCTCTATTTATCCTTGCAAAGTTACCATTGATAAGAGGGCTTACAATATATTGTCTACCAGCTTTTATATCAAAACCATTTGCTGTATAATCAATAAATGCTTCTGAAAGTACTGAACCAGAAGCATACTCTTCATTAACATACATAGATTTTGCATCATCACTTGCAAAAGGTGTTGCATTTGCTTGAAATGTTGCTCCAAACTTAAAATTATAGTAAGAGTCAGTAAGATAACCTAATTCAAGGGCAGTATTAAAAATACTACTGCCAGTTTTATTTCCTGCATTATCAATATCTTTATCCCAATACCATACTTTTAATTGACCTTTAACACTACCATTTTTAAATGCATCGGTAATATTATCAGCAGCTAATGCATTTGTACAACAGCCAAGTACAAATGCAACAAGACTTAATTTAATTAATTTCATATTATCTCCTTTTATATGATTTAATAAAATTTTATTACCAAGTTTTAATGCAAACATAACATTTATTTTAAACTTTGCTTAAATTTATAAATTAAAGAAATAGAATAGCCAGCATTATGCTGGCTATAAAATTTTTAAAATTAGGAGAAACAGCCAGCCAAAAAGGCTGACTGAAAATAATTAGCTAGGAGAGAAGAAGAGATTATTTTGAAAGAGCTTTTTGAATGCTAAATGGCATACCTTGGTATCCAGCACCTGTACCTTTAAATTTGATTTTTACAGAAGGCTCTTTTTTACCCCATTCAAATTCATCAATTTCTGGTTGAGGTGCCCCTAAAGCTCTACCTGCTTTAAAATCGTATTCACCCATACCAGCAGTTGCAGAGTAAACCATTACAGAATCTTTATCTGTTTGATACTCAGTTAATGAAGTAACTGGTGAATACCAATCAATACCTCTATCTTTTCCATATTCCCAAAGTTGTTGGATAGTCATTTTTTTCTGATCTATTTTATAAATAACAGCTCTTGAGTATTTCATACTTGCCATTGCAGGTTGTTCAATTCCTCTACCATCACCATTATCAAATACAGATAGATATACAACATCTTTATTAGATTTACTATCAATTACAAAAGCTGTATGTTGTGTCCAAGTCCAGTCAAAGTCACCATCACCTGTGTATCCAGGACATTTACTTGTTTCATCTTCACAAACAATTTTGTTACCTTTTGCATCAACAGGTTGAAGTAATTTATCTTGATATTGTTTTTTCCAACCTTTTGCAGCACCTAAAATCCATTTAACTTGTTTATCTCTACCGATTTTAATTACAGCAGATTGGTGTCTTGAACTAATAACAATACTATCATCATTGTAGTCATAATCAACACTATTAACGTGTGCCCAGTTTCTACCAGGACCTGAACCTACAATATCCCCAAAGTTGTCAGATTTATCAAGTTTTGCTAACTCTTCAGATGATAAAGTCGCTCCTGCATGGTCAGCATCCATATTTAAACAAACGGCACCTTGGTCAAGAGCTTTTAAAACTACATCTCTATATGGATCTAAGATATCAAATAGTTTCCAATCATCAAATACTTTACCATTTTCATCTACTTCAACAATTACATCTCTTACTGTTCTAACATTTTTGCCATCAGCTCTTTTTAAATCAGCTGATCCAACTCTCATTAGAAAGTGTCCATTATTTAAAGTATCTAAAGAGTGAGAAAAGTCATTATATGCTAAAGGGATTCTTCTATTAAATACTTTTCTTCCCATAATGTCATATTTTGCATATCTTTGACCATATCCCCAAGATAGTGCACCATCATTATTTTGTTTAAATCCCATCATAATACCAGTATTATAAATGTCATCATAATTAATTAATTTTTCAGCATTTAAATACCATCTAACTTCACCATGGGTATCTACAATAAAGGCATTAGAGAAGTAGTTCCACTCTAAAGCACCACCTGATGGATTGTTCCATACAACTTTTGAACTTTTACCACCAGCTTTACCTTGAATATTATTAAGAAGATATAGTCTATCTTTAAATTTATTATCAACTTTTTCTACAGTAACACTTGAATATGGAAGTCCTCCTTGTTTAATTCCGTTTCCTGTTTGAAATACTGGTGGTGCATAAATTGTATATGTTTCAGTAAATTTTTCACTTTTAGTACCCAGGATTCTTGTATATGAAACTTCAACTGAGTTTTTATAATCTGGATATAGACCGAATACTGGGATACCTGCATAAAGTTTTGTATTTTCATTATTTACATCATACTCTACTGTTTGTCCACCTTTTTTAGGTACAATTTTTACATGTGCATCTTTAACTTTATACCCTCCATCTGTAATTACAGCTGTTAATGGAGCATATCCATAGGGATCCATCATAACATAGCCTAATTTCCCTGGGATTTGATAGTCGAGTTTTGGACCACTAGGCCCTCCTAAAGCCAATGAAACAGTTGGTGTAACTGCTAAAACAGCACTTGCAACAAGTACTGATGTTAAAATTTTTTTAACTTTCATAAGAAACTCCTTTATTTATAAAGTTTAGACTAAACAAAGTCTAAATCTATAAATAAAAGTATATAAGTGGGTGCTAACAGCAGAATAACTTGAATATTAAATATTCCTTAAATTATAGGTTTGTTTTTAGAATGTAGCCTTGACTTTGAATATTTTCTATAGAGACAGAAGGAAGTTGATGTTTTATTCTTAAAATTGCATTGTGAAGAGTACTTTTATTTATGCTTTCACAATCATATACATAGTTTTCAATCATATCGTAAGATACCAAGTTCCCTAAGTTATAGCATAGAAGCCAAAAAATTTTGTGATTATTAAATGATAGAAAAATAAGTTTGCCATTTAAGTAGATATACTCATTTTGGTAATCTATTTCAACTACTTCACTAATCTTTTCAATATTTGATTTAAGTCTCCCTTGTGCAATTAAAAGTGAAGTTTGAAGCTCTTCAATTTCAAGTGGTTTTCTTAAAAAGCTAAAGACTCCTCCTTTTATACTATTTATTAAATTTTCATCTGTATCATACGAGGTCATAACTATAAATATCTGTTTTGGTTTTAATCTTCTAATCTCTTCAATCATATCAAAACCATTAATTCCTGGCATATGAATATCAGTTACTACAATATCTACTTGCTCTTTTTTAAACTTTTCAAGTCCAATTAAACCATCAGGAGCCTCATAATAATTTTTACAATATGATGAGATTGCTTGTTTTATAGCAATTCTTGCGAGTTCATCATCTTCAACTACCAAAATAGATAGTTTATTTAATAAATTTAAAGTATTTTTATTCATCGTTGTCTCTTTCTAAATCTTTTTTAAAATTGAAAGTAAAAACTGTTGGATTATAATTTTTTTCAAGAATAATATCTCCTTTTAGTTTTTCTTGGGCAAGTTTCTTTGCAAAAAAGAGACCAATTCCACTTCCAAGGTTTTTTTTACTTTTCCCTTCATGGTCAGAGAAGAGTTTTTTTATATCTTGGTTACTTATTCCTCCACCCCAATCAATAATCTTAATAAAAACCATATCTTCTCTCTCTTCTACTTCAATTTTTATTACTCTTTTTTTAATAAGTTTTTCATCTAAAGCATCTTTTGAGTTTTGTAATAAAACAAGTAAAATTTGTTGAATAAAATTTTCAACAGAGTTTACTTTTAACTCTTTTATTTGTTCAATATCAAATTCAACTCTAATATTTTTTCTTGATAAATCAACATGTAATATATGTAATAATCCTTCTATTGATTGATATAAAAAAAATGGTTTAATATCTTCATTACATCTATAGAAATTTTTAAAAGAGTTAATGGTTTTAGCCATAAGCTGAGAGGCTTTAACACACATAGAGAGATTACTATCCAAAGTTGCGTCATCTAATGTTTTATCATTTAGTTTTGATTTTGTTGTTGTTAATAGTAGAGTTAATGAATTTAAAGGTTGGTATAGTTGGTGATTTATTCCTGAAATAAGTTCACCTATCTCTTGCATTCTTGAGCGTCTTCCTAAAATATATTCATACTCTCTTTCAGCTTTTGCTGTTCTTCTTCTTAAAAATTCATGAGAGGCATTAACTAATATAAGCAGAGCAAAAAAACAAAAAGATAAAAAAGCAACGTTTTCTACTAATTGGGCAAAACCCAACTCACTTATATCTTTATCTTTCATTCCCACACCAATATACCAATTAAAGTGTTTAAAGTTTTCAATAGTAATAGAATCATTATCTATTTTTATCTCTTGTTTTCCATCAACATCTTTTATTTTTCCTTTCAAAAAACTCTTTTCAACATCATTTTTTAATTTTTCATCTTTTAAAGTAGTTAGAATTTTCCCTTTTCTATCACTAATAAAATAGTATGTTTTATTATTTAGTTTTAGTTTTTGTATCTTATTAAAAATTGACTCAGTTTTAATTACTCCACAAAGCACACCTTGAAATTTCTCTTCATAAATTATTGGAGTACAAATATTAATAGTTTTTTCGTGTAATTCTCCATGTATTTTCATTGTTGTAATAGTAGTTTTTAATTCAGTTTTAGTTTTTATATACCATTCTGTTTTAAGAGGTTCAATGTTAAACTCTTTTGAAATAAAATTAGGATCTTTTTTATAATCATGGTAGAGCCTTTTATCTCCATAAAAGTAATAACCTTCTACAAGAGTTTGGACTGTATCAAAATAGAGATTATTATTTAGTAAAATATTTAATAGATTTTTAATATGTTCTTCTTTTTTATAAACTTGGTTATATCCAAAAAACTTGCTACTTGTTTCAATATTGTTTATTCTCTCCTCAAGCCAAGAGGAGATTGCATATTCAATATCCTTTGATATTAAAATACGATTTTTTTCAGCTAAGTTTTTTATATCTCTTTTTATATTATAAAAGCTGTTTGCAAGCATAAGGAAGTAAGATATTGTGAGAAGTATCACAATATGATAGAGTTTATATCTATTTAGATTATGAAAAAAATTCTTAAAATATTTAAAGTTTGACATGCACCTATCTTTTTTAGAATATTTATTATACTTCAACTTTTGTTATAAACAAAAGAGAAGAGTTTATCTCCTCTTTTTATTTTTATTATTCCGCCAAAGTTTGATTATTATCTTTTCTAAAAAGATCTCTAATAATCCAAGAGATACACATAGCACCAAGTAAAATGAAACAAACAATAAAAGCAAAAAGACAAGCTTGAGCCATATTTACTAAATGCATAGATGGAATTAAATACCACCCTTCTGAATAAAAGTCTATTAACCATTGTTGTAAAGCACTAAACTCTACACCTTCTGGTGGAATTGGATTATCAAATCCACAAGCTCCAGTTGGTAAAAACCAATCAGGAAACCAACTATCTAATGGCAATCCCAATGGAAAACTTGGCTCTGCTGAACATCCTTGCACACCAAAGGGATCATCTCCATGTGCTGCATGGTGGATTGTATTTAGTTTAATACTATATATAATCCCTTGGATAATTCCCCAAAAACCTAAGATATAACCTACTATTTTTAATACAATTTGAGAAGGTTTAATTGCTGCAATAATCCCTCCAAAAACCATACAAAAAAATGCAAATCTTATATATACACATTGTTCACAAGGTGCCATATATACATAGTGTTGAAATAGATTATGTGCAGTTAAAAGAAGCATCATCGCTGCTGCTGCCATAACTATCCACAAAAATCTCGCATCTTGCCATCTTGCAATGGTATTTATTGGAGAGGTTTTTAAATCTCTCCAAAAATCTGTTATTTTACAATTCATCTTTTATCTCCTTATTTTTTTAGAAGATATTCAACTAACTCAACCATATAATCTCTTGATTTTATAGCTTGTGTTTTTAGTAAATATTTACCATTTACTACAAATGCTGGAATCCCTTGGATTTTTGCAATTGGGTATGCAGGCTCCCATCTTTTTAGTAACTCTTGTACTTCTGGTGATGCAACTTCTTTTTCAAAATCTGCTTTACTTGAAATCCCTAAAATCTCAAATCCTGCTTTATAGAAATCATCTTCACCACTATCCCATCTTTGATTTTTATCATGGTATGCTTTATAGTATGTAAATTTCATTTTTTTAAGTAATCCATGTTTATCAAACACACTTGTGATACCTGCTTTTATATCTCTTGCACGTGCTACTGCCATTAGGTTTGAACCTTGTTGTCCATATTTACCTTTTGAATACAAATGCCATACTTCAAAGCTTGCCTCTGGTTTATCTTTAAGTACTTGTGTAATTACTGGTTCTGTTACTGCTTTATCATATTTATAACAAAATGGACAAGTAAAACTAAATACTTTTACTATTGTGTTTTTTTCCACATTTAGAGGTTGATCTAATTTAGTATAATTTACTCCCTCTTGAAAATCCGCTCCTAATAGTGCTACTGCTGTTATTAGCAATGCTCCTACTTTTCTTTTTAACATCATTTTTTACTCCTTAAATGAATTTATATTGTAATTATAAGAAGTCACTCTAATAGAGTTCTAATGTGAATCTTAAAGAAAAATAAAATTTTGAAATGATTTAAAAAGGAGTTTAAAGATAAAAAAATAGAGAAAAATTTATTCTCTATTTTTTAAGTAGATATATAAAATCAGAGAAAGAATAGCCAAAAATAGAGGATAAAAGAAGAGATATTCTTTTAAAGTGATTTTATTGCTCTCTATTTTACTTTTTTCTAAGGAGTCAATTTCATTGTAAATATCTCTTAAATCATCTTTTGAGTATGCAATATATGATTTCCCATTTGTTGCTTTTGAGATTTGATTTAATATAATTTTATTTGAGTTTCCAATTCCCACTGTATAGACTTTTATTGAGTATTTTTCCAAAAGTTTAATTACCACTTCCAAAGGGATATTACTCGCATTATCCTCTCCATCACTAAGAAGTATTACAATTTTTGATTTAGCTTTTGAAGTTTTTAAAATATTTACACTTGAGGCTAAAGAATCAATCATAGCTGTTCTATCCCCCACTATTCCAACTTCTAAATAGTCAACAATCTCTTTTTGAGCCTCTTTGTCAAAACTAAGTGGTGTTGCCATCATAACTGAAGTTCCAAAAACTACTATTGCAATATTATCATTTACTCTTTTTGGGATAAAATCTTTAACAATATCTTTTACAACATTAAATCTGTTTTCATTTTGATTTTCGGTATTTAATCCTTTTTCATTCATAGAGCCACTTGTATCAAGACTTAAAACAATATCAATACCATCATTTTTTATAATTTGTGTATCTAGTTGTCTATATGGAGAACTTAAGGCAATAATAGAACCAACAATAACTAGATATTTTAGTATAGTTGTAAGAAGTAAAGATTTATGTCTACTTTGTTCAAAAATATTAAGATGGGGCATTATATAGGTTGGAATTTTTGCTTTACAAAAGATTGAACAAAATATAAAGAGTAGTATTAACAGAAGCAAATAAGGATATTCAAATTTTATAGTAAGTAAATAATTATACATCTACATTATCCATAAATCTACCAAATAGAATCTTTGCATTGCTTCCAAACTCTTTAACATCTTTTTTATATTTGTAGTTTTCCAACTCTTCTATTAATTCATGAGCTAACTTTTTTTCCCTATCACTATGGCTTAAAAGTCTTACATATTTTGTTATTTCATAAGAGGCTTTTTTTGAATCACTTAAATCCAACTCTTTTAGAGTTTTATAGTAGAGTTTTCTTTTGTTTTTTCCTCTACTACTAATAAACTTAATAAGAATAAAAACTAAAACAAAAAGAACTAAACAAGCTAAAATCCAAAGAAACATATAAAGATATAGTGAATAATCAGGAATATCCACTAACTCTTTTATATCATTTATTTTTAAATCATTCATTATCTCATCAACCTCAGAAGTTTTGGCAAGGGCTCTTCATTTGTATAGATTTTTGTAAACTTTATTCCACACTTTTGGAAATGCTCTAAAAGTTTGCTGTCATTTTGTTTAACTCTTTTTTTATACTCTTTTACAATAGATCCATTTATATTTCCATCAAAGACTTGATTTGTTTGGGGATCAACTAAATTAACATTTCCTAGTTCAAAAGGGGATTCTTCAAATTTGTCTCTAACTATTATTGCTATAACTTCATGTTTTTTGCTTAAAAGTCTAAAATCAACCCCTTTTATATCAAAAAAATCTCCAATTAAAAAGATGATTGACCTTTTTTTTATTTTTTTAAAAAGTTCATCTATTATCATATTTAGGTTACTATTTTTACCTATACATTTATAGTTAAAAATAGCTTCACTCATCTTTGTAACTGCAAAATTTCTTTTTGATTTTTTTGTACAAAGTTCAACACTCTCATTTGCTATAAAAGAGCTAAAAGGATCCCCCTGTTTCACACAAGAGTAACCCAAAATTGAACAAATTTCAGTTACCAAATCTTGTTTGAATTTTTTTGTTCCAAAATATATAGAGCCACTAAGTATGGGAATAATATTTATATTTAACTCTTTTTGTGCATGGAAAACTTTTACAAAGGGTTTTGAAAATTTTGCAGAAATCAACCAATCAATATTTTTAACATCTTCTCCATATTCATACTCTTTTAACTCTAAAAAGTCATAACCTTCCCCTTTTAATAAAGAGGAGTTATTTCCTATAATTTCTGAAAAGATATTTCTTTTTGTTTTTATTAAAATCTTTTTTAAAGTTTGGTTCATCTTTATGGTATATCAATCTTCTCTAATACTTTATGAATCAAATCATCCACTTGTATATCTAAAGCCTCAGCTTCGTAACTTAAGATTATTCTGTGTCTTAATACATTTTTAACAACCAGTGCTATATCAATAGGAGTTACATATTCATTGCCTCTTATATATGCCATGGCTTTTACAGCTTTAAACATATCAATAGTTGCCCTAGGACTTGCCCCAAATTGTATATACTCTTTTATCTCTTCTAAGCCATAATTTTCAGGCTCTCTTGTTGCACAAATGATATTTACAATATACTCTTCAAGCTCTTTATCAATATGGATATTTTGAACCTCTTTTTTTAAAGTTTGAAGCTCCTCTTTGGTGATGATTTTATTTAGTTCTAAAATCTCATTTGAAGTAACTTTTTTTGCAATCTCATACTCTTGTTCTTTTGTGTTATACCCAACAACTATTTTAAACATAAATCTATCAAGTTGGGCTTCAGGCAAACTATAAGCTCCCTCTTGTTCAATTGGATTTTGAGTAGCAAGAACTAAAAAGGGTGATTCCACTATAAAAGTATCATCTGCAATTGTTACTTGTCTCTCTTGCATAACTTCCAAAAGTGCTGATTGAACTTTTGCTGGAGCTCTATTTATCTCATCTGCTAAAAGAAGATTTGTAAATATGGGACCTCTTTTGATTTTGAAATCACCTGTTTTCATATCAAAAATTTGAGCTCCAATAATATCACTTGGAAGCAGATCAGGTGTAAATTGAACCCTCTTAAATTTTAGATCAACAACATTTGCTACTGTTTTAACAGTAGTTGTTTTTGCTAAACCTGGAACCCCTTCAAGTAAAATATGACCATTTGTTAAAAGACCAATTAGGATTGAGTTTATCATATCCTCTTGCCCCACTACAACTTTAGCTATCTCATTTTTTATCTCTGTGATTTTTGTTTGTGACATCAATACTTCTTTTATATCTTTTTTAAGTTAGATATTCTATCAAAAGAAAGGTTTTAACAGCTTAAAATAATACCTTAAAAAAACCTTAAAATAGTAGTTAACTAGGGTAGTTAAAACTCACTTTAGACTCAAAAAATTTTGATTAATTTATAGACAATAAATTTTTAAATAAATTATTTCAAGAGGTATAATGGGTTATATATAATATAAAAAAACTAAGGAGATTGATATGAAAAGTGTATACGATATAGCAATCATTGGTGCTGGTCCAGCAGGAATTGCAACTTCATGTGAAGCAGTCATCTTCGGTGTTAAAAAAATCTTAATGTTTGAAAAAGGTGATAATCACTCTCAAACAATTAGAAAATATTTTAATGATAATAAACCAGTTGATAAGGATTGGAAAGGAATAGAAGTAGAGCTAAAAGGTCATATAGATTTTCAAGATGGAACAAAAGAGAGTACACTTGATCTGTTTGAGGAGTCTTTGGGAAAAAAGTTAATTGATGCAAAATTTAATACAGAGATTTCAAAGGTAAGCAAGCTAAAAAATAGATTTAAAATAGAGACAACTACAGGTGAAACATATTTTTCAAAAAGAGTTGTTGTAGCAATAGGGAAAATGGGAAAACCAAATAAACCAGACTATAAAATTCCATCAAGTTTAAAACTAAAAGCAAACCACACAATATCTGATTGTAAAGGAAATGAGGATGTATTAGTTGTAGGTGGTGGAGATAGTGCTTGTGAATATGCATATTTTATTCATCAAGATAATAGGGTAACTTTTAATTATAGAAGAGAAGAGATTACAAAAGCAAATCCAAAAAATGTAAAGAATCTTATGAATTGTATAGAAGATGGTGAAATTGAAGCAAAACTTGGGGTTGATATAGAAAAAATAGAAGATGAAGATGGAAAATTTAAAGTTTTTTATAATGATGGAACAATAGGGAAATATGACAGAATAATCTATGCTTTAGGTGGAGTTACTCCAAAAGAGTTTTTGAAAAGTTGCAGTGTTAGTTTAGATGAAAATGAGAAACCTTTTATAGATGAAAAGAATAAAAATAGTGCAGGGGTTTATCTTGCAGGAGATATTTGTGGTTCAATTGGTGGTTCAATTGCACTAGCTTTAAATCATGGGTATAATATAGTAACTGATTTTGCTGAGGTAGAGGTTAGGGAAGCAATAAGTGCTTAGGAATAAAAGGAGGTTTCCTTTTATTCTTTAATAAAACCTTTCTTGTGTACGCTTCGCGTATCACAAGTTCTCTTGCTCTCTCTTACGAGAGTAGCGCTTACAACCTTTTTGTTGAAAAAGGTTGCGCCAAAAGCAACCAGACACGATGTTAAAGCTCTTTCAGAGTTCCTTGAATATAGATATAATTTTCTGACCTGCGGAACTTATATAATACATTTAAGGAAATATATTATCATATTCCCTTAAATGTATTATATAAGTTCCGCAACGCAATAAATATTTTGTTTCTCTTTGAGGGAATTTGCGTAGCAAACAGTGAAGACGTTGGTAGTTTTTGCAATACTTTTTTCTACAAAAAAGTATTAAAGTGAAAGCCTTTAGGCTTTAAAGAAATGCTGTATTTATTATAAAAAAAAGAAATAAATAAGTACATAAAAAAGTAAAATCTAGTATTATATATGTTTATATGATTAGTTAATAAATTTTAAGAAAAATCAATATCAAATTAAATATTGTGAATAGGTTATATTAATGAATAATAATAAAGTAATTATAAATCACATTAAAACATATACTACTTTTGAATGGTTAGTGTTTATAAAAATTTTAGAGAATATGACTGACGATAAAATAAAAAAAATTGAGCATAATGATTCAGAAAGAAATTTATTACAGAATCCTAATTGGTATTTAATTATTGTAGATTTAGCAATTCGTTTTTCTGATTATAAAAATACAAAAGTAAATATCAATGCATTACCTACAAAATTTGATTATAGAAAATTTGTATCACTATATTTAAATAGTAAAGATAATGAAAAAAATTTTAAAAATGATTGAAATTCATCTTTAAATATTGCTTTATCAAGATATGCTGATGAACAATTAAGAAGATACTCCCCTGCAGTTAATAATTTTGGAAGATTATTAGATTTGTTTAAAGATAAAGAAATGTTACTTAAACAATTTTTTGGATTATCTCCTAAACAAATTTTATTTTTTACGGCACTAAATATTGATAAACACAATATATATAAACCTTTTGATTTTAGTAGTATTTTTAGATTACTAAAAGAATATGATTCTAAAATAACAGCTAAGAATTTTAATAAGTTTATAAATATTATGTCAATCAGTATCAAACAGTATAGACTAAAATCAAAAGAATTAGGAAATACTAAAGATAAAATAAAGACAACAAGATTAATTGAACAATTTCCAATTATTGATTTATCTGATGATTTTTATTTTATACCTTCTTTAAATGCACTGATAGAGTCTTTAACATATAAGCTCTTTAAAACATTGAATGATTTACAAGTAAAACCACAAAATTTTAAGCGTGAGTTTGGAAATACATTCGAAAATTATACTAGAAGGTTAACTAAATTTAGACATAATGAATATATATATGAATGTAATGAATTGATTACTGAAATTAAAAAAGAAAAAGCAGAATATTATTTATTAAAAGATAATTCTACAATTGTAATTGAAAGTAAATTATTACCAGTGAATGATGAAATGATTCTAAATGGAGACTTACCTCACATTAAGAAGAATTTTATTGAGACTATAAATAAAGCATTTAGCCAAATTAAATCAACATTTGATCATATAAGTGTAGAAAATAAATATGCCATTATTGTTATACATACTCATACTCTTTTATTGGAAAGTAGAATAGAACTTCTAAAAGATAATATTAATTATGAATTTATAGACAATGTTATAATTCTTTCAATAATTGATTACGAAATTTTAATAGATAATTCTTTTGAGAAAATCATTGAGTTTTTTAAACAAAAGAAAACTGACCAAAAAAAACATATATCAATATTTTTTTCTAATAAACAAAATATGTATTTAGAAAAAGTTTTTTATTCAGCATTTAATGAAATATTAGATAATAATTGAATTTAAATGTTTATTTGAAAAACCTCTCCAACTCATCTATAACCTCCAAAGGTTTCTCTTCTGGCAAAAAATGCCCACAATCAAGTGCCTTGCCACTTACCTTTGTGGCATATTCACTCCAAACATCTAAAACCTTGTAAGTTCTATTTATAAACCCTTTTGCTCCCCAAAGAACCAAAAGAGGTGTATCTATTTTTCTATTTCTATCTTTCCTATCATCACTCATATCTATAGTTGCTGCTGCTCTATAATCTTCACAAGTTGCATGAATAGATTCTTTATCAAAACATTTTACATACTCATCTAAAGCCTCACTGTCAAATTTCTTTTCAAAGGCTACATCTTTTGCACTCCATCTTTTTAGTTTCTCTTTTAGATAATATTCTGGATTAGCTTCTATCATAGTTTCAGGAAGATTATCTGGTTGTATTAGAAAAAACCAGTGGTAATAACCTGTTGCAAAAATTTGGTCTGTATTTTCAAACATATGAAAAGTTGGAGCAATATCCATAACACAAGCTTTTAAAACTTGATTTGGATAATCTAAACATAATCTGTGAGTTACTCTAGCCCCTCTATCATGTCCAGCTACAAAAAACTTATCAAATCCTAAATAGTTCATAAGTTCAACCATATCTTTTGCCATATTTTTTTTAGAGTAGTTTTCATGGTTTTCTAAACCCTTTGGTTTAGAGCTTTTCCCATATCCTCTTAAATCTGGACAAACTATATAAAAAGAGTTTGCTAAAGTAGGGGCAATTTTATGCCACATAATGTGAGTTTGAGGATAGCCATGGATTAATAAAAGGGGTTTGCCAATTCCTGTGTGTTTAAAATTTATTTTAACACCATTTACCTCTATTGATTCTTCTTTAAAAATATTTGGAAAAAGCATAAATATCCTTTTTTGAAAAATTTTAGCAAAAATAAAAGAGAAAAATATAAATATTTATCAAAAAATGTTAACTTAAAGAAGTATTAAAGTTAACTTAGATAAAATCACGACTCTATTTTAAATAGAAAACCTCTCATGTGTCAATCCTGGTATGGGTTGTGACAAGTTAATTGTACTTGCCATTAAGGGGCACAGAGGCTAAACCCAGATGACTTAAAAAAGAACAACTCGTGTGTTCTCTTTAGGTTTTTGCTTCTTTTTAGCAAAATTTATTTTTGTGTGAAAAAAGAAGACATAATATTATAAAACAAGGAAAAACTATGGTTACTATGAAAGACCTATTAGAGTGTGGTGTACACTTCGGACACCAAACAAGAAGATGGAATCCAAAAATGAAAAAATTCATTTTCGGTGTAAGAAAAAATATCTATATCATTGACTTACAAAAAACGTTAAGATATTTCAGATATACATACAATGTAGTTAGAGATGCAGCAGCAGAAGGTCAAACAATGATTTTCGTTGGTACAAAAAAACAAGCTAGTCAAGCTGTAAAAGATGCAGCTATTAAATGTGGAATGCCTTATGTAAACCACAGATGGTTAGGTGGAATGTTAACTAACTACGGAACAATTAAAAAATCAATTAGAAAATTAGAAGTAATTAAAAAAATGAGAGAAGAGGGTCAATTAGACCTTTTAACTAAAAAAGAAGCTTTAATGCTTACAAGAAAAGAAGAAAAATTAGAACTTTATCTTGGTGGTATTAAAGAGATGAACAAACTTCCAGATTTAATGTTTGTTTTAGATGCAGTAAAAGAAAAAATCGCTATCCAAGAAGCTAGAAGATTAGGAATCAAAGTTGTAGCACCACTTGATACTAACTGTGACCCAGATGTTGTTGACTATCCAATCCCAGGAAACGACGATGCAATTAGATCAATTCAACTATTTTGTGATGAAATGGCAGAAGCAATGAACGAAGGTAGAGCTGCGTTAGCAGACGAGACTGGTACAGAACTTGAAGCTCCAGTATCTGAAGAAGAGGTACAAGAAGTAGTTGCAGAAGCTGTAGCAGAAGGTGAAGCTGAAGCAGTAGAAACTGAAGAAAAAACAGAGGAAGCATAAGATGGCAGGAGCAACTCCAAAACTAATCAAAGAGTTAAGAGAAAAATCTGGTGCAGGAATGCTTGATTGCAAAAACGCTTTAAATGAGTGTGATGGTAATATTGATGATGCAATGAAATTCTTAAGAGAAGCTGGTCTTGCAAAAGCTGCTAAAAAAAGTGGTAATGTTGCTGCAGAAGGTCTTATTACAATTTTAGTTAATGAGGACTCTACTAAAGTAACTATGACTGAAGTTAACTCACAAACTGACTTCGTTGCAAAAAATGACCAATTTATTAATTTAACAAAAGAGATCACTTCTCATGTTCAAGCACATGGTTGTACTGAGTCTTCTGAATTATTAAAAACAACTATTAATGGTACAACTTTTGAAGAGTATTTAAATGGAAAAATTGCAACTATCGGTGAAAACATTGTTGCTAGAAAAATGGTAACTATTTCAACTGATAATGGTGTTGTAAATGGTTATGTTCATATGGGTAAAGTTGGTGTTATTTTAGCAGCAACTTGCTCTGATGCTGCAAAAGAAAAAACTGTTGATTTATTAAAAAAAGTTGCAATGCATGCAGCTTCAATGAAACCAACTGTTATTTCATATAAAGATTTAGATGCAGATTTTATTGAATCTGAAAATAAAGCTATTATTGCTGATATTGAAAAAGAGAATGAAGAGTTAGTAAGACTTAAAAAACCTCTTAAAAATATCCCTCAGTTTGTTACAAGACAACAATTAACTGAAGAGGCAATTGAAGCAGCTAAAAAAGAGATGAGAGATGAGTTACTTGCGCAAGGTAAACCAGAAAAAATTATTGAAAACATTCTTACAGGTAAAATTGCAAGATGGATTGAAGATAACTCTCAATTAGATAAAACTCACGCACTATTATCTCAAACATACGTTATGGATGATTCTATGAGTGTTGAAGAAGCTATTAAAGCTGTTGATTCATCAATAGAGATTGTTGAGTATGTAAGATTCGAACTTGGTGAAGGTATCGAGAAAAAAGAAGAAGATTTCGCAGCAGAAGTTGCAGCTCAAATGGGTAAATAAGCAATAGCGAAATAAGAAGTCAGAGTAATGGGTGAAACAATAAACAAACAAACACCCATAAGCTCTGACAAAAATATACTGCTTGAAGCAAAAAATCTAACTCACGAATTTGATTATAAACTTTTCGAAAATATAAATCTAACATTAGAAAAAAAAGAGTCAATTGCTATTATAGGAATTAGTGGTAGCGGTAAATCTACACTATTAAATATATTAAGTTCTCTTTTAAAACCAAAATTTGGTGAAATAATTTATAATAAAGAAGATATATATAAAAGTAAAAAAAAGAGGCTTTTAAATATAAGAAGAGAAGATTTTGGTATAATATTTCAAGCACATTACCTCTTTAGAGGTTTTACTGCAAATGATAATTTAGAGGTTGCTACACTTTTAAGTGGAAACAGTATTGATGAGGAGCTGTTAAAAAGGCTAAATATTGATTTTGTTCTAAAACAAGGTGTTGGTGAACTAAGTGGCGGACAACAACAAAGGCTGTCAATTGCAAGAGTTCTTACAAAAAAACCTAAAATTATATTTGCAGATGAACCCACAGGTAATCTTGATAAGCAGACAGCACAAATAGTAATGCAGACACTTCATGAATATATAAAAGAGAATGACTCTGGCATGATTCTTGTAACCCATGAAAATGAGTTGGCAATGCAGTGTGATAAAGTCTATAAATTAGAAAACTTAGAGTTAAAAGAGTTGAAATAATGAATTTGATTTTAGTGACAAAAACACCAATTATAGAAAAAATATTCACACTTGTATGTGCAAAAATGGGTATAAAACTTTTGGTTAGTGAAAACTTAAATACAAGTGATAACAGCGATATTATGGTAATTGATGAAGAGTTTGTAAACGAGAGCTTTAACTCTTTTAAAAGCCATACAAAAAAACTTGCTGCAATTGTTAGTGAAGAACTTCCTTTTGATAAAGCAAGAGATTTTATTATAAACAGACCTTTCCTTCCAGCAACTTTAGAGATGTTATTAAAAGAGCAAGTTGAGTTTATTAAAGATGATGAAAAAGTAGAAAATAGACTAAAAAAAGAGTTTATAGAAGATGGTTTTGATGAAGAAAAAGTTATTTCAAATTATGTGGAATCTCTAGCTGATGATATTGCAAGTGATATAGAAGAAGAGAGTGATGAGAGCATAGTAACTATTGCTTCACTAAATAATGGTGGTGTTTTAGATAATAGTGAATTAACTAAAATAAGTGATTTGTTGCATGATGATGAGTTATCATCTAATTACAATATGCCTGTTGATGAAAATGATTGGAAAGATATTAGTTCAATTATTGATGATGCTTTAAATGAAGTAAAAGAGTATGAGTTTGATTTGGAGCAAAAACCAAAAGATGATGAACCAAGAAGACTTATTTTAAATAACTATTCAATTGCTGAGTTAAAACCTTTTTTACAAAAATTTGACCAAGGTGTAATTGATAGACTCTCAAACGGCGAAGATGTAAATATAACAATGTGTTTAAAGGTTAGTAAATAATGGGAAAAAAAGGTGCAATACTTATTCTCTCGGGACCAAGTGGTTGCGGTAAATCAACACTTCTAAAAAAAGTGTATGAAGAGATTGAGGACTACTCTTTTTCAATTTCATCAACAACAAGAGAACCAAGAGTTGGTGAAAAAGATGGAGTTGATTACTACTTCATTACGAAAGAAGAGTTTGAAGAGGGGATTAAAAAAGGTGAGTTTTTAGAGTGGGCAAATGTTCATGGAAACTACTATGGAACTTCACTAAAGCCTATAAGAGCTGCTGTAGATGAAGGAAAACTTGTAATTTTTGATATAGATGTACAAGGGCACAATATAGTTAGAAAAAAACTTGATGATATAGTTACTTCAGTTTTTATTACAACACCTTCATTAAAAGAGTTAGAAAATAGATTAAATAGTAGAAATACTGACTCAAAAGAGGTAATTGAAAGAAGAATAGAAAACGCTAAAACAGAAATCAAATCTTTCAAAAAATATGACTATTTAATAATAAACGATGATTTAGAAAAGGCTTCAAAAGAGTTAATTGCGATTGCAAATATTACAAGAATAAAATCTAGATTATTTAGTGATGAAATAGTTAATAATTGGCTTATTAACTAATTTCACTATAACTTAAAGGGGCATCAAAATAGTACCCTTGAGAGTAACTTACTCCAATCTCTTTTACTTCATTATAGATATTTTCATCTGATACAAACTCTGCAACAGTTTTAAATCCAAATTTTTTAGCAAACTCATCTATTGTTCTTACAATGATTTGTTGGTTTCTTGATTCATTAATTCCTCTAATTAAAGAGCCATCAATTTTTACAAAATCAATATCCAAATTTACAAGCATATTAAAGTTTGAGTATCCTGCACCAAAGTCATCAACTCCGATTTTACACTCATATTTTTTCATATTTTCAATAAATTTAAAAACCTCAGAAAAATCAGAAATCTCTTCAGATTCTAAAATTTCAAACTCTAATTTAGAAGCATACTCTTTGTTGTTTTCTATTACATTATAGACATAACTCATTGTTGCAGCACTTGCAATATCTTCAAAAGAGATATTAACTGCAACTCTTTTATCTTTATTTTTAATAAGATTAAAGGCCTCATTTATCATGATTTTTATAATATTTGGATAAAGCTTTGCTTTTTTTGCAATATCTAAAAATGTGTATGGAGATACAACTGTACCATCATCATCAATATATCTAACTAAGGCTTCGTATTTATAAACCTCTTTTGTTTTTGTATCAACAATTGGTTGGAAGTAGGCTTTGAAGTTACCGTTTCTTACACCATTTCTAATCTTTTTAATCCATTTAATATTCTCTTCAAAAGATTCTTGGATATTAAAAGAGTCATTGTAAATTAAAATAGGTTCAAATTTTTTTCTTGCATATGCGATAACTCTTTGAGCATATTTATAGGCATTTCCATCACTACTTTTTGCAATACCAATTGTAATATTCAAATCAATCTCATGCTCATCAATACAAACAGGATCCTCTTCAATAAAATCTTCAAATTTTTTACAAAGGTTGTAAAACTCCTGGGTATCTAAATCGTACTCTCTTGAGATTACTAAAAATTTATCCGCTTCAACTCTATAGATCGAGAATAACTCTTTATTAAAATATTTTTGTAGGGTATCAGAGAATTTAAGTAAGACTTGGTCCCCATTATGTTCTCCAAAAAGGTCATTTATTGTAGAGAACTTGTCAATGTTTATCATTGCAATTAAATCTTTATTAGAATCCTCTAAATCTTTTTTTAATTTATTTCTATTTGGAAGATGTGTTAGATTGTCAATATATAAATCTTTTAACTCATGGTATAAAAGAGATTGACTCATCAATTGTAGAAGTTTTTTCATATCAATTGGTTTTAGAACATATTTATCAACCCCAATATCAATTGCTTCTAAAAGGTATTCGGTATTAGAAAATGCAGTTGCTACAATTATAGGAATGTTTGGATTTATTCTTTTTATCTCTCTAATCATCTCAAGACCATTCATAATAGGCATATTAACATCTGTGATAATTAAATCAATCTCTGATTCATTTTGCTTGAATAGTTCTAAACCTTCAGCACCATTTTGCGCGACAAATTGCTTCTTTGTAAAACCCTTTAAAATATTTAAGGTTATCTCTCTTAGAGCCTCTTCATCTTCTGCGTATAAAATTGTTATATTTTTTAGTATCGATACATTTGATATCATTAAGACTTACTCCAAACTTATTACGATATAATATTATAATATCTTTTATAAAAATGTTAACCAATAAGCATTTAATATAATTACTGATTATTAATTTATTATTTTAGGAAAATTTGTGGCTGATGTTAAATGTAATCACTGTCATCTTGTGTTTGACGAGAAAGTGATGATTAAAGAGGGAGAACTAAATTTTTGTTGTAAAGGGTGTCAAGGAGTTTATCATATCTTAAAAGATGATGGACTTGACTCATTTTATGAAAAGCTAGGAAACAAAACAATAGCTCCACCAATTGAAGTTGAAGATGATGTTGAAAGATTCGATACAAAAAGCTTTGAAGATACTTTTATAAAAACTACAGAAAATGGTTATAACAAGATTGACTTAATTATTGAAGGTATTCATTGTGCCGCTTGTGTTTGGTTAAATGAAAAAGTTCTTTTTGAAACAGAGGGTATAATTAGTGCGGATATAAACTTCACAAACAACAAAGCTAAAATTGTTTGGGACAATGAAAAAATAAAACTTTCACAAATTATTTTAAAAATTAGAAGTATTGGTTACAATGCCTATGCTTATGACTCAACAGTAGCAGATGAACAAGCTGCAAAATCAAAAAGAGACTATTTTATAAGAATGATGGTTGCCGTTTTTGCAAGTGTTAATATTATGATGCTTTCAGTTGCCAAATATACTGGATTTTTTACAGGAATCGATGAACAAATAAGAGAGTATATACATATTGCAGAGCTTGTATTTACAACACCAGTTCTTTTTTATTCAGGATGGATTTTCTTTAGGGGTGCATATTATGGTTTAAGAAACCGAGTTTTAAATATGGACTTTTTAGTTAGTTCAGGAGCTACTCTTACATATATTTACTCACTTTATGTTCTTTTTGGAGGAAAAGGGGAGAGCTATTTTGACTCTGTAACTATGATTATTACCTTTGTCTTAGTTGGTAAATATTTAGAAGTTATTGGAAAGAAAAGTGCAGTTGATACTTTGGATAAAATTAAAAGTTCTATTCCCCTTGAAGCAACTGTAGTAAAAGATGGAGTTAAAAAAGCAATTGCACTAAATAATATTGAATTGGGTGATATTATTGAGATAAGAAGTGGAGAAAAAGTTTGCATTGATGGAAAAATCATTAGTGGTGAAGGAACTTTTGATGAGTCAAGTTTAACAGGTGAATCTGTTCCTGTATTTAAAAAGATGGGAGATACAATATATAGTGGAACTATCAATAATGATGCACTAATTAGATATGAAACAACAAAAACATATAAAGACTCAACACTTAATTCAATAGTAACCCTTCTTGAGGATTCTTTGAGTTCAAAACCAGAGATAGAGTATAAAGCAAATGAAGTTTCAAAAGGGTTTACAGTTTCAATTTTATCCCTTTCATTACTTACTTTTTTGGTTTGGTACTTTTTTGGTTTAGATTTAGGCTTTGATTATGAAAATACAAACCATTTTGAAAAATCATTTATTGTTGCAATCTCTGTAATTGTTATTGCTTGTCCTTGTGCTTTAGCTTTAGCAACTCCTATTGCAAGTTTGATTGGTATCTCTGAACTTGCTAAAAAAGGGCTTCTGTTTAAGGAGGCAAAATTTATAGAGACCATGGCAAAGGCTAATACTTTGGTTATGGATAAAACTGGAACAATAACAAAAGGTGAGCTAAAAGTTAAAAAAGCAAGAATTTTAGATGATAATATTCACAAATTAAATCTTCTTTATTCCCTTTTAGATGCTTCAAGCCACCCCATTTCAAAATCTGTAAAAAAATATCTTTTGAAAAAGTATGATAATTTGGAACTTAAAAATATTATAGATGTTAAAAATATTCAAGCAAAAGGTATGGTTGCTAAATATACAAATGTAGATGATAAACTATTTCATATTATTGGTGGGAATATGGAACTAATAAAAGATAATAGAATCAACTACAACTTTGAGAGCCAAAACTCTGTATATATTTTTGCTATAAATAGAAGAGTTATTGCAACCTTTGAACTTGCAGATGAGATAAGAGAAGATGCAAAAGAGTTAGTAGAAAATCTAAAAGCAGAAGGTTTAGATATTGTAATGCTAACAGGAGACAATGAGAGTGTAGCAAAAAATGTTGCTTCAAAAGTAGGAATTAAAAAAGTTGTCTCTAATATTGATCCAATAGGGAAAGCAAACTATATTAAAAAGCTAAGAGAAGAGGGTAAAATAGTTGTTATGGCAGGAGATGGGATAAACGATTCTGTCGCTTTAGCTAGTTCTGATGTCTCTATTGCAATGGGGAACTCAGCAGATATTACAATCTCTGTTTCAGATATAGTTTTATTAAATAGTTCATTAAAGAGTCTTAATTTTGCATTTATGATCTCTAAAAGAACATATAAGTTTATAAAAGAAAACCTGCTATTATCTTTGATTTACAATATGATTACAATTCCTCTTGCAATGGCTGGATTTGTAATACCATTAGTTGCTGCACTATCTATGAGTTTAAGTTCACTATTAGTTGTTGCAAACTCAATGAGAATCAAATTAAAAGGTTAGGAAGATAGATGATAAATGACACTCTTTTAATGATGTTAGTTGTTGGAGTTATACTCTCTTTTGCAGTCTTAGGTATGTTTATTTGGGGTGCAAAGGGTGGACAGTTTGATGATAGTGAAAAGATGATGGGGGGTCTTCTTTTTGATAGTACTGAAGATTTAAATGATGCAGTAAAAAAAGAGGATAAGAAAAAAGAGGCTCAAAAAAGCCAAAAAAAAAGTGAACCACAAGAGTAGTTCACTTTTCTATAAATTTTCATATAGACTGATTAAAATGCAGCAATTTGTTTTGCTAAATCTTCAATGTCTGCGTCAGAAAGTCTTGCAACTTGACCTTTCATAACACCTTTCATTGCTCCACCATAAGATCCATCTTTGTAACCTTTTAAAGCAGCAACAGTTTTTTCAACTGGCCAACCTTTGATTACTTGTGATTTCCCTAGTGCAGCTTTTTCAGCAGCAGCCCCATGACATGCAGCACAAGGTGCATAGCTAGCAGCCATTAAAGATGCAGCAGCAATCATTGTTCCTAAAACAATTTTCTTCATTACGTTCTCTCCTTAAATAATAAAACCAAATTTTATCAATTTAATCTTGTATTAAGCTTATGTAGAACAATGATAATGCATAAAAATATATTATAATTTTTTAGGTGTGTAATTTAGTTAAGTTTTAATCTAAATTTGTATATAGTTATCGTTAAAATAGGATGAATAATGAGCAAAAAAGAGGCACTTACGATAGATAATTTAACTTTTGGGTATGATAAAGAGAAGTTAATTTATAAAGATTTTAATCTGATTTTGAATAGAGGTGAATTAGTATCAATAGTTGGATCAAGTGGAAGTGGGAAAAGCACTTTATTTGAACTAATATGTAAAAATCTTACTCCTTTAAAAGGAAAGATAAATGTTGGTAGAATAAGTTCAATTTATCAAGATCCGTATAACTCTTTTCATCCCTCATTTACTATTTTAGAACAATTAAAAGATGTTGTACATAAAGATTTAAAAGTTTTAAAGGAAGAGCTTAAAAAAAGGCTTGATCAGCTCTCTTTAGATATAAAACTACTTGATAAAAAACCACATGAATTAAGTGGAGGACAGCTTCAAAGATGTTCTATATTAAGAGCTTTATTAATGCAACCAGAACTTTTACTTGTGGATGAACCAACTTCAGCTTTGGATAATATTATTGCAGTTGAGGTTATGAAGTTAATAATTGAACAATTAAATAATTGTGCAATACTGTTGATTACACATGACATGACACTTGCAAAATGGTGCAGTGACAAGATTATAAATTTGAATGAAATTTAAGGATAAAATTATGATAAAAGAGTGTAAAAAGAGTTTAGTTCTTTTAAATATGGGTGGAGCAAGAAATAAGAATGAATTAGAGCTTTTTTTAACAAATATGTTTAATGATAAAAATATCTTAACTGTAAAAAGCAATTTCCTGCGATCTTTGATTGCTAAATTTATTGTAAAATCAAGAAAAGACTCAGCTTGGGAAAACTATGAAAAAATTGGAAATAGATCTCCTATAAATCCTTTAACAGAAAAATTGGTTCATAGATTAAATGATGAATTAGATGAGGTTTGTGTACATCAAGCAATGAGATATACTCCTCCTTTTGCAAATGAGGTTGTAAAAGAACTTGAAAATAAAAAAGCAAAAGATGTGATACTTTTTCCTATGTATCCCCAATACTCTACAACTACAACAAAATCTTCTGTTGAAGATTTTATTGAGGCTGCTGGAAGAAAGTTTCATATTGAGGTGATTGAACCTTTTTATCAAAATAGAACTTTTAATGAAGCTATTGTTGATACAATTAAAAATAGTGTTGAAAAGTATGAAGAGTATAATTTAATCTTTTCAGCCCATGGGCTCCCTCAAAAAATTGTAGATAGTGGTGATCCTTATGAAAAACAGATAAATGAACATGTTGAAATTTTATCTGCAATTTTAAAAGAGAAAAAGATAAATTTCAAATCTATCTCTTTGGCATATCAATCAAAAGTTGGACCTTTAAAATGGCTTGAACCTTCCCTTGATGACGCTTTAACAAAATATAGAAATGAGAAAGTTCTTATCTATCCAATTGCTTTTTTGATTGATAACTCTGAAACAGATTTTGAATTAAGTATTGAGTATAAAGAGAAAGCCCAAGAGATAGGAGTTTTAGATTATAAAGTTTGTAAATGTTTAAATGATAGTGATCTTTTTATCAAAGCAATAAAAGAGATATGTAACCTTAAATAAGGAAGTAGTGTGAGTGAAAAAAATAGAGTTTTACTTAAAATTGCAAAAGAAGCAATAGAAACTACTTTTGAAAATAAAAAGGTAAATAAAGAGAGCTATTTAGAAAATTATGATTTTTTAAAAGAACAAGAAGCAACCTTTGTAACTCTAACACTAAATGGCAAATTAAGGGGTTGTATTGGCTCTTTAATTGCCCATAGAACTCTTTTTGATGATCTTATAAATAATGCAAAAGCAGCAGCTTTTTCTGATCCTAGATTTAATCCTTTAACTAAAAATGAGTTTGAAAAAATAAGAATTGAGATATCAATATTAACAAAACCAGAGCCATTAGAGTATAAAGATTTTGAAGATTTAAAAAGTAAACTAATACCCAAAAAACATGGAGTAATTCTTCAGCTTGATGGTCATAGGGCTACTTTTTTACCACAAGTTTGGGATGAGTTATCAACTTTTGAAGAGTTTATGGTTCATTTGTGTCAAAAAGCTGGATTAAATCCGCAAAAACTCTCAACATATCCTAAAATAGAAACCTACGAAGCAATAAAAATAAAAGAGTAAAAAAATGAACTATTACAAAAGCTCTTCTACAGACTCTTCTAAACTTATATGCCTTTTATGTTCACACTATTGCGAACTAAAAGAGAATCAAGTTGGAGTTTGTGGTGTTAATAAAAACAACGGAAAAGAGATTGAATGTTTGGTATATGGACATGTAAGTGCTTTTAATATCGACCCAATAGAGAAAAAACCTCTTTATCACTTTTTGCCTGGTTCAAAATCTTTGTCACTTGGGACAGTTGGATGTAACTTTCATTGTAACTATTGTCAAAACTATGGAATATCCCAAGAGAAAAATATAGATAAATCAAACTATATTTCACCTAAAGAGATTGTTGAGATTGCTTTACAAAGGGGCTGTGAATCTATCTCTTATACATACAACGAACCAACAATTTTTTATCCCTTTGCAAAAGATATTTCCCTTGAAGCAAAAAAGAGAGGTTTAAAATCAGTTTTTGTAAGTAATGGATATGAAAGTAGTGAGGTAATAGATGATATGAAAGGTTTAATTGATGCTGCAAATATTGATTTAAAATCTTTTAATGCCAACTACTACAAAACAAAACTAGGTGGAGATTTAGAAAAAGTTTTAAAAAATTTAATACACTTCAAGAAAAATGGAATTTGGCTAGAGATTACTACTTTGCTTGTTCCAACAAGAAATGATTCTGATGAAGAAATAAGAAATATAGCAAAATTTATAAAAGAGAATTTGGGAGTGAATGTTCCTTGGCATATTTCTGCTTTTCATCCTGATTTCAAAGAGTTAACTCTTCCAAAAACCTCTTTACAAAGTCTAAAAAGTGCTTATGAAATAGCAAAAGAAGAGAACTTGAATTATGTTTATATAGGAAATATTGGTTTTGAAAACAATACTTTTTGTGATAATTGTGGCAATAAATTAATCTCAAGAGAGTATTTCAATGTAAAATCATATAGAGTAGAAAATGGCAATTGCAATAATTGTAGAAAACCACTAGAAGGGATTTTTAAGGAGTAGTTATGGGTCAAAGAGAGATGGCTGTTGCAGGAAGTTTTTATCCAAAAAGCAAAGAAGAGATAGATAAGTTTATAGAGTATTTTAACCAGAGTTTTTCTTTGAAAAATGCTAGTGATAACTTAAAGGTTAGAGCAATTATTGTGCCACATGCTGGATATATCTATAGTGGTTTTACTGCAAACTTGGCTTACAATCTCTCTTCAAAAAATAGATATAAAAGAGTTGTTGTGATTGGACCTAGCCATAAAATCTATATAGAAGGAGCTTCAATTGCCCTTTATGAGAGTTTTAAAACACCCCTTGGAGATTTAAAAATAGATTTAGAGTACTCTTTAAAACTAAAAGAAGCTTATTCTTTTTTAACTTTTATACCAGAAGCCCACAAGGAACACTCTACTGAGACCCAAGCTCCTTTTATTAAAAACTATTTTGAAGATATAAAAATAGTTGAGCTTGTATATGGAAAACTTGATTTTAATGAGTTGTCAAAATTAGTAGATGAACTTTTAGAAAATAAAGATAATTTAATAGTTATTAGTACAGATTTAAGTCATTTTTATAAACTTGAAGAGGCAAAGAGATTAGATAATATCTGTCTTAATGCTATTTTAAAAAGAGATTTAGAGCTTTTTGATAAGGGGTGTGAAGCTTGTGGAAAAGTTGGAGTAAAAGCTTTAGTTAAATCTTCAATAAAAAAAGATTTAGAGTTTGAACTACTTCATTACTGTACAAGTTATGATAGAACAAAAGATGATACAAGTGTTGTTGGATATAGTTCATTTTTATTAAAAGAGAAGGTTTAAAATGTTATTTGCCCTTAAGAAACTTATTTCAATATTTTTTATGCCTTTTTCCATCTCTATGATACTGCTTTTTATTGCACTTTTTTATCTTCTTTTAAATAGATATACAAAAGCAAAACTTTTTTTAATCCTAACATTTCTTTGGACTTTTTTAATCTCTTATGAACCTTTTTCTAACTCTTTAATAAACTCTTTAGAGACAAAATATAACTCATATTTGAATATAGATTCTAAAATAGAGTATGTCTTAGTTTTAGGCAATGATCATGAAACAGATGAGAAACGTTCTGTTGTTTCACAGATGTCAAGAACAGGTTTAACTAGATTAAATGAAGGTATTAGAATCTATAGGAAACTAGAAAATGCAAAACTCATTGTATCTGGATATGGGGGAAAAGATAAAACACCCCATGCTATTATGGCAAAAAATACTGCTCTTGCTTTAGGTGTAGAAGGGAATAATATCTTAACACAAGAAGAGGCAAAAGATACAATAGAAGAGGCAAAATATGCCAAAGAGAGAATTGGAGACAAAACTTTTGTTTTAGTAACTTCAGCTTCACATATGCCAAGGGCAATGAATATTTTTAAATCTTTTGGTCTAAATCCAATTGCAGCTCCAACAGACTATCATAGTAAAGCAAAGGTTGATTATTTATCTTTTCCTGAAGCCGCTAATATATCTAAAACATCACTTGCCTTTCATGAATATTTAGGAGAGATTTGGTTTAAATTTTCCCAAAAAATTAACTTTTATCTAAATTGACAATTGATTATTGTATAATTCGCACAAATAAAGGGTTTGCAAGATAATAATGAATAAATTAATAGAGATAAAAGAGCTTTCTTATAGATATGAAAATGTTAATGTATTGGAAAGAATAAATTTAGATATTTTAGATAATGATTTTTTAGCTATTATTGGTCCTAATGGTGGCGGAAAATCAACTCTTTTAAAACTTATACTCAATCTATTAAAAGTTAAAAATGGAACAGTAATTAAAAATATTAAAAATGAAGAGATAGGTTATGTTCCACAAAATACAAATTTAAATACAGATTTTCCTATAACTGCTTTAGAAGTAGTTTTAATGGGGCATAAAATTACAAAGAAAAAACTTTTTGGATATTGTAAAGAGGATATTGCTTGTGCAATGGATTCTCTAAAAAAAGTTGAAATGCAAGATTATGCAAATAGTAAAATAGGGGATTTAAGTGGAGGACAAAGACAAAGGGTATTTATTGCAAGAGCTCTTTGTACCACACCTAAAGTTATGCTTTTGGATGAACCCACAGCAAGTATTGATGTAAAGGGTCAAAAAGAGATTTATGAGCTTTTAAAAGAGTTAAATAAAAAAATCTGCATAGTAGTTGTAAGCCATGATATTTCAGTTTTACTAAACTATGCAAAAAATGTTGCCCATATAAATAAAACTTTAGTTTATCACCATTTAAAAGTTGATGATAGTATTGAAATCTGTGATGAACATTTATGTGAAGTTGAACTCTTATCAGCTTTAGGTAAAACAGAGATCTGTTGTAACCATACCCATGGAGTACACTAATGTTTGAGGCATTACAATATGATTTTATACAAAATGCAATAATCTCTGGAGTTTTAGTCTCAATAGCTGCTGGAATAATTGGTTCTTTGGTAATTGCAAATAAAATCACTTTTCTAGCAGGAGGAATTGCCCATAGCTCTTATGGAGGGATTGGTCTTGCAATATTTTTAGGAGTTCCTGTTCTTTTTGGAGCTACCATTTTTGCAATTGCTACAGCTGTAATTATCTCTTTATTAACATTAAAAAACAGAAATAGAATAGATGCAATTATTGGTATTATGTGGGCATTTGGAATGGCTTTGGGAATTATCTTTGTTGATTTAACTCCTGGGTACAATGTAGATTTAATGAGTTATCTTTTTGGTTCTATAATAGCAGTTTCAAAAGAGGATTTAATATATCTTGTTATTTTAGATTTTTTTATTATAACTCTTGTGCTTTTGTTTTATAAAGAGATTTTGGCAGTTTCATATGACAGTGAGTTTGCTCAGTTAAGAGGAATAAATGTAAAGTTTTTTTATACACTAATTCTTATTTTAGCCGCTCTTAGTGTTGTTGGAGCTATAAAAGTAGTTGGACTAATCCTTGTAATTGCACTTTTAACTATTCCAACATATTTAGCAGAGATGTTTGTAAAAAAACTATCTTCAATGATGATATTAAGTTCAATTATAGCTACACTATTTACTTTAATTGGTCTTTGTATCTCATACTACTTCGATATTAGTTCTGGAGCTAGTATAATAGTTGTAGGAGTTATATCTCTACTACTTTTTAAATTTTTAGGAAAAAAATGAATAAAAAAATAGAATTGGGTGTAATTAATACCCTAAAGGTAAATAGAGTTTCAGAACCTGGATTATATCTTTGTTCACTAGATGAACAAGAGGTTTTGCTTCCAAACTGTTATGTAAAACAAGAGATGAAAATAGACTCTACGCTAGAGGTTTTTATCTATACAGATAGTGAAGATAGATTAGTAGCAACTACTTTAACTCCTTATGGTAAAAAAGATGATTTTGTTTGCTTAGAAGTTGTTGATAGTACAAAATTTGGTGCTTTTTTGGATATGGGATTAACAAAAGATTTACTTGTTCCTAAAAATAGACAAAGATCAACCTTTAATGTAGGTAGCAGAAAAGTTATTCAAATAGTTGAAGATGAAAAAACTAACAGATTAATAGGAACAGAAAAGTTTGTTCTTGAGAAGTTTCCAGCAAACTTGGAAAACCATAGTGAAGTTGAAATTCTTCTTTATATGAAAACTCCTTTAGGTTTTAAAGTTATTGTAAACAATGCCTATGAAGGTTTGATTTATCACAATGAGATTTTTGAAAAAATCAATATTGGAGATAGAAAAAAAGCCTATGTAAAAAACTTAAGAGAAGATGGAAAACTTGATATCTCTTTGCAAAAAATTGGTGAAGAAAAAAAAGATGATGATGCAAATAGAATTTTGGATATTTTAAGTAAAAATGGGGGCGAAATGACCTTCACATATAAAAGCACTCCTGAAGATATAAAAAAGAGTTTTGGTTTAAGTAGAAAGGCCTTTAAAGCCTCTTTAACAAAGCTAATAGAAGAGAATAAAATAGAGCTTTTAGAGAACTCAATCAAAGTTAAATAATACCATTTGTTACAAAATTACTACATAAATTGTTTTAAGAGTAATTTTAAGTTACTAATATAAAAATACTGATAAAATATTTTAAGAATTTATAATTAAGATATATTTTAAAATCTTATATTATAATTTCGCCAATTTAACTAAGGGGAAGAGATGGCAACAACTAATCTTAAAGGAAATCCTGTAAACTTAGCAGGTACAGAAGTTAATGTAGGTGATAAAGCTCCAATGATAAATGTTGTAGGACAAGATTTATCTAATATTCAAATTGGTGGAAAAGCACAAGTTATTGTTGTAGTTCCTTCACTTGATACTGCTGTTTGTGCAGCAGAGACTAGAAAGTTTAATGAAGAGGCTGCAAAATCTGATGCTGAAGTTGTAGTTGTATCTATGGATTTGCCATTTGCAATGGGAAGATTTTGCACAACTGAAGGTATTGAAAATTTAAAAGTTGGAAGTGATTTTAGAAATAAAGAGTTTGCAAATGCATACGGAGTTTTAATCGCCGATGGACCACTTGCTGGAGTTACTTGTAGAGCAATTTTTGTTACAGATGACGCTGGTGTTGTAAAATATAAAGAGATTTGTCCAGAAATTACTGAAGAACCAAATTATCAAGCTGCATTATCTTCAATTTAATTTTTAAAAAGAGAGATTCCTCTCTTTTTAAACCTCTACACAAAACTTTAACACTATTTCTTTAAAATTCTAAATATAAACAAAAGGATTTTAAATGAATATTATTAATAAAAAATCTTGGCATATAGATGAAAAAGAAGTTACCCCTAAAGAGATTTTTGAAAAGAGAAGAACTTTTCTAAAACTTGGCGCTGCCTCTTTGGTTTGCTCTAGTTCAATAGTTGAAGCTTTGGCAAAAGAGCAGTTACCAATAAAAACTTTAAAATATATAGAGGATAAAAATCCTCAAAATCTAAAACTAAATAGCTATGAACAAATAACCTCATATAACAATTTTTATGAGTTTACAACAAGCAAAGAGGGTGTTAAACCTTTGGCTCATACACTAAATACAAACAGTTGGGATATTGTAATTGATGGGCTTGTTGAAAAAGAGATGATTTTAAGATTTGATGAGTTTATAAAAAAAGTTGATTTAGAAGAGAGAATATATAGATTTAGATGTGTTGAGGGCTGGTCTATGGTTGTACCTTGGATTGGTTTTAAACTCTCAGATTTAATAAAATATGTAAAACCTCTTTCAAGTGCAAAATATATCTATTTTGAAACTCTTTTTGATGATGAGATGTTTCCAGATCAAGCAAGAAAATATTTCTCTGCTATTTCATATCCTTATGTTGAAGGTCTAAGAATGGATGAAGCAATGAATGATTTAACTATTTTAGCTGTTGGACTCTATGGTTCAAGCCTGCCAAAACAAAATGGTGCACCACTTAGACTTATTGTCCCTTGGAAATATGGGTTTAAATCAATAAAGTCAATTGCAAAAATCTCTTTTGTTGATAAAGAACCTTTAAACTCATGGCAAAAAGAGAATCCAAAAGAGTATGGATTTTATGCAAATGTAAATCCAAATGTGGATCATCCAAGATGGTCACAAAAAAAAGAGAGAGTGTTAGGAAGTTTTTTTAAACAAAATACTTTGATGTTCAATGGCTATGAAAAAGAGGTTGCACATCTTTATAAAGATATGGATTTAACTAAATATATTTAAGGATAAATGTGAATAAAATTTTATTAATACTATTTTTACTATTTCCTCTTTTTTATCTTTTACTAAAGCTATTTTATTTTGATGATGTGGCTGATCCAATAAAGTATATATATACAATAACTGGATTTTCATCTCTTATTTTACTTCTTATTACCACTTCATTATCTTTGATAAAAAAGTATCTAAATCTAATAAAATATAGAAAAATAGTTGGATTAAGCGGATTTTTTTATGCATTTTTACATTTTCTAAATTTCATTATTTTGGATATGCAAGTAGACTTTGATTCTATCTTAAAAGAGAGTTTTGAAAAGCCTTTTATTTTTCTTGGAATGAGCTCTTTTTTACTTCTTCTTTTTATGGCATTTACCTCCTCTTCAGCTCTTTTTAAAAAGTATCATAAATATCATAAAGTAATCTATTTAGTGTTGGTCTTAACAACCATACATTTTATTATGGCTCAAAAAAGTTTATCTATCTTAGAGATTTTTTTTGTAGGAATCATTTTATTAATTGGTTTTTTTAAACTTCTACAACAGATTATTAATATAAATAATTTGAATTAGAAGAATATTATTTTTAAGTTATTTATACAACTAATTTAGTTATAGTTTTTTTAAGATATGTTAGGGAGTTGTATAGATGAATAATTGGAAAATAGGTAATAAATTAAACTTATTGATATTAATAAGTTCTTTAGTTGGATTGGTAATCACAATGATTATTTTTTCTTTTTATATAAGTGGCATAAAGATTGATGTTTATAATAAATCTGCAAATAGTTTAAACTCAATAGTGGAACAAAAACTTTTGGCAAAAGAAGAGATCTGTATATCAAATGCAATATCAATTGCAAATGATGGAAGAATCAAAGTTGCATTAAAAAATAAAAATAGAGAAGAATTAGTTTCAATTTTACAAACACTTTCTGCTGATTTTAAAAAAAATACAAATTTTAAAAATATAAAGATTCATATCCATGATGAGAATGGAGTATCATTTTTAAGATCATGGAAACCTGAAAAAAATGGTGATAAATTACTTTCAAAAAGGGGATCAATCTCAACAGTTTTTAATGAAAAAAAAGCAGTTGTTGGAACTGAAATTGGTGTTTCAAATGTGAATTTAGTTGGTGTTGCTCCAATTATTGAAAATGGTGAATATTTAGGTAGTATAGAGTTTAAAGCGGGATATAACTCAATAATCAAAGATATGAGTAAATATAATAATGCTCATCTTCTTATGCTTTTAGATAAAAGTATTGTTTTTAGTGAAAATGTAAATAGTTTAAAAAGTGTTGGAAAATATGCTTTAAATCAAAAATCATTTAATAAAGATTTTGCAGAATTTGCAGCTACTTTAGATTTAAAAAGTATTGAACAAAAGGGTTATTTAGTAAAAGATAATTATTTTGTAACACTAAAACCAATTATTGATTATTCAAATAAAAAAATTGGATATTATGTTGTTGGGGAGGATTTAAATATTGTTGATGCTTCTGTTATGGATGCACAAAAAATCATTTATATAGCTCTAACACTTATTGTTGCAATACTTATTATTACAAGTTTAATTATAAAAATCTTTTCAACTAAAATTATAATAGAACCACTTAATCAGCTAAATAGTGCAATTTTATCAATCTCAAGAAATTCAGATACCTCAAATAGAGTTGAAGTAACAAGGGAAGATGAGATAGGAAAGGTTGCCTTGAATTTTAATAGTTATCTTCAACAAATAGAGGATGGTATAAAAAAAGATGCAAAAGTTATAGATGAAGCAATTGATATTGTGCATAAGGCAAGGGAAGGTTTTTATACTTATGAGATAAAAGAGGTTGCAAACTCGGCACAAGTAGAAGAGCTTAAACAAAATGTTAATGAGATGTTAAAAGTTACAAGAGATAATCTTGCTCTAATTACAAATGCAATTATTGAGTATGGAAATGCAAAATATGAGTATAAAATTGAGACAACAAGCTCAGGGAATATTGGTTCATTAATAAAAGGAACAAATGCTTTAGGTGTATCAATCTCTGAAATTTTGTGTATGGTTGATAATACAAGTACAAGATTGGCTCAAAGTGCAAAAGAGCTTGCAAGAACTTCTGAGATGCTATCATCATCTTCTACCCAACAAGCAGCCTCATTGGAAGAAACAGCAGCAGCAATAGAAGAGATCACATCAGCAATTTCACATACAGATGAAAAAACTCAAAAAATGATGACAATTGCAAAAGATTTAGAGAGTACAAGTAAACAAGATGATATGTTGGCACATAAAACTGGTCAAGCAATGGAAGGAATTAACCAAGCAACAAATGATATAGTTGAAGCTATTACAATAATTGATCAAATCGCCTTCCAAACAAATATTCTTTCACTTAACGCTGCTGTTGAAGCTGCAACTGCTGGTGAAGCTGGAAAAGGTTTTGCTGTAGTTGCACAAGAGGTAAGAAATCTCGCAGGAAGATCTGCTGAAGCTGCTAAAAAGATAAAAGAGATAGTAACTTTTGCCCAAGAGAAAACAAAAGAGGGGAAAGATACAGCAGATAAAATGGTAGAAAGTTTCAACTTCTTAAACTCAAAAGTATCAGAAGTCGCAAGTTTAGTGACAGAAGTTTCTGAGGCTTCCGGTGAACAAAGACAGGGAATGGGACAAATCAATGATGTTATTAATCAACTTGATAAAGCAACCCAAGAGAATGCAAACTCATCTGAAAGTGTATCGCAAAAAGCTATGGCACTAAGTGAACTCTCATCAAATCTTGTATCAATTGTTGAAAGAACTAAGTTTGATAAAAAAAGAAAAGATTTTGTTTGTGATGTAAATTTAGTTTTTGATACAACAAAACTAAAACTTGACCATATTATTTTCAAAGAGAATAACTTTAGTAAAGTTGGAAATGGTCAAACTTGGAAAGTAAAAACTTGTACAGAGTGTGATTTGGGTAAATGGATAGAAAAACATGCAAATGAACCATATACAAAAAATGCTGACTGGGAAGAACTTCTTAAAGTACATGAAAATATTCACAAAAATGTGCAAAAATATATTGATGTTGATGCAAATAATAAAAGGGATAAAGAACTTTTAAATATTGCCCATGATATAGAAGATAATACTTCAAAAGTGTTTTTCTACCTTGATAAAATAAAAGAGCATAAATGTAAAAATGGCAAATTTGTAAGGGCAAGGGATGTTCTTCCAAAAGAGGTAAAAAATGCAAAAACTTACCATGAAAAAATTTTAGAATATAAAAAACAAGAATCAAAAAAAGATAGGGTATATGTCCCACAAAATGACGATTCTGACGAGTGGGAAAGCTTTTAAAGCTTTCCCTTTTTTTAACTTCATAGTAACATTAACTCTTGGTTAACTTTTCATTACTCTATTATTAATGCTCATCCTTTATAATTTCTTTATGGATTAAGAAGTTGTGCGAATTCTTCTTAATAATTTAAAAACTGCGAATTTTTAAATTTTCCAATTTGTTTCCTTGTGTGTGAAGAAGCTCCTTGAAAAAGGAGCTTTTTTTTTACCCAGATTAAAGAACATTAGTGCTAACATTCGCCATACAAAAACTATCAAAGAGTTATTCTATATATGCCTTTATCAAATCTAAATGAAGATCAGCTAAGTGCTGCAACTTGCCCTACAGGGTATAATCTTATTATTGCTAGCGCAGGAACGGGTAAAACCTCTACTATTGTAGGAAGAATTGCAAATTTAATAAACCATGGGGTAAAACCTGAAGAGATATTATTATTAACTTTTACAAATAAAGCAGCAGCAGAGATGGTTGCAAGGGTTGCAAAGTTTTTTGGAAAAGAGATTGCCCAAAAGATAATGGCAGGTACTTTTCACTCTGTTTCATATAAACTTTTAAAACAACTAAATATTAATATTACACTAAAACAGCCAAGTGAATTAAAGACACTTTTTAAATCTCTTTATGAAAAGAGAGTTTTTTATGATAGAAGTGATGAAGCAAATCCTTATGATGGGGGATATTTATACGATATCTATTCTTTATATTTAAACTCAAATGAGGGTGAAGATTTTGCAACTTGGATAAAAAATAAAAATGAAGCCCATGAGATCTATACAGCAATCTATGAAGATGTGGTAATAGAGTTTAATGAGCTGAAAATAAAGTATGGTTATGCAAACTTTGATGATTTGTTAACAATTATGCTTGATACTTTAAAAAATACTGAGTTTGATTTTAAAGAGATTTTAGTTGATGAATATCAAGATACAAACCCTTTGCAAGGAAGATTATTGGATGCCTTTAAGCCAAAATCGCTTTTTTGTGTGGGAGATTATGACCAAAGTATTTATGCCTTTAATGGTTCTGATATTGGTATTATCTCAACTTTTTCACAAAGATATAAAGATGCACAAGTTTTTACATTAAGAAAAAACTATAGATCAACAAAACCTATTTTGGATTTGGCTACAAAAGTAATTGAACACAATGAAAGGGTTTATGAAAAACATCTGCAAGTTATGCGTACAGATGTTACTATAGCCCCAAAACTTTTAGCTTTTACAGAGCTTTTCCAACAATATCATCATATCTCTGATCTAATCTCTAAAAGTAGCACTTCACACAATGAAATTGCAATTATCTTTAGGAACAACTCAAGTGCAGATGGAATAGAAGCAAACTTAAGAGAGTATGGAATTCCAGCAAAGAGAAAAGGTGGAATGTCATTTTTTGACTCTGTTGAGATAAAGTTTGTACTTGATATTTTGGTTATGCAATTAAGTCACAATGATATGATGGCTTTTATTCATGTTTTAGAGTATGGAAAAGGGATTGGAAAAGCAATAGCAAAAGATATTTTTGATGCCCTTAGCAGACTTGGAGATGGAGATATCATGAAAGGTCTTTTTCAACCAAACCAAAGCATTACAAACCCTTTTGAGACAAATAGAATCAAAAATATTCAGCTTGGACTTTTTGATGATTTTTTAGAATTGGGTTCAATCTCTAAATTTAAAGATTGTAATTTTGAAGAGAACTTTTTAAGTAATCCAATTTTAAAACATCCAAAACTAACAGTTGATGGGGCTAAATATATTTATGATTTTTATTTGCTTATTAAACAAGTAAGAAGAACAAAAGTTCCTGAATCAATGGTTGCTAGTATTGTTGGTTCAATGTTATACTCAAAAATAAAAGATATGCTTGCAACCAAAAGAGCAACTCAAAAAGATGGGAAAATAAATGATATACAAAAAACAAAAGCTTTGGCAAAAATAAATAGAAAAGTGATGCTTCTAAGAACCCTCTCTAAAAATTTTCAAGATTTGTCAAAATTTGTTAACTCTATGATTTTAGGTGGCTCTGAAATGAGTGAAGGGGAAGGGGTAAATCTTCTATCTGTTCATGCAAGCAAAGGTTTAGAGTTTAAAGAGGTTTTTGTAATTGATCTGATGGATGGAAGATTCCCAAATAGAAAACTGATGTCAAAAGGTGGAAGTTTGGAAGAGGAGAGAAGACTCTTTTATGTAGCAGTTACAAGGGCAAAAGATATTTTATACCTAAGTTACGCAAAATATGACAAAATCAAAAAAATAGACTTTATTCACTCACCCTTTTTAAAAGAGGCTGGACTTATTAAAAATGAAGAAGAGAACTAATTTTTAATAGATAAACTTCACCTTACCAAAGATAAATCAACTTTTCGATATAATCGCGAATATTTTTAAAAAGAACAGATGATAAATCAAAATAGGATATTAAATGAGTGATAAGTACGAACCATCAAAAGTTGAAGACAAATACTATAAGATTTGGGAAGATAGGGGATACTTTGAGGTAGATGGAAACAAATCTATTCAAGAAGCAGATGCAAATGGAAAACAAAAAACTTTTGCTATTATGATGCCTCCTCCAAATGTAACAGGAAGTTTACATATAGGACATGCTTTAACTTTTACTCTTCAAGATATTATTACAAGATTTAAAAGAATGGATGGGTACAAAACCCTTTGGCAACCAGGAACAGACCACGCAGGTATTGCTACACAAAATATTGTTGAAAAACAGTTATTGGCTGAAGGTACAACAAAAGAGGAGTTAGGTAGAGAAAAATTCCTTGAAAGAGCTTGGCAACAAAAAGAACAATCTGGTGGAAATATTGTTCATCAAATGAGAAAATTAGGGGTAAGTCCAGCTTGGTCTAGGGAGAGATTTACTATGGATGATGGACTAAAAGAGGCTGTTAAAGAGGCTTTTGTTCATCTTTATAACGAAGGTATGATTGTACAAAACAACTATATGGTTAACTGGTGTACACACGATGGGGCACTTTCTGATATTGAGGTTGAACATGATGAGGTAAATGGTAAGTTTTACCATATGAACTATCATTTCTCAGATGGAAGTGGACATGTTACAGTTGCAACAACTAGACCTGAAACATACTTTGGGGATACAGCTATTATGGTTCACCCAGAAGATGAGAGATATAAAAATATTGTTGGCAAAGAGGTAACTCTTCCTTTAACTAATAGAAAAATTAAAATTATTACAGATGAACATGTTGATATGGCATTTGGAACAGGTGTTGTTAAAGTAACACCAGCCCATGACCAAAATGACTACGAAGTTGGTAAAAGACATGATTTAGAGTTTATTACCTGTTTTGATGAAAAGGGTATTTTAAATGAATATTGTGGAGAGTTTCAAGGTTTAGAGAGACTTGAAGCAAGACCTGTTATTGTAAAAAAACTGCAAGAAGAGGGTTTTATTGTAAAAATTGAAGAGCATATTCACCAAGTGGGGCATTGCTATAGATGTAAAAATATTGTTGAACCATATATCTCTAAACAATGGTTTGTAAGAAGTGAAGTTGCTAAAAAGAGTATTGAAAAAACTTACGCTGGTGAAGCAAAATTTCACCCTTCACATTGGTTAAACTCATATAGAGCTTGGATGGATGAGTTAAGGGATTGGTGTATTAGTAGACAACTTTGGTGGGGACATAGAATTCCTGTATTTACTTGTGAAAGTTGTGGTCATCAATGGGCAGATAAAGCTGATGAACCAGAATCTTGTCCAAAATGTGCAAGTAAAAAATATACTCAAGACCCAGATGTTCTTGATACTTGGTTTAGTTCTGGTCTTTGGGCATTTTCACCTCTTGGATGGGGAAACAATGGACAAATGGAAGATACTTTTAAAAATAGCGATTTAAAAGATTTTTATCCAAATAGTCTTCTTATCACTGGGTTTGATATTATGTTTTTCTGGGTAGCTAGAATGATGATGTTAGGTGAACACTTTATGGGAGAACTTCCATTTAAAGATATCTATATGCACGCTTTAGTTAGGGATGAAAATGGGCAAAAAATGTCTAAATCAAAGGGAAATGTAATTGATCCACTTGATATGGTTGAAGAGCATAGTGCTGATATTATTAGATTTACACTGGCATTTTTAGCAGTTCAAGGAAGAGATATTAAACTTGGAGCAAAAAATTTAGAGCAATTTAGAAACTTTACAAATAAACTCTATAATGCTTCAAATTTTCTAAGTCTAAATGTTGATACTTTCCCAGATTTAAAAGATATTGAAGTTAAAACACCACTTGGTCTTTATATGCAAAGCAGACTATGTGTTGCAGTAAATGAAGTAAGAGAAACTTTAGAATCTTATAAATTTAATGAAGCAGCCTCAATTCTTTATAGATTTGTATGGACTGAGTTTTGTGACTGGGGAATTGAGTACTCTAAAGCTTCAAAAGAGTCAATTGTGGAACTAGGTGCAGTATTTAAAGAGACTCTTAAAATGATTTCACCATTTATGCCATTTATTGCAGATTTCTTATATCACAAATTAAGTGGAACAACTCTTGAAGAGGGAGAATCAGTTATGATTATGAATTTCCCTAAAGATATAAAAAGAGATGAAAAAAGTGAAGAGATGTTCTCTTTAATTGAAGAGGCAATTACAGCTATTAGAAGAGCAAAAGTTGTAATAGATATGGGTAACTCTAAAATTGCAAAAGCATATATAAAAATTGATAAAAGTATTGATAATGAAGTTGCAAAACCATTTATTGAAAAACTAGCAAAAGTAGAAAATATTGAGTTTGTTTCTTCAAAAGTAGAGAACTCAGTAACTGATGTAAGTAATAATTTAGAGGTTTATATTCCAACAGCTGAAATTGATATGAGTGCTATTGTTTCAAAACTTGAAAAACAAAAAGAGAAAGCACAGAAAGAGTTTGATAAACTAAATGGAATGTTATCAAATGAAAGATTTGTGGCAAACGCTCCACAAAATGTAGTTGAAGAGAATAAAAAAGCACTAGAAGAGATAAAAACAAGATTAGAAAAAATCACCAATGAATTAAACTCGCTTCAGGCTTAAAAGGAGAATAGATAGTGATAAAATTTTTTAAATATAGTTTTATCCTATCTGCTTTTCTTATTTTTAGTGGTTGTGCCTCAACCCAAGAAGAGCTTACAAGTATTATTCAATCAAATGCAGCAACACTTATAACCAAAGATCAAAAACGACTGCAAGAACTATTAGTAAAGTTCAAAAAAAAGTTAGATATTAGAAATCCAAGTGCATATAGTAAAAATGATGAACGTAGAATCTACACACTAATTAAAAATACTGATGCAAATTTTTTATTAAAATATAAAGGTAAAATTTTAGAAGATTATAAAGAGTATTTACAAATTGCCTTTAGTAAAGATAAGATAGAAAATAGAAATGATTATTTAGTTTTAGCAATCTATTATATGATTAGTAATGCCTTTGACTTTAAAGTTGCACATAAATTAACTGCAATGCAATTTGAAAAAGAGAAATTAAACAAGCTTTATAGAAATTTACAAATTATAAGATGGAAAATAAAAGTTGATAGGGATATAAATGGGGAGTATCTTTTTTTAACTTGGCAAAATAATTGGCAAATTGAATTGGAACACAGATTAAAGAAGAATTCAAATCTATCTTATGAAGAGATAAAACATCTTTGGCATATTGAAAATAGCAAAGAGACCCTTTTGGATCATTCGAATTTTTCTTTTGAAGTTATGTTAACACAAATGATTGATAGTGTTGAAAACTCTCTAAAAGCTTTAGGAGAAGAACCTAAAGATTTAAGTATTTCAGCCCTTAAAATATTTATATTTTTATAATTTAGCAATATCTGGATTGTGTGATTTTTTTTCTTTGGTTATACTTTTGAAAAATTTGATATTGGAGTTTGTACCATGAGTTTTATTTCAGATGCAACATTAGAAGAAGCAGATAAAGAGATTTTTGATTTAGTAGAGGCTGAAAAAGAGAGACAAACAGACCACTTAGAGATGATAGCAAGTGAGAACTTCACAAGCCCAGCAGTAATGCAAACAATGGGATCAGTATTTACAAATAAATATGCAGAAGGATATCCATATAAAAGATATTATGGTGGATGTGAATTTGCAGATAAAGCTGAACAATTAGCTATTGATAGAGCATGTGAAATATTTGGTTGTAAATATGCAAATGTTCAACCTCACTCAGGAAGTCAAGCAAATGGTGCAGTTTATGCAGCACTTATTAAAGCAGGAGATAAAATTCTAGGTATGGATCTAAGCCATGGTGGACACTTAACTCATGGATCAAAACCAAGCTTTTCTGGTAAAAACTATCAAGCATTCTATTATGGAGTTGAATTAGATGGTAGAATCAATTATGATAAAGTTTTAGAGATTGCTAAAATTGTTCAACCAAAAATTATTGTTTGTGGAGCTTCTGCTTATCCTAGAGAGATAGATTTTAAAAGATTTAGAGAGATAGCTGATGAAGTTGGAGCATACCTGTTTGCAGATATAGCACATATTGCAGGATTAGTTGCAGCAAATGAACATCCAAGCCCATTTCCTTATGCACATGTAGTTACAACTACAACTCATAAAACATTAAGAGGACCAAGAGGTGGTATGATTCTTTGTGATGATGAAGAGATTGCAAAAAAAATAAACTCTGCAATTTTTCCAGGGATTCAAGGTGGACCACTTGTTCATGTAATAGCAGCAAAAGCTGTTGCATTTAAAGAAGTACTTGATCCAAAATGGAAAGAGTATGCAAAACAAGTTAAAGCAAATGCACAAGTTTTAGCAAAAGTTATGGTTTCAAGAGGTTATGATATAGTTTCAGAAGGAACAGATAATCACCTGATTTTAGTATCATTTTTAAATAAAGATTTTTCAGGGAAAGATGCAGATGCAGCATTAGGGAATGCAGGGATAACAGTAAATAAAAATACAGTTCCAGGAGAAACAAGAAGTCCATTTATTACTTCAGGTATTAGAATAGGATCTCCAGCATTAACTGCAAGAGGAATGAAAGAGAAAGAGTTTGAGATTATTGCAAACAAAATTTGTGATGTTTTAGATGATATAAACAACACACAATTACAAGAGAATATTAAACAAGAATTAAAAGAGTTAGCTAGAGATTTTGTAATTTACACTAAATCCACTTACTAATAAAAATCTAAAGTGAGTTAATCTCACTTTAGAAAAATTCATCAAGGTATTTTATGAAAGATAATTTATCAAAAGAGAACGAAAATTATAAAAAAATTAAAAAAGTTATAAGATATATTGATGAAAACTTCAAAGAGCAACCAACAATCGATGAAATCTCCCAATATATAGGTATGAGTAAATACCATCTAATAAGAGTATTTAAAGAGTATGTAGGAGTTACCCCTATACAGTTTTTGCAATCAGTTACTTTGAATTATGCAAAAGAACATCTAAAAGAATCCAAATCTATCTTAGATAGTTCACTTGAAATGGGACTTTCAAGTTCAAGTAGACTTCATGATCTGTTTGTAAATATTATTGGTGTTACTCCAAAAGAGTATAAAGAGTTTGGTAAAAATGTAGATATCACCTATGGATATGGTTCTACTCCCTTTGGGGAAGCCTTAATTGGGTTTACTAAAAGAGGGGTTTGTTATTTTGGTTTTGTAGATGACAACAAAGAACAAATATTTAATAGATTTAAAGAGATTTGGGCAAAAGCAAATCTAATAGAAGACTCACAAAAAGCAATAGAGTATTTAGATAAAATCTTTGTAAAAAAAGAGAAGTTTGATCTATTTGTAAAAGGGACAAATTTTCAAATAAATATTTGGAAAGCTTTGTTAAATATCCCAAGTGGAACAATAACAACCTATCAAGATATAGCAAATAGTATAAATAAACCAAAAGCAGTACGTGCAGTTGCAAGTGCTATTGGTTCTAATCATATAGGCTTTTTAATCCCTTGCCATAGAGTTTTAGCAAAATCAGGAGCTATGAGTGGTTATAGATGGGGAATTGAAAGAAAAAAAATCTTAGTTGCCTATGAAGCTATAAAAAAGTAGGCTATTAAAAAATAGCCCTTTATTTATCCCCTTTTAGTCTATGGGAAATTGAGTAGATAACAGGTAGATAAAGAAGATTTAAAATTGTTCCCCAAAGAAGACCAAATCCCAATGCAATTGCAATAGGCTGGAAGATTACAGCTTGTCCTGTTGGGAAAAATATAAGTGAACACATTCCCATTAGTGTTGTGACAGTTGTAAGTACTATTGGTCTAAACCTTTTTGTTGCCCTATAAAATACATCACTTAATGCTTTAGCTTTTTTAAGATAGGTCATCATAATAATTCCATCATTAATTACAACTCCAGCAAGACCAAGGGCACCAATAAGTGAAGGCATAGAGAGATTTAATCCCATTACTTTATGTCCTATTAAAACCCCAAGTAGAGAAAAAGGAATTACACTCATTAAAATAAATGTTTCCCTAAAAGAGTTAAATAGATATAACATTGAAAGCATAATTAGAATAACAGTAAGTCCCAAAGCTAAAAGCATATCATGTTTTAAACTTTGTTGTTTTTCTGCTTCCCCTTTTAAAATGATTTTGATTCCACTTTGTTTAATTTTATCTAGGGTTGGTTGAATCTCATCAAGAAGTTCAGTTGCAGTTATAATATCAGGATTTACATTGGCAAATACATAGAAATTTCTCTCTGCATTATCTTTTATAAGTTGTTCAAAGCCTTTAATAACTTGGAATTGCGCAACTTGACTTAAAGAGACAAAAGTTCCATCACCAAGTGGAATTTCAACATTTTTTAAAGTCTCATAATCATCTTTGTTTAAACTCTCTATTTTTATATCCAACATATCTGTATCATCAAAAGATACAGCTTTTTTCTTTGATAAAAACATATTAGATAAAAAAGAACCTATAAAAGCTTCATCAATTCCAAGTTGTTCCCCATAGTTATTTACTTTTAATTTTATCTCATCAACTCCAAATTTAAGTGAATTTGAAAGAGATTTTACACCTTTTATAGACTCAATATGTTTTTGTAACATATTAATTCCAGCTATAATTTTTTCATTATCATTTGAAACAAGTCCAATTTTTATATCTGCTTTTACTGGACCTACTCTTCTTTCAAGAACCACTATTTCACTTAGATTATATCTCTTCTTGAAATCCATTTCATCAATAAAATCTTTTAAGTCAGACGAAATTTCTCTTGAGTTTTTTGTTCTTGTTCTTCCCTCATTGTCATAATATAAACTTAAATAAGGGGTTACATATTTATCCAAAAAGTTTGCAGCTTTTAGTTTTTGAAGCTCAACTGTCATATACATAACATAAGGGTAATCTTCTCTATTATCCCCTGTATCTTTTCTATATCCTGCAACTGAATCTATACTTCTTACAAAAAATCTATCTTTTTGTTTCATTATATCTTGCTCAATTGCTTGAACTATTTTAAAAGCATCTTCTAGTTTTGTATTCTCATTTGCTTTGATTGAGATTTTTACATCTGTTGCATCAAACTTTGGAAACATCTGAAACTTTGAAGATTTTATTGCCATAAAAGTAAGAAGAGGAACAAAAATTATAAAAGTGATTAAGAAGCTCTTTTTCCAAGCCATAAAAAAATGAAGTATTTTATTGTAAATCTCATTTGCTTTTTCCCAAGAAGTAACTTTTGCATTTGCTTTTAGTGTGTGAGCTGCATGGATTGGAAGGAAAATAAATGATTCAATAAGTGAAGCAATTATTAGTGCAGAAATAGCAATAGGGATTAGCTTCATAACCTCTCCCATTGTTCCACTTATCATAAGTATTGGAAGAAAAGAGAAGAGTGTAGTAATTGAAGCCATAGTTACAGGTTTAACCATCTCTTTTGCACCCAAAATAGCTGCCTCTTTTGGTTCATATCCCTCTTCAATATGTTGCTGTATATTTTCACTTACAACAATTGCATCATCAACAACTATACCAATTGCAATCAAAACACCAACAAGTGAAATCATATTTATTGTGTATCCAGATAGATAGATATAAAGCGCTGCTAAAACAAAAGAGGTTGGAATACCTATTACAATAATAAAAGACATTCTAAAATTAATAAGGAGCATTACTAAGATTGTAATAAGAATAATTCCTAAAATAATATTTGATAAAACAATATTCAATCTGTCTAAGATTCTTTCACTATTGTCATCTGCAATTGAAATTTTTACATCAGGATTTGACTTATTTATTTCAGGAAGAAGTTTTTTTATCTTTTGTACAATTTTTATTGCATCCGCTGCTTCACTCTGCTCAACTGCTAAAGAGATAGCACTTTGTCCATTAAAAGAGTAAAGGGTTGAAGAGTCTTCATATTTTTTGTAAATTGAAGCTATATCTTTTAGATAGATATTTTTATTTTGAACTCTTATTAAAGTGCTTTCAAAAGCTTTTGCAGTTTTTGCACCATTGAAAGTTGAGAGGTAGTAGTGTTTATCTCCCTCAATTTTACCTATTGGAAAGATATATGAAATTGTAGAGATTGCATCAAAAACTGCACTTTTGCTAATTCCTAAAGCTTCTATTTTTTTATCATCAAGCAAGATTTGGTAATATTTATCAGAATCCCCAAAGATTGTTATATCTTTTACTCCCTCAACTCCTAAAAGTTTGCTTTCCAATCTATCTGCGAAAGGTTTAAGTTCATCAGTAGAGTATTTTTGTGAAGTTAAAGTAATATCAATTAAAGATCTCTTCCTCTCCATTACATTTACTATTGGTTCATCCATATCAGAAGGTAAATTTGATTTAACTAAAGTTATGGCATCTTTAACTTTGTTTGATTCATTATATTTATTTACGCCCTTTTTAAGCTCCAATATTATTGTAAAACTACCAGGGCTGATAACTGTAGTAATAGTATCAATACTATCAAGATTTTTAATGTTGTCCTCTATCTCTGATACAGCCATTCTATCTAAAATATCAACAGAAGCTCCACTATATGATCCTTTTACTGAAATCATATCAAGCTCAAAACTAGGGAAAATCTCTTTTGGAGTGTTATTATATGACCAAATTCCAACAGCAAATACTAACACAAACAGAGTATAGTTCATTCTTGAATTTTCAACAAAGAACCGTAGCATCCTCTCAAACATTAAAATCCTTTTTTATTTAAAAGAAAATTATATTACATGATTATTAATTATAGTTTAACATTAAAAAAATAATTAGTTTTGAGCTTTCAAGCCCTCTTATAATTTATAGTGTTAAGATTAAAAACAAGAGGAGTTACTATGAAAATTGAAGAAAAAATTGTTTCTGATTTAGCATACGACTTAAATCATAAGATTGTATCAATTGTTATAGAAGAGCTGAAAGCTGATACAAAAGTTTATGCTCTTGATGAAAGAAGAGAGTGTTTGGAAAATCTTTGGGAAGAGTATTGTGTTGTAATTCAAGATAAGACTCAAGAAAAAGAGATAAAAAACTCTATAAAAAGAGAGGTGCTTACTCACTTATCCAAAAAGTTTGAAACTTTGTCTTATTATAAAAAAATTGCAATCTGGCTTAAAACAAAAGAGGGAGTTGCTTGGTTATATGAGAAAAAAGATGAGTCATGCAGCTTAGATGATGTTCCTTTCTCTTTTAATGATTGTAAAGATGAACTTTATACTATGATAGAAAAAATTGCTTCAACATATGAAAGTGATACCATTTATAGATTTTTAAATCTAGAATGCAAAGATTATAAAGATGATTTTGATGAAGATGAAAAAGATATTGTTTATGAGTAAAAAATGATTTGATAATAAATATCTATAATATTATTTTTTGCTGCTATCTTTGTCTTTCTTTTATTTAAAAACTGTTACTTTATTTCTTCCATTTTGTTTAGATTGATATAAAGCTTTATCAGCATTATCATATAACACATCTATTTTAATATTATGGGAAATATATTTTGTTACTAATCCTATTGAGACTGTAATTACATCAAAATTTTCATTAAATTTATGCTCTAAGTTTTTATCTTGTATTTTTTTGCACAAAATCTCTGCCATCTCTTTGCCATTTTCTTCGTCTTTACTTGCACTAACAATCAAAAATTCTTCTCCACCAACTCTAAAACAATATTCTGTATCCCTTTTAAAAATATCTTTTATAATTTTAGAAACTTGAATAAGGATATCATCTCCTTTTAAATGTCCATAATTGTCATTATACTTCTTAAAATTATCAACATCTATTAAAATAAAACTCACATAGGAATTAAATCTTGAAAAATTTTGAATTAGTTTTAAGACATTATCTATATAGTATTGTTTATTATAAAGCTTTGTAAGACCATCTTTTGCAGATAATTGTTGAACATATTTATATGCATGATTTAATTCACTTTCTGTCTTTTTTATATGTCTAAAATAATACCAGATGGTTATAAGAAATATAATAAAAGTTATAATTGTTGTATCTAAAATTGAACTGTATAAAGTTTTATATTGATTTGTTATATCTTTTAAAATAAAAAGCTTCCCTAACTCTTTTTTATTAGTATCCAAAAAACTTTGACTATGAATTATATATTTTTTACCCTCATTTTCTACAAACTGACTATTAAAGTTTAAATGATTATTTAAATCCTCTTCTAATGCTCTATCAATTTTTGGAATACTTGAATCTAATATGTAATAGTTTTCTAAAGCATCAAAAGACCTTTCTTTGTCGTTTTTGTCTAACCATTTAATAAAATCTTTTTGTGTTATATGTTTTTTATTTATTGTAAAAATAATATATGCATTCGAATCTTTAGTATATTCTTTTATTATTTTTTCTATTTTTTTACCTAATTCAATATAAAATAAAACTTTCCCATCTTTTATGACAGGAGAAACAACTCTAAGAGTCAAATGATGTCTCATATCAAATTCAATACCACTAACTGTTTTTGATGAATTTATTGCTTCATCTAAAGTAACTTTTGTAGTTAAATGTTTATATTTATTTGTATTATGTATTGATAAATATTTATATTGATCTTTTTTATGTAAATAGAAATGAGTTATATTATGATTTATATGATAGTGTTCAAATAAAACGGATAAAGATTTAAAAAGTCCTTCTTTATTATTATTTTCAAATTCTTTCATTATTGTCTTATTTTTTGTTATTTGAAAAGTAAGAGTTTTCATCAAATCAATATTTTTTTCTAATATATAATCAATTGTAATTGAAGTATTGTGAAAATAGCTTTTTGCTTCAGATTTTATACTTCTTTCCAGATTGAAAAAATCTGAACCAATAGAAATAATAGAGATAAGAAATAAACCTATAATCATAGGAAACAATAGTTTTATTAAGATATTAAACTGTTTTAACTGCAAGATTTATATCCTTTATATATATTCTAATATTCTATCATAAAACTATTTATATTTAAGGAGTAAAGGGGGATAGGCACCTTTTTTAAATAGAGTTTTTTATTGGTCTAAGTGTTGATTCAAGAGCATATTTTACTAATAAAGTTAGAGAATAACAAACTATTAAATATTATTGTTATCCTCTTTTTTATATTATTAATTGGCTGAAGCTTAAAATCTAGTTTTTTAACTTGAAGCAAAAAGCTTAAGCTCTTTGATTGTCTCATAATCTTTATCAGATTTTACGCCCTCTGCACAAACTTTGATATTAAGAAGGTTTGCAAGTTCATTAATTGACTCAACAAAATCTATTTTTGATTTCTCTTTATGAATCTCATCAGTGTAATCCCTTGCAAGTCTTATATAATCTAGGTTAAACTCTTTTAAATCCTCAGTTGAGATAAATTTGCTCTCAAATCTTTTTATAATAACTTTTGAGTTACAACTATGAATAAAGTTGCAGAACTCTTTTACTTTTTCTGTATCTTTTGCCACACTATAAGCAGAAAGTGAGAATATAAGTTTAGATGCAATAGTAGCATTTTTTTGAATTTCAACCTCTAACCATTTGATAAAATCACTATCATTTATTGAGTCCAAAGATAGGTTTATGCAAATATCATGGCTTACATTATTGATTTGTATAAAATGAATAATTTTTGCAATAACTGCCTTATCAAAATCAACTATTTTCTCATATTTTTCTGCTATTGAGACAAATGAACCAATTGCAATTGGATTTCCCTCTTTATCTTTTACGTTTGTAAAGGCTTCTTGCATAATTAGTTTTTCACTATCTTCTAAACTGTAAGTATCATTGATAAAATCTATATCAAACTGTTTATGTTCAATAATATCAATGATTAAATCTCTCCAAGTATTCATATCTCTTGAAAGGCTACTTTTATCATTTACAAAAAATTCATTTGGACCAATTAGTTTGGCTTTTTCATACGCTTCATTTGCTGAATGTCTCATCTCATTTATTGTTCCAAGCTCATTAAAAGGAGTTCCACCTATATGTGCAACCTCTTTTAGATTTAGAGATTCTCCCAATAAATCAAAATCCATTTTTAGTTTTGAAGCAAGTTTTTTTGCCTTTTCATAATCACAATTTTTGGCAATAAGTAAAAACTCAGAACCAAATATTCTATATGCTTTAGACTCTTTTCCTGATTTTTTTAAAATTGAGGCAAAACTTCTAATATACTCATCAACTTCATCATTCGTGTGTGTTTTTACATACCCAAAGAGATTATCTATTTTTATATCAAAAACATAACCATTCTCTTTTTTTATAAACATCTGTTTTATATCAGTCTCTAAAGTCTGCTTTAGGCTAAGTCCTGTTAAGTCATCTTCTGAGAGTTTTTTAGATAGATTTGCAAGATTATTTGTAAGTTTATTTATCATTGCTTCTATTTTTCTTGACATATCATTCATTGCAATTGAGACATTTTTTATTTCAATTGTCCAAGGTAGGGGATCAATAACTCCAAACTGTCCTTTTGCAATATTTTTTGCAAGTTTTTCAATTGTTTTAAGAGGTCTAAGAAGGAATTGTACAAAAACCAAAAGAAGTAGCATTGAGAGTATAAAAGCAATTACTGCATAGATTATAGAGTTTCTTGCTTGTTCAAAAAGTTTTGCATAAGCTTCCCCAGGGTTTGGACTTACATAGATAATAGCTGAGGTATTCCAGCCATTTGAAATTTCACTAAACTTCTCTTCAAGGGTAATAGGTATTAATTTAATAAACCACTCAGGAACATAGTCAAACTTAACTTCTCTATTCTCTTTTATCAAAATTTTATCAAGGGAGATATTTGCAAAGGTATCGATTCTTTTATTTTCACCCTTTGTAGCAGTGAAATCAAAAGTTATAACACCACCTTTTTTATAGGTTTCACTTGGAATATATCTAAATCTTTGGCTATTGTCACTCTCAACTAAACCAATATCTTCTTTATCATTTTCAAGTTTTAAAAGCTGTTCATTTAAAACTTCATCCGATTCTATTTTTTCAACACGACCAAATTTTGGATCAAGGGATACTTTTTTTATATTCCAATTTAGGTCATCCAAATCAGTTGAAGCTTTCATCAAGTCATTACTTGAAATTGTAAAATCTGCATCTTCAAGTCTAATCTCTTTATAAAAACCGCTATTTGAGATAGCTTTTATAATAGACTCTATTTCTGAGTCATGTTTATCTTTTATTAAAGGTCTTAAACTCATTCCAATAGAAGTAGCAGTATCTTGAGCTTTTGTTGTTGCTTCAAGCTCCAAATACTCTTTCATATTTTTTACACTAATTAAAAAATTACCGCTAAATATTATAAAAAATATAAAAGCAATAATTAAATACAGCTGTTTTGATAAAGACATAAATACCCCTTTTTAAATTCTACTCATCATTGATTTCCAGTTTCTAAGGTTGTTCTCTCCAACTCTAACTGATGTCTGTCCCTTATTTTTTGCTTGCCAAAGTCCATTTGCATTAAAACTGTAAATTGGTCTTAAATCTTTTCTTTTTGTTGCAAGTTTTAGTTTTCTATCTACATTATCAAGTACAATAGGTGTTGACTCTGGACTATGGTAATAAGTTAAAACCATATGTGCTTCTTCATATTTTGTACCTGCTTTGATTAGCTTAACATAAGTAATTCTAAGTTTTTCATCAGGTACACCAAGTTTTCTAAGACTAAAATATTTTGCAATTGCATAATCTTCACAGTCTCCAGCGCCAACACTTAAAAACTCAAAAGGTGCAGCCCAGTAGTCGTTTTTTTTCCAAACTACCATATCTCTTTTATATTGAACTTTATTCCAAAAGTCATTGACCTCTTTTAGTTTATGAAGTATATCTTTATTTTTTGCACCTTCAATTACACTATCCCAAAGCTCAACTCTTTTTCTGGCTTTTTGGCCATATTTAAGTGCGATTTGTTCTAGTTTCTCTTCTGAAATATTGTAAGTTTTATTTGCAATTATTATAGACAGGGGAAGCAAAATAATGAAAAAAGATACAAGAATGATTTTTTTCATACTTTTACTTCCTTTTGAGTAATTTTTTAGATTATAATATATTACTGTTTAAGTGTATTTAAAATAGTATCCTCATCCAAGATATTATTATCATACTTGATTACAATAACATTTTCAGTCTCATTGATATACCATTCATGTAGATTTAACTCTTTGTCCAATCTCCCAGTATTTCTTTTTGTTCCTTCATTTAGAGGAACATATAGTTGTTTGTTTTTACCTGGATTTCTCATTGTTAAAATAAGAATTATCCAAACTACACAAATAATTGTAATTGTAATAGCTAAAGTTGATAAAGATACTTTACCAAAGAAAATACCTCCAAAAACTCCTCCAAGAAAAGTTCCTAAATATCCAAATGAGTTAAAAATACCTAAAACTAGACCTCTTTGGTGTACTTTTGCATATTTTGAAGTTTGTGATTGCATAATTGGTTCATGCATATTAAATCCAATAAAGAAGATAACTACACCAATTACAAACATAATTGAGCTTGAACTAAATCCCATTAAAAGATATGAAACAGCAAAAAAGACAATACCTAAAGAGAGTATCTCTCTGAATTTGCTCTTTTTCTCAGCAAATATTGCCGCTGGTCCCATTGCTAAAATACCAAAAATCATTGAAGGTAGGTAAACCATCCAAAGTTCACTCATTTGCCATCCAAAGTTTTTTGTTAATATCATTGGAATAATCATAAATGCAAAAGTCATTAAACCTTTTTGTAAAAAGTTTGTGGTATTCATTTTGATTAGGTTGATATTTGTTAACACTTGAAGTAGTTGTTTATCATCAGGATATGAGTGAGTTATCTTAGGTGGATCTGGAACAAATTTAATAAGTACAAAAATTGAACCAAATGCAATAACTGCTGTTAGGTAAAATAGAGTTTGAACTCCAGCTAATGCACCAATTGTAGGTCCTAAAACCATTGCTGCAGCGAAACTAATACCAATTGACATTCCCATGATTGCCATTGCTTTTGAACGTTCTTCCTCTTTTACAAGGTCACTAATTGTTGCACTTACCACTGCACCAATTGCACCAGCTCCTTGTAAAAATCTTCCTAGCATAAGTAGTAAAATATCATTTGCAATTGCACAAAAGATTGAACCAATACCAAAAAGAACAAGACCTGTTATGATTGTTCCTTTCCTTCCAAGTTTGTCACTCATTACTCCAAAAGGAACTTGAAAAATCATTTGAGTAAGGGCATAGCCACCTATTACTATACCAACTAAAGTTGTTGTTGCACCATAAAGATTGATTGCATAAACAGATAAAACTGGAAGAACTAAAAAAAGTCCGAAAAATCTTAGAGCTATAATAGAACTAAGTGGTAAAATAGATTTAATCATATATAATTTCCATTAGTTAAGATAAAGGACGATTATATAGAATAATTGTTGATAATTGTGTTAAAAGGAAAATTGTGAAAATAGTTTTAGCTACAGCTAATAAAGGAAAGCTTGAAGAGTTTAGAAAATTGTTATCAAATATAGAAGTTATTGCATATAAAGAGTTAATTGGTGAGTATGAAGTAATTGAAGACAGAGATAGTTTTCAAGGAAATGCAATAAAAAAAGCTCAAGAGATATATGAAAAAATAAACGATGAAAATGTTATTGTTATCTCTGATGATAGTGGAATAAGTGTTCCAGCACTTAATAATGAACCAGGGATCTACTCAGCTAGATATGCAGGAGAAAATGCTACAGATAAACAAAATAATGCAAAATTGATATCAAAATTAAAAGAGAAAAACTTGGATAAAACTCCAGCTTATTATACAGCTTGTATAGCTATTGTCTATAAAAAACAAACCTACAGTGTTCATGGGTGGATGTATGGAGAAGTTCTGTCTTGTGAAAAAGGTGAGGGTGGTTTTGGTTATGATCCCATGTTTATTCCAAAAGGTTTTGATAAAACTTTAGGAGAACTTCCCTATGAAGTTAAAAAAGAGTTTTCCCATAGAAGCAAAGCTTTACATCTAGCAAAAAAAGTGTTAGATGTTATTTTATAAAAAGATTATTTGATAATCTTTTTATAGACTCGTATATCTGAATCTAAATTTTTTACAATCATCTCTATTTCATACTTTTTATCAACTCTTTTTATATTTGCACTTATATTAAAACTCTCGTCTGGAATCTCTATTTTATTTATACTCTCTAATGTTGGCAAATATAAAATATACTCCTCTAGAAATTTAAGATGATTTTTTGCTTGAATATATTTATGTTGATTTATGATGTTTGTTGAGGCAATCGCTTTTGTCTCAAAAATATTAGTGCAAAGCAGTGAAAATATAAAAATTAAAATAAGAGTAAAAAGAAGTACAAAAGAGTTTTTCATAGTTTAAAACTCCAATTTTGTGAAATTTTATTATCAAGTTCTATATGAATATTTAATATATTTGTGCCGTTTTGCATATTAAACTTTGTAACATTGTCTAATAAAACAGCATTACCAAAATATAGTGTTTTATTAGAATAGTTTAGAGTGTTTATAATTTGAGGTAAATTCTTTTCAATAATAATTTTTGTACTTAACATATCTGTTTTTAAAATTGCAAGATTTTGATTCTCTATTTGGGTTAGGTTTATCTCTTTTATAAATTTTAGAGTCAAAATTAGAGTAATTGAAGATATAAAGATTACTAAAATAAGTTCAAAGAGTGAAAAAGCTTTAGTTAATCTCATATTTAAACAATCCCACTTTGTCATCTTTATAAGATATTTTTTCTACTTTTTGTTTTTTTAGTTCACTGTCATTTATTATAATAGTGATTTTTTTACTCTCTTTAATAAAACTAGAACTATAACTATTTGTTGTAAAAGAGTTTTCTAGATTATTTAGAAGCATAAAGTGTTCATCAAAGTTTTCGTAGTAGGAGTATTTAGAAAATCCCACTACGATAACACTTAGTAAAAGTAGGCTTATTAGCGTCTCTAAAAGAGTAAAACTATTTTTTTCCAATCTCTATAGCTTTATTGTGTGCTGCTTCCACAGCTTTAATAAAGTTGCTTCTAATTGCTCCCTCTTCTAAAACTGCAACACCAGCCGCTGTTGTTCCCCCTGGACTCATAACTGAATCTTTGATAATTGCAGGATGGCTGCTTTTTAAAAGCTCTGAAAAACCTTCAAAAAGTCCATGAACAAGTTCACTACTTGTTTTTCTATCAAGTCCAGCTTTAACAGCCCCATCAGTCATTGATTCAGCAATTAAAGCTAAAAATGCTGGACCACTACCTGCAACAGCTGTAGCAATATCAAGCTGTTTTTCAGTATCAACCCAAATTGCTTTACCTATTAAAGAGAAGATATCAAGGGCTACTTTTGCAGCCTCTTTATCTCCTGTTATTGTAGTTGCAGATTTTTTAACCGAAGCCGCTACATTTGGCATTGTTCTTATATAATATTTAGCTTTTATCTGTTTTTTTAGACTCTCTAAAGTTGTTCCTGCAAGTATAGAAAAAAGAATATTTGCATTTCCTTCTAGTCTTGCTGCTACACTTTGAAGAGCATAAGGTTTTACACAAAAGATTATATTTTTATTTGTAATATCTTCTATATCTGATAACTCTTTTATTTCAATTTTTGGAATATATTGTTTAAGTTTTTCTAACTTGTTAATATCTCTTCCTATAACTTCAACCTCAAAATTATTTACTAATCCTTTAGCCAAAGCTTGCGCCATAAAGCCATTTCCAATAAGTGTTAACTTCATAGATTACCTCTTAATTTAATTAATTTTTATATTATAACCAATAAAGAAAATAAGGTCAAAAAAAGTAAGAAAATAGCAAGGTTTTATTGGATAGAATACTTCTTTTAAGATGAAAAAGGATTAGTTAAATGGATAAATATTTTAAGCTTAGTAGTCTATTTTTAGCTGCAGGATTGGTTTTTGCCCTCTCTGCTTGTTCACAAAAATCAGATAAAGTGCAAGAGTTTAATAAACCTGCATTGTATTGGTACAATCAGATGATGGATGAGATAAGTACAGGATTTTTAGAAGATGCTGATGATACTTATATCTCTTTAGAGAGTGAACATAGAAACTCACCACTTCTTTCAACTGCTTTACTTGTGTTAGCTGATGCGCATATGAGTGAAGAGGAGTATGAACTAGCAAATTTCTATTTAGATGAGTATATTAAAAGATTTGCTTATAGTAAAAATATAGATTATGTAAGATACTTAAAAATTAAAGCAAACTTTATGGGATTTGTTTATGATTTAAGAGACCAACAATTAGTAGAAGATACTATAACACAAATTGATGAGTTTAGAAAAACTTTTCCTAGATCTCCATATACGCCACTTGTAAATACAATGAGTGCAAGACTTTATATGGCAAAAGCAACACTTGATAAAGAGATTGCTGATTTATATGAAAGAATTGATAAACCAAAGGCATCTGAATACTATAATGAAAAAGTTAAAAAATCTTGGGTTGATCCAAAAGAGATTGAACCAGTAGACACTCCTTTTTATAGATATCCATTTGAAAAAAATTTATTTTAATAAAAATATTTAGGAGAGTAGATGGAATTAGAGAATTATGATTCTTTCCCTCAGGAAATACCATTAATTATTGAAGATGATATATTCTTATATCCCTTTATGATAGCGCCACTTTTTTTATCAAATGAACAGAATATAAAAGCAGTAGAAGAGGCGATAGAACAGAATAAATTAGTAATAGTTTCTGTTAGTAAACCAGGATTTGAAGGGAAAAGAGAGAGCGGTAGTTTCTATGACGTGGGTGTTGTAGGAAATATTATGAGAAAAGTAAGTCTCCCTGATGGAAAAATAAAAGTTTTATTTCAAGGGCTAATAAAAGGTAAAATAGAGAAATTTGATGAAAATCGTCCTGTTGTTGCCTATGTAGACAAACTTGTTGATGAAGAGTCATCTAAAGAGAGTATTGCTTCAATTATAGATGTTTTAAGAGAACAAGTAAAAAAACTATCAAGAATTAATTCAAAATTTCCAGTTGATTTAATAAAAACAATAGAAGAGAATGATGACGCAACTAGAATTGCAGATTTGATATCTTCTGTTTTAAGAGTTAAAAAAGATGAAGCTTATAGTCTTTTTTCACAAACAAATGTTGAGCAAAGACTTCTTGATATAATTGAAACTATAAAAAAAGAGATTGAGAGTTTTAAAATTCAAAAAGAGATTACTCAAAAAGTAAACTCAAAAATTGAAAAAACTCATAAAGACTACTTTTTAAAAGAGCAAATTAAAGCTATTCAAAAAGAGCTTGGAACTGATAACCAAAAAGACGTGGAGATAAAAGCTTATAAGAAAAAACTTAAAAAGTTAAAATCTTCAATGCCAAAAGATGGTTATAAAGAGACTAAAAAACAGATTGATAAATTAAGTAGAATGCACCAAGATTCTCCTGATAGTGCTTTACTTCAAACATATATTGAAAATGTGCTTGAGATACCTTTTGGAGTATATTCAAATGAAAAAATCTCTGTAAAAAATGTTGAAGATCAATTAAATGATGATCACTACTCTTTAGAAAAACCTAAAGAGAGAATTGCAGAATATTTTGCAGTTAAAGAGATGCTTGAAGAGAGAAATATTCAAAACCTAAAATCAAAAGGTACTGTTTTATGTTTTGTAGGACCTCCAGGTGTTGGTAAAACTTCACTTGCAAACTCTATCTCAAAAGCATTAAAAAGACCACTTGTTAGAGTTGCTCTTGGTGGAATGGAAGATGTAAACGAGTTAAGAGGTCATAGAAGAACTTATGTTGGAGCAATGCCAGGAAGAATTGTAAAAGGTTTAACTGACGCAAAAAGTATGAATCCTGTTATGGTTTTAGATGAGATTGATAAACTTGGTGCAAATCATAGAGGCGATCCAACTGCTGTTATGTTGGAAGTTCTAGACCCAGAACAAAACAATGAGTTTAGAGATCTTTATTTAAATTTTGCTATTGATTTATCACAGGTTATTTTTGTTGCAACTGCTAATGATGCAAGAAAAATTCCAGCTCCTTTAAGAGACAGAATGGAGTTTATTGAGATGTCTTCATATACTCCAAATGAGAAATTTCATATTGCAAAAGACTATTTGATTCCTCAAGAGCTTGAAAAACATGGGCTTAAAAAGAGTGAAGTCTCTTTATCTGATACAACAATTGAAGCGATAATCTCTAAATATACAAGGGAAGCTGGAGTTAGAAATCTAAGAAGAGTTTTTGCAAAACTATTTAGAAAAGCAGTAAAACAACTACTTCAAAACAAAGAGCTAAAAAAAGTTTCTATTAATACAAAAAATCTTGTTGAGTTGTTAGATAATCCTATCTTTGAGATTGATCCAGCAGACAAAAAGAACTCTATTGGGCTAACAAATGGTTTGGCTTGGACAGCTGTTGGTGGAGATGTTTTAAAAATTGAAGCAGTTAAATTAAAAGGAAAAGGTAGTTTAAGTGTAACAGGAAATATGGGTGATGTAATGAAAGAGTCATCTAAAATCTCATACTCTGTTGTTAAACTTCTAATTGATAATAAAAAATTAAAAATAAATAAAAATATCATTCCTAAAACTCCTACTGAAGAAGCAGAAAAAATTGCTTTAGATCCAAGTGAAGTTTATAAAAGATATGATATTCATCTTCATATTCCAGAAGGTGCAACTCCAAAAGATGGACCTAGTGCTGGTATAACTATGGCAACAACTATTGCTTCAATTTTAAGTGAAAGAGAAGTTAAATCTGATCTTGCAATGACAGGTGAATTAACTCTTACAGGAAAAGTTCTTCCAATTGGAGGATTAAAAGAGAAACTAATTGCTGCACATAAAGCAAAAATGAAACTTGCGCTTATTCCAAGAAAAAATTACCAAAGGGATTTAGATGAAATTCCTGATGAAGTAAAAGAGACTATGGTAATAAAAGCAGTTGATACAATTGAGGATGTTTTAAAAGAGGCATTGGTTTAACTTTATGCGAAGAGAAAACAGAAGGGATAGTCAAGTTGTTAACAACTTCTTTACCTTCGCCTCAATTGCTATAATCTCTATTACAATTACAATCTATACAAACTATATAACAGAAGAAAAACCTAAAGTCTTAGAAAAGTTGCAGTGTGAAAAAGAGACTCCAACAAGAGTAGTTGTAACAGATAGAAAACTTCTAAAAAAATCCGTAAAAGCTTTGGATAAAGGCTATTACAAAATAGAGAGTTCTTTTTTAAAGAGCCAAGATGATAAATCAACAGTAGAAAAAGCTATCTCTTTAAAAGAGCTTGAACAATATTATGTAGATAATATAAAAAATCCTGCTAAAAAAGAGTTGGAAAAATATCTAAAAATAAGAGTTGAATTAATTGAAAATGAAAAAAAAGATGAAAATTTATATGCAGGAAAACTTATAAGCTCTTTTCGTATAAACTCAAATGAGTTATTAAGATTTGAGAGTGATATTAAGTTTATGTATAAAAATGCAATCAAAGATAGGGTAGATTGCTCTATGAAGGTATATAAAAATTATGTTGAAAACTAAAGATTTAACAGCAACAAACATTGTAATTGCAATTACAGTTATAGTATATTTAATACAGATAAATATGAACTACGGAGGTCTTTTTTTAGGGCTTAATCTATATTTTACCCAGGGTGGCTTTTTTTGGCAGCCTCTTAGTTCTATGTTTGCCCATGGTGGTTTTGGACATATTGCCATGAATATGTTTGTACTTTATCAATTTGGAAATCTAATAGAGAGATATAGAGGCAAAAAAGAGTTTCTAACAATATATTTTGTTGGTGGAATTTTAACTTCACTAATTAGTTATTTGTATATCTACTATTTGGACAATGGGGTAAATCTTGTTGGAGCCTCTGGGGCTATTTGTGTTCTTATGGGATATATTGCTTTTTTTGATAAGTTTCAAAGAAATGGGATAATTACTTGGATTTTAATAATCTCAGTTGCACCAATACTAATAGGACTTCCAATTGCTTGGTACTCTCACTTTATAGGACTTGGTTTGGGATTTCTATTTGGAATGATTAGAAAAGCTACTTTATAGTCTATTGTGCTGGTATAAAGTAGGTAATTATAGACATTACTATAAGTATAAATGCAATTGTAATAAATATCTCTTTTAGCTTTACTGTGGGGTTTAAAATTCCGCAGTAGGGGCAACGTCTAAGTTTTGGTTGAATTTCACTTTTACAGTTTCTACAAGGTTCTAGTTTTATTATTTATCCTTTATAATAAGTTTTGAATTATACCAAAATATAGTTCATAAAACTCTTCCTTTGATTTAAGTTTCTAAATACTAAAATACTATATAGTCCTTCATATAAGGTGTGTTATGAAATTAAGAAAGATTTTTTTCCCAATATTAAATCCGTACATAGGACCTATTTTTGCAATCTCTATATTTCTCTCTTTTGTAGTTTTTTATCTGGTACCAAAACATTCCTATGAAAATAAAACTGAACATATGAGCAAAGAGGCTTTAAAAACATTAAACTATCTTAAAAAAATAAGAGTTTATTATACAAGTAGTGTCCTTGACAAGATTGATAAAAATTCTGTAAATGTAGATTATAATTATAAGGAGAATTATCACACCATACCACTTGCAGAGACTTTAGTACATGATTTAGCTTTAATTCTCCCATCAAATGATATGGAAATAAAGATGTATAGCTCTTATCCTTTTCCAAATAGAGCAAATAGAAAATTAAATAGTATTGAAAAGCAGTCTTTAGCTTTTCTCTTAAATAATCCAGATGAAATCTATAAAAAAGATGTATTAATAAATGGTAAACGCTCTTTAAGGGTGGCTGTTGCTGATATTATGTTGGATAATAGTTGCGTAGATTGTCACAACAGTAGAGCAGATAGTCCAAAAAGAGATTGGAAAATAAATGATGTAAGAGGTGCGATAGAGATTATTTTGCCTTTTGAAGATGGTGTTTTATTAACTCCAGAAGAGTTAAATGCTCTTATGTATATCTTTATCTTTGTACTTGTCTCTTTAGGTGCACACTATATAGTAATAGCAATTATTAGATCAAAAGATTACAAAATAGTAAAACAGGAGTTAGAAAAAGAGGTAGCAGAGAGAACAGAATCTTTAAATAGTACAGTTAAACTTTTAAATCAGTATAAAAAAGCGGTAGATTTTAGTGCAATTGTCTCTAAAACAGATCCAAACGGTAAGATTACTTATGTAAATGAAGAGTTTATAAAAATCTCTCAATACCAAAAAGAGGAACTATTAGGAAAAAACCATAATATTGTAAGACATAGTGATATGCCAAAGAGCATTTTCAAAGAGTTGTGGGAGACAATTAATAGTAAAAAAATTTGGAAAGGTCAGATAAAAAACAGGGCAAAAGATGGTTCAGCTTATTATGTTGTAACAACAATTGTTCCACTACTTGATTTAAATGATGAGATAGAAGAGTTTTTGGCAATAAGATTTAATGTAACAGATATTGTGGAATCTGAGATGAAAGCACAAAGTGCAGATGCAACAAAATCTATATTTTTGGCAAATATGAGCCATGAAGTAAGAACTCCATTAAATGCAATAATAGGTTTTTCTGAGGTTTTAAGCAACTCTGAAAAACTTGATGCAAAAGAGAAAAAACAAGCAACAATTATTCAAACAAGTGCAAACTCTTTACTTGCAATTATAAATGATATTTTAGATATCTCAAAAATAGAGAGTGGTAATTTTGAAGTTTTATTGGATGAAAGTGATATCTATTCTATTGGTGAACATGTAGTAGAACTGTTCTCTAAAAAAGCAGCTCAAAAAGATATAAAACTTATTTTTAGTATTGATCCAAAGATTCCACTTTGTATTATGACTGACTCAATTAGAATAAGACAAGTATTATCAAACTTTTTAAGTAATGCAATTAAATTTACCCATGAAAAAGGTGTAGTTACTTTAAATATCTCATTGGTAGATATTAGTTCAAATAGCGCTAAAATCAAATTTGAAGTAAGTGATAGTGGAATAGGAATACCAAAAGATAAGTTAGAGACTATTTTTGATCCTTTTATTCAAGTTGATAATAAAACAAATAGAAAATTTGAAGGAACTGGCTTAGGACTTAGTATTTGTAAACATATAATTGAAGCTTTGGGCTCTAGTGTTAAAATTGAAAGTGTTGAAAACAAAGGTACAAAATTCTACTTTACTTTAGATACAAAAATCTGTACAAAAAAGCTAAATGACAAAGAAGAGTTTTCAAGCAAAATCAATTTCAAAATCAGTGATGAAAATAGTGAACTTTTCCATAATATTAAAAGATACTTGACTCTATTTGGAGAGATAAATAGTACAAAAAAAGATCTTGATGTTATAGTTTGTGATAAAAGTGAGATTGAGAGTTTTAGAAAAGAGTATAAAGAGATACCAAAACTAACAATTTTTGAGTACGAGAGTGACTTAAATAGCTTTAAATTTGATTCAAATGAGATAGGTTTGGCGCTTCCTTTTTATGCTTCAAAAATTAATGATACTTTAGAAGAGTTATTAAAAAAATCCCAAAAAAGAGTTTTTAATATTGATGAGACAAAAGAATTAAAAGAGAAAGAGTTTAAAGGAAGAGTTCTAATAGCAGAAGATAATAGTGCAAATCAAGAGTTGATTGGATATATCTTAACTGATTTACAAATAGAGTTTGATATAAAAAGTAATGGTTTAGAGACTCTCGAAGCTTATAAAAATGCTAAATATGATTTGGTTTTAATGGATATTAATATGCCAATAATGGATGGAGTAGAGGCTTTTAGAAAGATTAGAAACTATGAAGAGAATCATAAAATAGAGAATACACCAATAGTTGCATTAACTGCAAATGCAATAAAAGGGGACAAAGAGAAATTTTTAAGTTTGGGGATGGATGGTTATTTAAGTAAGCCAATAAACACAATGGAATTAAAAGAGTTATTAAGACTCTATTTAAGTTATGAAATTGATGAAAAGAAACAAAATGAAGAGGAGACTGTAGCCTCAAAAGAGGGGATTGATGTAACAAAGATAGTTCAAAAACTAGGTGTTAGTGAAAATGTTGTTAATCTGATTATCAATAAGTTTAAAAGTGAAATAGAGGAGCATGTAAAAGAGTTAGAAACTGCAATAAATAAAGATGATTCTCAGGAAGTTTCACAAAAAGCACACTATATTAAAAACTCTTGTTTGAATGTATGTTTAGAAAAGCTTTGTGATATTCTACAAAAATTGGAAAATAAGAAATTAGAACAAAGTGAGAGAAAAGAGCTTTTTGAAGAGTTTCAAAAAGAGTTAAAAAAATATTTATAATATTTCATATTGTAATTTTATTACAATATGAAATAAAAAATGGTATAATAATTTTATGTTTATACACCTAGATTTAGACTGTTTTTTTGTATCTGCCCATAGAACTATAGATGAGAGCCTAAAAAATATCCCTGTTGCAGTTGGAGGAAGAAGCAACTTGAATATTTTTTCAACCCAAAAGGAGGTTCGAAGAGTTAGTGAAAATAGTGGTGCTTTTGTAAGTACTATTTTAACAAATGAGGGACAAAAGAGTTTCCAAGATTATTTTGTAGATGAAAATGGAAAAATAAGAGGTATTATCACAACCTCTTCTTATGAAGCCAGAGGCTTTGGAGTTAAAACAGCTATGAGTGTAAATGAGGCTTTGAAACTCTGCCCAAATCTTAAGATGATCCCTCCAAATTATCCTTTGTATCATGAACTTTCACAAAAACTTTTTAAAATCTTGGAGTATGAAATACCTTTGGTTGAACAGTACTCTATTGATGAATTTTTTGGAGATGTTAGAGGTTATTTAAAAGAGGATGAGGTAGTTGATTTTGCCTATTATTTAAAAAAGAAGATATATGAGGAACTAAAACTTCCTATCTCAATTGGTATTGCCTCTTCTAAATATTTGGCAAAACTTATTACTGAGTATGCAAAACCAGATGGAATAAAATATATAAAAGATGAACATATGGACAGCTTTATAAAAAATATTCCAATAGGGGAGTTTCCTGGAATAGGGAAAGGATATCAAGAGAGATTAAAAGGGTATGGAATAAAAACCTTAGGGGATATAAAAGCAAAAAAAAATCTTTTTTACTCTTGGAAAAAACCTGGTATTGAACTTTATAATAGAATTTGTGGAATAAATGACACTAAACTTCAACAACATAGGGATAAAAAATCAATTGGTATAGGGAGATCTTTTGATGCAATTTATGATAGGCAAGAGCTTATTAGAAGAGTGATTATTCTAAGTAGATATTTATGCTTTATAGTTAAAAAGTCAAATGTAAATCCACTAACTTACGCCATTTATATAAAATATGAATCAAAAATAAAAACAAAAGATCATATAAATGTAAATAGGATATTTAACGAAAGTGATTTTAAGACAAAAATGAGAGAGCTCTTTTTAAAAAATGATACCCATAAGAGTCATGGAGTAATCCAACTTAATCTTACTGTTTCAAACTTTTCAGATGAGAAGTCATTTACATACAATATTTTTGAGTATGAAGAGGATATCAAAAAAAGAGAACTAAGCAATAAAATACAGCAACTTCGCTCTAAATATGGAATAGATATTATAAAAACAGCCTCAGAGTTAAAAGAAAATCTGTTAAGAAAAGAGTGATATAATAAACAAAACTAAATGGAAAGCTAATGGGAATAAAAAATAGAATAAAAACCAGCTCAGGCAAACTTCTAAGTGTTGCTTCTGAAAATATTACAAAAGCTTTTGACTACCCTTCTATAAAAGGTAAAGAGTTAAAACAAGCAGTAAAAAAGAAGATTAGAGAAAAGGCTGTTTTAAGTACAAAAGCTAGACTTGCAGAACACCATAAAAGTTTTGATGATTACAGTGATGAAGAGCTTGAAATAATAATATTGGATGAAGAGAGAAAAATAAAAGATGATTTAAAAACTAAATCTTTGGTTGCAGCCCTTGCAATTTTGGGTTTAGATTTTTTGATATAGGATAGATATGTTTAAACAGGTAAAATCTGCACTATTTTGGTACTACTTATATAAGTTTAGAAGAAAAGTAATAAGCATAATTTTTTTACTGCTTATAGCTCTTTTTGCAAACTCAATTTATTCTGATGTTGTAGAGTATTTAACTCTAAAAAATAGATTAGAGTATTTGGAAATTGCACTGCTTACAAAGTGGAGTGTTATAATATTTAATATTCTTTTTTCAATCTATCTCTTTTTAGGTTTATTTAGAAATAGCAAAACAGAAGAAGAGAATAAAAGAGAAATAATAAAAAATAAAGATATAATAAAAAATAATAAAAATAAAAAATTTACAAAAAGAGAAGAAGAGTTTTTACAAAAAGAACTCAAAAGCAAAGCAGATCTTTTAGTGGAGAGATAAAAGCATAGATGAACTCTAAAAACAAAATATTAAACGACTACAACTATCTATTTGAACATGCAAAAGTAGGAATTATCTACTTAGATTCTAATGGTAAATTTGAAAAAGTCAATAATAAATTTTGTGAAATCTTAGGCTATGAAGAAGAGGAACTTCTAAAACTTGATTTTTCTGAAATCACATATGATGATGATAAAGACAGAAGCCTTTTAATATATAATCAATCAAAAAATAAAAAAGTAAAAAACTATAATATAGAGAAAAGATACCTAAAAAAAGATGGGAGAATAGTCTGGGTAGAGGTTTTTATTAATCATATTATAGATGATAATGGAGAGTTTTTATATACCCTTGGATTTATTACTGATATCTCAAAAAGAAAAGGGATTCAAGATACAATTTTAGAGCAAACAAAAAGAATGCAACTCTATTTAGATATTGTTGATGTGGCAATAGTTGTTTTAAATAGACAAGGTAATATCACTTTAGTAAATAGAAAAACTTCTGAGATTTTAAATTTAGAAGAGTTTTTGCTTTTAGGAAAAAATTGGTTTAAAAACTTTGTAAGTCAAAAAGATAGGGATGAACAAATAGAACACTTCCTTGATGCCATGGAAAAAGAGACAAATATTTTTGAGAAGATTCAATATGATGTTATTTGTTCAAATGGTAGTGATAGAACAATCCTTTGGAGAAGAAGATATATATATGATGAGAATAAAAGACCTTCAGGAATGATTTGTTCAGGGGAAGATATGACAGATTATCTAAAACTTGAAGAGGAAAAAAGAAGGAATGAAGAGATTCTTTTCAATCAGTCAAAACTGGCATCAATGGGAGAGATGTTAAAAAATATTGCTCACCAATGGAGACAACCTTTAAGTACAATCTCAACAGCTGCTTCTGGAATGAAACTACAAAAAGATATGAATATTCTAACTGATAAAGATTTTGATATGGGAATGACTGCAATAGTAGAGACCTCTCAATATCTATCACAAACAATAAATGAACTTCAAAACTTTTTTAAAGTTGATAATAAGATTGTAAAATTTACAAATACCAACCTTTTCTCAAAAGTTGAAAATTTTGTATTAAAAAACTTTTCAACTTATGGAATTGATTTAAAAATAGTAAACAGTCAAGAGTTTGAGATAAAAGCACCTTTTAATGAATTGATTCAAACTATTATCAATTTGTTGAATAATTCAAAAGATGCATTTATAGAGAAAAAACTTGAGAATAAAGTTGTAATTATTGAAAACTATCTTGAGAGGGATAATTTTATTTTTTTAATAAAAGATAATGCAGGTGGTATTGATAAAAAAGTTATGGATAGAATTTTTGAGCCATATTTTACTACCAAACATCAAAAGCTTGGAACTGGAATTGGTCTATTTATGGTAAGAGATATTATTATAAATAGATTAAAAGGAAGAATTGAAGTCTATAATGAAACCATTGAGTATAAAGATACAAAAAGAGATGGTGCTGTATTTAAAATTATAGTTCCTAAGAACTATAATTAACTTAGTTTTTTACAAATAGTGTTTGTGTAGGATATGCAAAATCACAATTGTTTTTCTTCACAAGTTGATTTATTTTCATAATAACATCTTCTTTTACGCCAAGCCACTCTTCCCAATCTGTTGTTCTGGCAAAACAATATATTAAAATATTGATTGAACTTCCACCGTATTCATCAATATAAACCATAAGATTTCTTTTTACTCCATGTAAATCTTCTCTTTTTATGGCTTCAAATTTTCTGCTTCTACTCTCTTTTATTGTTCTTTCACTGGCAATTCCAGTATGGTTTTGTAACATATCTAAAATATCATTTTTTAGATTGTAGATATCATTCATAGAACTCTCATAGGTAATATTTAGTGTCATCTTAATTCTTCTACCAATTCTTCTTTTTGAGAAGTTTTTAATATGTGTATTTGCAAGTTCTGAATTTGGTACTGTAATCATTGCATTATCAAAAGTTCTTATTCTTGTTGTTCTCATTCTAATATCAACAACTGTTCCTTCAACATCGTTTGCAATTATCCAATCTCCTTGGGAAAATGAGTTATCGCTCATAATATTTAAAGAGCCAAAGAAGTTTGCTAAAGTATCTTTTGCAGCAAGAGCGATAGCGATACCCCCAACCCCAAGTGAAGCTGCTATTGCTTTTATATCAATGCCCAATTGGGTAAAGAGAAAAAGTATTACAAAAAAGACAAGTAGTATTTTTGTGATCCTTAGTAGAAAAACAATCATCTCTCTTCTTACATTTGGATACTTTTCAACTAAATGCTGTGCAAAATTTGTAATACTATTTGAGATTAAAGAGTAGATTGCCCAAGTAAATAGTCCCATATAAAAAGTATTTATCCAAGGAATGACTTTATTTAAAAGCTCTGCATCTTTTACTAAAATATGTAAAGACAGATGAATAGATAAAGTATAAAGACCTATAATTAATGGCTTTTCAATAGAGTTTTCAATATATTCTTGAACCTCTTGTTCCTCTTCATCACTATCAGCATATTTGCTTTTTTTAGGTTTTATAAAAATTTTATTTAATATGGCAATAAATATATCTATAAATTTTGTAATAAAAAGTTTGAAAAAAAGCAAGATTAACAATACAACAACAATATCACCTATTGAAAAGTTAAAGTGGTAAGATGTAAATTTAGAGATAGAAGAGATAAAAGAGGTATTATCAATCAAAGTAATAAGGTATTGAACATTAAAATTGTCAATAAAAAAGTTTGATTTTCTAAATTTGTTTATATTGTCTTTTAAATAAGTTAAGATAAAAATCTGTTGATTTGTCTGTTCTACAAGTTTTTTGTAGTTTTCAACTAAATCAATTGATACAGGATTTACATTATTCTTCTCTTGGTCAAAATAAGGTTTATATTTATTTATATCACTCTTCTCTAGAAAGTTTAAATTCTTTTCAATTACATTTAAAAAATATTTTTTATCTTTAAAGGTGTGTTTTGCATCAATAAGCTCTTTTAGAGTCTCATCATACTTTTTTTGTTCATTTAAATATATAAGTTCAATCTCATCTCTTTTTACTGCTATATCATTGTTTTCTCTTTGGTTTATATTTATTCTATTTTCTAAATAGTTTATTCTTGTATTGTAATCTTTATTATTAAACTCTTTTAGAAGATAGACTTCACTATTAATATTATCAATCACTTTTTGAGCAACATCAAACTGCTCTTTTAGCCTATCATCAACACTTTTTTTCTCTTTTGTTTGCTCTTCAGTAGTATTTGATTGTAAAAGTGACATTTGAGCATTTAAAGTTGATGCCAAAAGTAGGGCAATAAAAAAGAGGGTTCTTAGAATAGTTGAATACATATTATCTCCATAAATTTAAAATGACATTATATAAAAAATTGACTTATTTGATTAATTAAATTTTATTGATAACAATTCTCAAAATTATAAAACTTTAAGGTTTGAAAGTGTAATATTTTGATAACTATTATCAAAAAAGAGGAGAAAAAGATGTCAGTACTTATAATTGGAGGAGATAAAATCGATACTATAAAGGGTATCTTAGATCAATTTGGAGATTTTTCAGTAACCCATTGGGACACAAGAAAAAAATCAAGTGCTTGTAGAAAAGAGATACCTCAAAATACAGATTATATTTTGATGCTAACAGATTTTTTAAATCACAATGCAATGTACAAATATAGAAAAGAGGCAAAAAAGAAAAATATACCTCTAATTTGTACAAAAAGAAGTGCAAGTTCAATTCACTGTGAAGTTTGCAAATTTTTAAAAATGAATAATTGCGAGGAGTAAGCCATGAGTGAAGGGGTAGTTGTAAAGTTAAATAGCTTCAAAAACTATAGATATGAGGCTACAACAAATAGAATTGTTAACTTAAAAGGTGTTAATAACGCAGATATGGATGAGTTTTTGGCAATTGCACATATATTAGACTCAAACTATATTAAATATAAGTTTTCAACAAATATAGATATTAGAATAATAGGAAAAAGATAATGAGTAAAATAGGTTTTGATGCAAAAAATGAATTTCTTCCCTCTTTTGATATGTTTCACTCTAATGTGAACAAAAGAGTAATGTTTCTAAAACTCTTCAATCAAGATGTTCCTTCAAGTATGAAGTTCTCAAAAGAGGAGTTAAAAGAGTGTAAAAAATTTACCCTTATTGATATGTTTATAAATAAGATATTGAAAAATCTTCAACAAACTGCTTATATAAAATCTCCTCTTGTAAGTGTTGATGCAAAATTGACAAATAAAATCAATAGCTTTTTAAAAGAGAATAATCTAAATTCAATAAAAGCTAGGTTTACTTTAAAAAACTCTTTAGAAGAGACCTCTATTGAGACAGCAAAAAAACTTATATCTCTACTGGAAAATTGTAATTACTCTTTTTTCTTAGATGGGGAGAAAACTTTTAAAAGTTTTGTTGTAGGAAAAATTCTACGTTCAAAGCAACAAAGAGAAGTATTTATAAATAGCGACTCAATTGATATAAAAAGCAGTGAGTTTGCAAGCACTAAAATATTTACTTTTTGGGAGTTGATTAATTCGAAAAAATTAAATATTGAAGAGCACATTGATAAAGCTGTCAAGTGCATTAAAACCTTAGAGTTTAAACAAGTATATTTAGTCTATCCCAAAAATGAAAATTTTAACAGACACATACAAATAAAGTGTGAAGAATTAGCAGGTAGTGAATATATGATCAAACTAATACCATATTCAATGCGTTCAACATTAAGATAAAGGAAAAAAATGAAATCAATATTCTACGCAAGTAGTACAGGAAATACAGAACAAGTTGCAAAAACAATCAAAAAAAATTTAGAGGGTTTTGAGTTAGTTGATATTGCAAGTAGTGGTATATCAAAAATGAATGAGTGTGACTCTATTATTATTGGTGCTTCAACTTGGGGTGAGGGTGATTTACAAGATGATTGGGAAGATTGTTTTGAAGAACTCAAAGAGATGGATTTTTCTGGAAAAACAGTAGCTCTTTTTGGTTTAGGTGATCAGGATAACTATTATGATGAGTTTGTAAATGCATTAGGAACTTTATATGAAGTTGTAAAAAATAATGGAGCAAATATTATTGGATTTACATCAACAGATGGTTATGAATTTGAAGAGTCAACAGCTGTAGTAGATAGTCAGTTTGTGGGACTTGTAATTGATGAAGATAATCAATCAGAACTAACAAAACAAAGAGTAGAAGATTGGTGTAATCAAATATCAAATAAGCTATAAAAGGAGGGAAAGAAAAAAAAGCTTATATATTAAAAATTTATTTATACACACAAAAAAGGAATATTTTAATGAAAAAAATTAGTTTAGCTATGGCGGCATCTTTATTACTTGCAGGTAATGCAGTTGCAGAAAACAGTTTTGAAAAGGCATTTAAAGATGGTACTGTAAGTGGAGATATAACTCTACATGCAGAGAGACAAAATAACAGTGGAAGTAACAAAGATGCAGGTTTTTCTATGGGATCTGTTAATCTTGGATTTGAAACTGCCCAATTAAATGGTTTTAAATTAACATTTGGATTTAGAGGAAATCATGATTTCTCAGAAGTTGAAGATGGAGATTTTGAGAGTTTAGGTGAAGTATCAGAACAAACTGATGCTCTACTTCATACTGCTACGATCTCTTATACTAATCAATACTTTAATCTATCTGTAGGTAGACAAGAAGTCGATTTAGAGTGGTTAAGCGATTATCATGAAGCTGCTGTTTTAGGAATTACAGCTATTCCTGATACAACTGTTGTATTTGGTGTTACAAGAAGAATTGCAATTGCAGATGAAGATGCGGCACTTGATAACTTTCATGATTTTGGAAAAAATGATAGTGGTGAAGATATAGATTTTGCAGCTGTTTTAGATGTAAAATATGAAGGAATTGAAGGTTTAGTTTTAAATCCATATTTTTATGATGCAGATAATTTAGCTAAATGGTATGGTTTAAAAGTTGATTATGATACAGATCTTTTTGGTGTTACTTTACATGGTGCACAAAGTGATATTGAAAATCTATCAGAAGATGGAGAAATTTACCATTTAGAGGGTAGATTAAATCTTGCTAATGTAGGATTAAAACTAGGTTATATCTCAACTGATAAAGATCAAGGTGCAGGATATATGGACTCATTAGGAGATAATATAAGTCCTTTTGAAGATGGAAACCAAGTATATGAAGCAGATGCAGATACTACATATTTCTCTCTTGGATATGAGATTGCTGGAGTTGAGTTAGGGGCACTTTATGGAAAAACTGAATATGGTTCAAATGAAGAGAAAGAGCTAAACCTAACTGTAGATTATAATATAACTGAGTCTATTTCTCTTGGGGCATTATATGTGGATGTAAATGCGCAAGATAGTGATGATGATTACAATAGATTTGGTTTAACTTTACAATATACATTTTAAAATACAAAAGTCGCGAATTTGTCATTTGATAAAAAGAGATAATCTCTTTTTTCTTTCAAAAAAAATAGTAAGTAGTAAAACTAATAAAAGGAGATTTTCTCCTTTTATTTATCTCTTTAATTTGCTAAACTCTTCTGGAATATGAAAATAGAACCCTTGTGAATATTCAATCCCTAACTCACGAATCTTTTCATATATTTTTTCATCACTTACATACTCTGCAATAACTTTTATTTTTGCCTCTTTTGCAAAGCTTACAATACTTTTTACAACTAAAAATGAGATATCATCTTCTAATATTTTTTTGATAATATTCCCATCTATTTTGATAAAGTCTGTTTTAATCTCAGTTAAGTAGATAAAGTTTGAGTAACCACTTCCAAAATCATCAATATAGATTTTATAACCCAACTCTTTTAGTATTAGAAGATTTGTTTTTGCATCTTTATAATTTACAATATCTTCACTCTCAACTATCTCAATTCCAAGCCTAGTTGAAATATTTTTATCTTTTCCATAATCTTTTAGAATTGATAATATAGAGTCATTGATAATATCTTGTGGATTTAAGTTTACATTTAAAGCCAAATCAGGATTTGTTTTAAGTTTTTCATAGCAAATTTTCAAAACACGTTTAGTTATGTTTCGTGAGATAAAAGTACCTTTTATTACTGGAAGAATTTTATCAGGGGTAATTATTGTTCCCTCTTTTGAAATAATTCTAAGAAGAGCTTCATAATGTGATAATTTGTCTGTATCATTATCAATTATTTTTTGATAAAAACAAGTTACTCTATTCTCTTCTATTGCATCTTTTATCTCATTTATTGTCATATAAAAATCATCTTTTTGCTCATTTGAGTAGATTTCTATTTTATTTCGTCCTTTATTTTTTGCATTATATAAAGCTATATCAGCAAGTTTAAAAGCATCTTGAAAAGTTCTTGATTTACCAGGTACTAAATTTACACCAATTGAGACAGTCACATTTATAGTCTCAGTATTTGAAATTCTAAACTTATACTCTTGGATATTGCTAAAGACTCTCTCTAAAGTATCAAGAGGAAGAACATTGTTTTTTCTTTTATTTTTTATTAATATAAGAAACTCTTCTCCTCCATATCTTATAACAATATCATCATTTTGCCTTGTTGCATGTTTAATTACATCAGCAATTTGTCTTAGAATCCTATCTCCAACTGTATGTCCGTAGGAGTCATTTATCTGCTTGAAGTGGTCAATATCCAAAGCAGCTAATATAAAGTCTGAAAGATTTATAAAGTCTTTTGATTCTTGCAGATAGTTCCTATTGTAAACATTTGTTAAACTATCCACAAAAGCAGTGTGTTTTACTGAAATATATTTTGCAGTTTGGATAATAAGAGCAATAATTATAGAAAGAATAATAAATATAATTCCCGCAATAATATATTTTATTACGGTTATGATTTTATTAATATCTTCAATCTTTTTTACAGAAAAATCAATAGCCAAAATCAGTTCAACTCTGTTTTCATAGATAATAGGAATTAAGTAAGTAATTGAGAGTTGGTGTAATAGGGGTTGTTTTATTAGTTGGGGATTTTTAGTTTCATATATCTCTAACCATTTTGGGTTATCAACATCAAATTTTTGGTTTATAAAAGCCTTCTCTTCACCTTTTGTTCCATCTACTAGAAATCTAAATATTCCATTTTTATCCCTATAAACAAGATAGGAGTATTTTATATTTTTTGTAAGTAAAATTGTTAAAAATCTTTCAATCTTAGTGTGTAACTCAACATTTTCTTTTATATCTTTAACATAGTTTTTACTATCTTTTAGAAGCCAATATATAGCCTCTGAACTATTTTGAGAGATTGAAATTACATCAGAGATTGATATCTCAAGCATTTTACTTGAGAGTTTTTTTTCTAATTTAATTGTGCCATAGAGCAATAAACCCATACAAAGGGACATAAAAAGTGAAAAAAGGATTAAATATTTTGGATTTTTGGTAATAGATTTAGTTTTCATTATAATCTTCTACAAACTGTTTATACTCATCTGATAATATAATATTATTTTTAGAGAGTCTATCTTTTATAAATATAATATTTGGTCTACTTTTACTCCAAAAAAATGCACCAACATATTGATGATTATGTAAAAGTCTTTTGTAATTATTTGTAAAAAGATGTTTCTCATTTATCTTGTAACAATTTCCTAAATTGCTTGTATATTTAACAAATATAAAGTTTGCTTTATCACAACTATCAACAATATGTACTTTTTTTGAATAGACTTTTTTATCAATATCTTTTATATCAGGTATAAATAGATTTATCTCTTTATCTTTTAATATATCTTTTGCAATTTTGCTTATGATTTTAGCTTCTAGTTCTATTACTTTGTCATATTCATCAATCAAATAAGTGTAGTGTTGTTGGGCATTTATACTAAGAGATAGTAGGAGGATTAATAATATCTTTTTCATTAGAATTTCCACTCCATACTAAATGAAATAGTTCTATCATTATCATCAATTAAATAGATCTTAGGATTTGTATAGCTTGTTGTATAATCCCTTAAAGCTGATTGGGTTGATTTATTTAATAGATTTGTCCCTTTTACACTAAATGTTAAGTTTTTATTAATAGTGTAACTTGCTCCTAAACTTAGCTCATAACTATCCCTAAAATCTACATTAGTATATTCAAAACCTTTTCTATAAATAACAGAAGCAAAATAACTAAAATTACCAAGATCTTGCATATATTTTAGATATCCACCATCTGTGTAGTTATTTTTTATTTCAGTTAGTTGACTTACAAAATAGTTAAATTGGATTTTACTATTTCTATCAAGATTATATATATATTCAAAAATGAAACCATTTATTTTAATTGTATGATCAACATTTATAAAACCTATAGGGTCAGCATAATAGATATAGTCATCAATATGTACATTAAAATAGTCTAAAGCAAATTTTGATTTATTTAAAGTATATGTACCCTCAACGGTGAAATATTTATACTCTTGCGATGCTAATTTTGGATTACTTCTGTAGGCATAATCAACATCATAAAAACTTGGAGGTACATGGCTTATTGTATAAAATGTTTTAAATCCTAAATCTTTTGTTGGTAAATAAATAGCTCCAATTCTATATAACTTTTCATTACTATCATCCATATTACCATTTCTTAAATATTTTTCAAATTTAAAGTTTCCTACTAAAACAAGATTATCTAAGATTTTATAGTCATCTTGGAAAGCAATAGAGTAAGAGGTTTCTTCATCAAAACTACTTAATGCTCCAATCTCTGTTGCGTTATTTATTGTTCTATTTTTTACTTTATATCTACTATTTTTAACATTGATAGCGGTAAAAAGGTTATTGTTCTTATAGTTAAAATTTTTTGATAAAGAAGCACTCTTTTCTATTAGTTGCGTATTTTCATTATATGATTTTATAAATCTTCCAAGGTATCCTGTAACACCAACAATTGCTAAACCATCACTATTACTCTCTTCATATTTACTATTTATTATATCTGTTGAAAGTTGCAATTTTAAAGATTTGTCTTTTAAAAAAAATTTTGAATAGTTAATATAAAAGTTTTCTGAGTTGATTTTCCCATCATCACTATTTGAATCAAAAGAGAGACCTTGATAGCTATCTTGTTTTGTTGAGTTATAACCTATATTAATTTTGTCAGTAGAGTTTGAAAAATCCATAAAAAAGTATTGTCTTTTGCTATTTGCATCTAAATCGTCATTTTTATTATATCTTTCAAAAGAGTCTTTTTGATTTGCAAAATAGGCAAAATATGACCAATCATTTTCCAAAAAGTCAGAGTAACTCATCTCTTGTGAGTTTGAATTCCTATTTGTAAATGTTGTTTTTAAATTTCCACCATTTTGTTTTGTACCTTTTTTTGTATAGACTCTAATAAACTTCATTCCAGTTTCATTACCTAAAGTAAAAGAGCCCTCACCATAATATACTTCAATATGATCAACAAGGCTTATTGGTAAGTCATACCAGTTTAAAAAAGGACTTTGGGTATATGTTGAACTTACTTCATGGTCATTTATAAAAAGTCTAAAATATCCACTTGTTTCTGCTTTACTTCCAACAAGAGATAAATTATTTGCTCCATGTTTACTTCTGTTAAGTGTTAGAATTGGAAGTTCTTTTAAAATATCACTTAATCTATTATATTGCATAAGTTTTAACTCTTTTTGAGAGTAAACTATTGCATATCCCATCTTTTCATTAAGTGTTTCTAAAGACTCTTTTGAAGTGTCTTCATACTCTTTTAACAAGGATTCTAAGGTTGAGGCAAAAGTAATATTAAAAAAAAGCAGTATTAAAAAAAAGTATTTAACCACTAAACATCCCATCTGTGTTTAATAATATTGTAGTAAATCTTAGGTTAAAAAATAGTAAATATTTCTTTATAATATTAAGAGGTCAAAAAGACCTCTTATTTTTTGAGTAAGTGCTCGTATCTCTCATCTGTTAGTAGTTTCATAAAAGCAACTAAAGCGTCAATTTTTCTATCATTTTGCTTTTTAGCTTTTAGCTCTTCTAAAGAGATTGTTTCTTCAACTTCAGGTTTATCCCAAGGTTTTCCTGTTTCAGGATTGATTGTTCTGTCTTTATTGTTATATTTATCATAAAACTCCACAACTGTTCTTAAATCTTTAAAGACACCATTATGCATATATGGAGCAGTTACAGCTACATTTCTTAAACTAGGTACTTTATATTTTCCCCTTTGATTTTCATCATTTACATTTGGGTTTGCTAATAATCCATCATCTTTAACTTTTACACCATTTTTAGCTCTTAAAGCTTTGTTCTCTGGAACTCCAATATTATGGTATTCATAATTTGTAAAAGTTTCACCCTTTTTATCTTCACCTTTTAACACATGGCAAGTTGCACAAGAGTTATTATTGTTTGAGAAAAAGATTGATCTTCCTAAATCCTCTAAAGGAGTTAAATCATATTCACCCCTTAAAAACTTATCATATTTTGAATCAAAAGGAGCAAACTCCTTTGTCATTTCAAATTTTTCAATAGAATCAGTCATTGCAAAATATGCTTTATCCACTGATTTAAAGATATCTTCTCCATAAATCTTCTTTAGACTCTCTACATAATAAGCATTCTCTTTTAATCTATCAACAACAGCTTTTTTATCAGGCATTCCCATCTCAATTGGGTTTAATGGAGGACCACCAGCTTGTCCTGCTAAAGTTGCTTCTCTTCCATCCCAAAATTGTCCACCAATATATTTTTTCTTTTTTTCGTCATAATGAAATTTTGGACTAAACATTGCATAAGCTGCCATTGGAGCTTTTCTATCTCCTAAAGATTTACCATCATCTCCTAAAGACGCCATTGAATCAACTCCGTTATCTCTGTTGTCTGTGAATGCAGCCTCTGGATTGTGGCAAGTTGCACAAGCCATAGTTCTATTTTTTGATAGATTTTTATCAAAAAATAGAGCCTGCCCCAAACTCTCTTTCATTTTTACTTTTTTTGCTAAGTCCTCTTTTGAAACATTAGCACTATTGCAGGCACTAAAAAGCATAGTAGCAGTTATTAGAGTACCTAATTTTAAATATTTCATTAATTTCTCCTTCTTAAAATATTTACAAATGGATAAAATATGATGTTGCTAAGTGAATTATAGTTATTCATTTGCTCTTTTTTTAATCCAAATTTTAAAGTTTTGACTTCACAAGAGAGTTTTAAACTTCCAAAAATTCTGTCCCAAACGGCTAAATAACTTCCATAGTTTTTATCAAAATGTTTTTTGCTATGGTGAATTTGGTGTTGCTTTGGTGAGATAAACCACTTTTCCAAAGGTTTAAAGTAAGCAAAAGGGATATGCGAATGTCTTAAATTTGAACCCAAAAGAGAGAAAACAAAAACAAAAATATTTGCTCCTAAAACTTCATGCACTCCTATTCTTGAACCAAAAAAGTATATGAAAACACCTGTAACAACTCCAATTCCAAGTGAATATCTAAATCCAAAAAGAATATTTTCAACTGGATGAACTCTATAAAAAGTTAAAGGGTTTAATACTTTTGCACTATGGTGTACTTTGTGAAACTCCCAAAGTATAGGAATAGTGTGAAGAAATCTATGTAACCAATATCTTGTAAAATCACTTACAACAAATAGTGTAATAGTATATAGAACAAGTGTTGTCTCGTAAGAGATATGCTGAATATGATTATAACCAAAGTTATAATATAACTGCTTATTTACAAAAAAAGCAACACTCTTTGCACTAATTACTATTGGAATAATTAATAGCATTTTTATAAAGTAAGATAAAATAAAATAGTAATAATCAAGCTTTGCACTAGGGTGTAACCACAGTTTTGAGCTAAAATTCACTCTTTTGTATCTACTATTTGCTGCAATATATATCATACCAATAGCAATTGATGAAAATAAATAGACCCAGTATGTTCTTCTATCTGGGTCTATTAGGTACTCTAAGATTAATAAATCATGCATATAAAATCCTATTAATCACCATCTGCTTCAATAATTTTTGCATTTATTGATAACTCTTCAATTATCTCTAAAAACAAAATAACATGAATTTCACTAATCTCTTCATACAAATCATCTGCTTTTAAAAGATCATCATTCTCTATTTTTTTAACTAATTCAAGGGATTTGTTTATTGACTCTCTTAATCTTTGTATTTGTTCGCCATTTGTGATTTTTAGTAGATAATCTCCATAATCTTCATAGCTCTTATTATCAAAAATATTTTTGTATGTTTTTAATATAGCTTCAATTGCATTTGCACTATTTTTACTAATATAGTATTCAGCTCTACTATTATCAGGTTTCCCTTCATATTTTTTAGTAGCACCCATAATATCACCAATTCTCCACTCTTTTAACTTGTAAGTACTTTGAATAATGGCATTTATGGTAATTGAGTTAGCTTTTTTTAAATCTTTTAAAAAATTCTCTTTTTGTGCTAAATACTCCTCATTTATATCATTAAGATATGAGCCAATTTTATTAACTATTGTTAAAGCTATCTCATTTACTCTTTTATCTTTTATATCTTTTTTATAAAGAATATACTCTAAAGCACTTATTGATTTAAGTGAGTTTTTAAATAGTGCAACTCTTACTTCATCACTACTTTTTATTGCTCTATCAAGTTGGGCAGTTATATCTTCACTTAAATTATGAAAAGTGTCAATATATCTTGGAGTATCAATAAAATCATCATTTAAATCACCTAAAATATAAAAAGTTTCTACACTTTTCCATGTTTGTACAAGTTTTGTAAACCCTTCTTTACTCTTTTTTACATCACTTTTTTTTATTGCCTCTTTTAACTCATCTATACTTTTAAGTGAACTATTTAGATCTTTTAAGATAACTTTTTCATATAAAGAGTTTAAAACACTTTTATTCTCTTGTGTATCATCTGCAAAACAAAGAATTGATGTAATTGCAATGATTAACAAACCTTTAATTAATCTCATCTCTATACCTCTTCTAAAAATTTAATTAGTTTTTCTCTTTTTTTCTTTTCAAGATTCATATATGTTTTTTTAATATTTTCAGCCTCTCCACCATGCCAAAGAATAGCCTCTTGAAAATCTCTTGCTCTACCATCATGTAAGAGTCTAGGGGTTTTTTTATTTATTTTTTCATGAAGAGCAAGTCCCCATAAAGGTGCAGTTCTCCACTCATTTCCCGTTGCTTTAAATTCACTTCTTCCATCTGCTAAACCTTCACCCATATCATGAAGCAATAGATCTGTAAAAGGTGAAATTTTTATTCCAGCTTTTGTAGTAAAAGAGTCCACATGACATTTATTGCAACCTATTTGTTTAAATAGTGCTAAACCCTCTTTATACTCTTTAGTCTCTTTTGCACTATAGGTTTTTCTATGGGTTATATAATATGTCATTGCATCAAGTCTTAACTCTGGTAAATCAATAGCATCTCTTGCTTTTGGAGATTTTTTGCACCCAACTTGAGTATCTGTACAAGTATCATTTGGATAATAGATGGTTGTAAGTCCCATATCATTATTTGCTGCATCTGCTGCTTGGTGTTTTATTGAAGTTGTGGTTGCTTTCCAGCTAAATTTTCCAAGTTGAATTTTTTTTGTAATAGGAGAGTAAACATAGTTTGCTTTTCCTGAAATGCCATCACCATCTTTGTCAAACTCATCTTCATTTTTTAATATTTGTTCATTTGGAATATCATCTAAAAGTCCCATTCCATTTAGAGTTGGTGCAAGTCTAAAAGTAAGAGTGGTATCCTTATGAAGTTCTCCATACTGCAAATCTTTTAAAGCATAGTGTGGTTTTAAAATAGTATCAACTTCCCCATCAGGAAATCTAACTTCTATTTCACTAAAAGTAATATTTGCTTTTGCTTCAAATTTTACACCATGGATTCCATTTATTGAGATTTGATTACCATAATTAGGCTCTTTTACAAGACCATAAAGTTCAAGTTGTTTTTTATGCTCTTTTGAACCATCACTTTTAATTGACAATTTTGGAATTAAACTTCTTGAAAAATCATCATTTGTATTATATAGAGTTCCTTTCCCATTTGATGGGTGACAACTAATACAGGTATTAGCATTAAAAAGTGGTCCTAAACCATCCCTTGCAGTTGTTGCACTTGGTGCTTCAACCCAAGGAATTCTAAAAAAACTCTTTCCTAACATAAATTTGTCATACTCTTCATCATTTAAACCATCAATAGGTTTTAGTAAAAGTGACTCATTTTTTTCACTTGATAAATCTTTGCCCAAACCATTAACGGCAAAAAGCCCTATAGCAAGTGTTGCTATAAGGCTTTTTACTAAAATAGTTTTTGATACAAATGATTTATAGTTTTGTTTCTTCTGGATCTGTAACATCATCTGTACTTAAAGAGATACCATTTGCTATAGCAACATCAACCATTGCATCACCAAGTTTTCTCATCTCATTTTTAAGTTTTACAATAACTTTTGCTTGAGGATTATCTGGTTGTATTTGATAATCAAAATGCTCTTTTGTTTTCGCAACTTCATCTATACTTTTAATTTTTGATTCAATTGAAGACATTAATGTTTCAATTTTTGCTTTTTGCTCACTAGGAACTGCATCAAGTAAAGAAACTCCATATGATTTACCCATATATGAAGCAGTTAAAGCATTTTTAAAACCTTGATAGTTTTGTACAATATCTCTGTGTGTATTATCAGAGAAACAAGAGTGTTCATCCTCTTCTGACGGAGTTAATACAGCAACTGCAATTCTTTCATTAGCTAGTTCTGATTTAATAAATACACCCATTCCAGCAATTATTTGTTTTAAAGCAGTTTGGCTAGGAATATTTTTAGAAGAATTTTCCCCTGATAATTTTCCTAAAAATGCATCTTTATATAATCCACCATCATTCCAAGCACCTGCAACTATTTCTAAATCTGAAACAATTTTATCTGTTGCAGCTTTTAAGTAGTTTAATCTTCTTTGTGCATTTTTGTCTGTAGTAAAATCAGATAGAGGTCTTTGTCCAGCTGTTAATGGCCCGTGAGTAATTGCATCTTTTACAAAGTTAGAGTAATCTTGATCTTGTCCCCAAAGTAAAAATTCAATTGCATGGTATCCTGTTGCAACGTTTGCTTCTCCACCATTTTCATTTAAAGCAGTAATTGCATCAACTGTAATTTTTGAAACATCTACAGAAGTAGAATCTTCTCCACCTGGATTAAAGTTTCCTGCTGTGTCAATAATATTTCCTGATGTTCTTTTCCCCTCTGCATCAATAGTATAATCAATCATGTTTTCATCTAAAGGCCAAGCATTAATTTGTCCCTCAAGTGCTCCATATGTTTCAGCAACCCATCCCTCTTCAGCATCAATTGGACCATTAGATAGTCTGAATATCTCTGTTTGTCCATAAGATTCTCTAGAAGCAACCCAAGCATTTTTTGCCTCTTCTAATGTTTTTTCACTTGGAGAAGTTACAAATTTATCAACAGCAATTTGAAGTTTTTTTGCATCTTCAAGGGCATCATTATAATTAGTTTGTGCAATTTTTGCATAAGAAGCTAATATTTTCTCTGCTTTATTTTCAACTTTTACAGTTGGTTCTGTAGTTTGAGAGTTAGTAGTACAACCACTAAATGCCAACGCTGCTGCAACACTAATAGAAGCTGCAATTAATCTTGTTTTCTTCATTTATCTTCCTTTACCTTAATTTCATAAATAGTATTTTAATAATTGTTATCAAAATTTGAAAGAATTGTAGTATCTAGTTCCTTAACAGTAACTTAATATTAATAATGGTTATCAATAAATAATTGGAGAAATTTATTAATTCTTAAATATCTGTTTTTTAGAAAAATAAAAATAGTTAATGATTTATGAAAAATTAAGTTACCAACTTGTATTATTTGATATTGATTATCAAAATGATGGGAGAAGAAGATGTCAGATTATAGATTAAGAACAGAAGTAAACAGAGTAATACAAGAGGCTAATATAAGCCAACCAAAGAGTTGTGTGTGCTCGATTATTAGAATAATGAAAATGAGACATAAACAAGTTGAAATGGATAGGATTATTAAAATCACTAAAGAGGTAGTTGCATAAATTTTAGCTTGAATCAAAAAGATTCAAGCTAATTTAAATAGCAATTTTTTGAACTAAATCTTTTGTTTAATGATTCTTTATGATACTAATTATTAAAATTATACAATAGAATCATAAAATAGTTTATACTCAATATACTCTTCAAGAATAGTAATTGCACTATATACATAGATTAAATTTAAGCATAATCCTATTATGATAAAACAAGGATACTAATATGACCAATGAAATTATAATAAAAAGTATTGCCAGCAATAGAGTACGTCTAAAATCAGATATTTTCTCTACAAAAACAAATATCCAGCTAATAGAAAAAGAGTTTGAAGATCTTTTTACCTCTTTTAGGGATAATATTGCCTGTAAATCAATTGTATTTACCTACTCTTTAAATGTAACTTTTGATGAGATATTTGAGAAATTAAACAGACTTTTTAATATAAGCGTTTCAATACCTGCAAGTAATGCCTTATGTGAGCAGAGCAGTTGTAGTAATTGTAATTTGAAAAAACATGATGAAAAGAGTTGGAAACGTAAGATTTTTGAGTTTGTTTTATTAAGTGGTTATGCAATATATATTTTTGTTAGTGAAAATATATTAGGTTTAACAATCGCTGCAACTCCTTTTAGTTTGGTTGGAATTATCTCTTTAATAGCAGCAATTCCACTATTAAAAGAGTCTTATGAAGATATAAAACAGAAAAAATTCACACTTCATACTTTTATGAGTAGCACTCTTCTTCTTGCAGTATTTTTTGGTGAAGCAACTGCAGCTTTTGAGATAATTTATATCTTAAGAGGTGGAATGCTTTTAGAAGAGTATATTGCCAATAAATCAAGGGAAGAGATACAAAATCTAGTTGAGTTAGATGTAAAAAAAGTCTATATATTAAATGATGGTGTAGAGATTGAAATAGATATAGAAGAGTTAAAACAAAATGATACTTTAGTTTGCAGAAGTGGAGAAAAAATACCAGTTGATGGAGTAATAATTGATGGAAGCGCAGAGATAAATGAAGCAATAATAAATGGAAGAAGTGAACCTGATTTTAAACAAAAAGATGATGAAGTTTTTGCCGGAACTGTTTGTGAAAGAGGAAGAATATTTATAAATGTTATTGCTTTAGGAAATGAAACTTATATCTCAAGAACAATGAGAGAGGTTGAATTCTCTTTAATGCAAAAATCTCCAAGTGAGTTAGAAGCAGATAGACTTGCTAATAAATTACTCAAATTAGGAACACTTTTAACTGTAGGAACATTTTTCCTAACAGGTTCTTTTACAGCAGCATTTTCAACAATGATTGTTATGTCTTGCCCTTGTGCAACTGTATTAGCTGCTTCAACTGCCATTAGTGGTGGTATTGCAAATGGTGCAAAACAAGGAATTTTGATAAAAGGTGGAGAGGCTTTAGAGAGTGTTGGCAAAAGTGAAGTGTTTTGTTTTGATAAAACAGGAACTTTAACCACAGGAAAACCAGTAATAAATGATATTCTAACCTTTGATGATATTGATGAAAAGACTCTTCTCTCTTATGCCGCAATGGCAGAGTATAGAAACTCTCATCCAATCGCAAACTCTATAGTAAAATATGCAAAAGAGAAAAATATAGAGATAAGACAAGATGTTTTAAGTGAGATAATTCCAGGCTTTGGAGTTAAATCAAATATAGATGGAAAAAGGGTTTTAATAGGAAATAAAGCTTTATTAACTAGATTTAAAGTATCAATAAAAGAGCATAAACATGAAGTTACTACCCTCTTAAATAGTGGGAAAACTGTAGTTCTTGTTGCTTTAGAAGATAAATTATTAGGGCTTTTAAGTTTTAGTCATGAAGTTAGACCTGGAACTAAAGAGATGATTGAAGATTTAAGAAGTAGGGGAGTTAAACATATTGCACTATTAACAGGAGATGAGGTAAAAGTTGCTAATGCTTTTGCCCTTGATTTTGGTTTTGATTCAGTTTTTGCAAATCAAACACCACAAGGTAAAGCAGATGCAATAAATGAGTTAAAAAACAGATACAATGGTGTTGTAATGGTAGGAGATGGAGTAAATGATACTTATGCAATGAGTAAAGCTGATGTTGCAATATCATTTGCAGCAGGGGGAAGTGAAGCTGCTATTGCTGTTTCTGATATTGCAATTACACACTCTCATCCTGAAGATGTTGTAAATCTTTATGATTTAAGTAAAAAAAGTCTTAATGTTGTAAATCAAAACTACTATATAGGTACAGGAACAAATCTAATAGGTGTTGCCCTTTCAGCTTTAGGACGATTAACGCCAGTTGGAGCAGGACTTATACATATAGGACATACTGTTGGAATTATGGCAAACTCTTCAAGGCTTGCAATTGATAATAATTCTTAAAAATTTTTAAGGTTAGATTTATTTTAATATATAATAATTTTGAACATAAAAAGGAAAGAAAAGTTTGGTAACAGTTGATAAATTAATAGAAATAAGCTCTTATCTAACCCTTATTCACCATATTAAAGGTAGAATTAGAGTTAGGGTTAATCCAAAAATTAAAGAGCAAAGTAATAAAATTACTTTAGAAGATATTGAGGATATTCCAAATAGAATAGAGGGTATAAAAAAAATCAAGATTAATAAAATTGTTGGTTCTATAACAATTGAGTATGATAATGGCATTTTTCCTGATAATTTGTGGATAGATTTAATAAATCAAAAAAATCTAGAAGAGATAGTAGAGATTTTAAACAAACTTTCAAAAGAGGTAAACTAGATGCAAAAAAATAGTAAGACTCAAACAGCAATAGAAGAATTAGAAGTTCCAACAAATTTAGATGCTGAGATATTAGCACAAATGAGAGTTGATCCAAATTTTGATGAACCCATTCTTCATCAAGTTCTAAGAATTGCTGTATATGATGAGTATCATGCCTATGAAACATATAAAAAAGTAATAGAAAAATTTGGAGAGATAACTCCTTTTTCTAATATTTTAGAAGCAGAGATAAGACACTATGAAGAGCTTACCACACTACTAAATAAATATCAAGTTCCAGCTCCTATAAATGATTGGGAAGAGAAAGTTGATGAACCAAATTCAATACTAGAAGCTTCTGAGATTGCTGTTGCCGAAGAGATAGACAATATTAAAATGTATGATAATTTAATCTCTTACTCAAAAGAGTATCCAGATGTTTTAGATACTTTGTATAGACTTCAAGCAGCTTCATACAACAATCATCTTCCCGCTCTAAGACAAAATGTAGCAAAACATCTAAATGTTACAGCGGAAAAAGTAGATGTAAATAATATTTATCAACAATATTCTAATCATAATATTGAAGAAGCACTAGGAAAACTAGATGAATTTAGTGTTATGGCTTCAAAATTTGCGTCAGGAGATGTTAGTCAAGAGGATATTCTAAAGCTTTTAAGTAACTCAAATATCTCTTTTATTGGTGGAGCTTTAGTTGGTGCAGTAGGTGCAACAATGTTTTCTCAGATCTCTAAAGAGAGAAAAAACAGCGAAGAAGAGGAGTGAAAATGCCAATTATACCATTTGCTTTAGGTGCACTTTTAGGTGGTGCTACAGTAGTTTTGTTTAAAAAAGTAAAAACAAATAAAAAGGAGAAGTAAAATGTTACCATTTATTGCAGGTGTAGCAGCTGGTGCTGTTGCTGTTGTTGCTTATAACAACAATAAAAAAATCAGAAAAAGTGTCGATGAAGGTGCAAAAAAAGCTAAAAAAATTGCAGAAGATGGTCTTGAAAAAACTAAAGAACTTGCCAAAGATATAAAGGCTACTATTGAAGACAAAGTAGATAGTCTAAAATCTAAAAAAACAGAAAAAATTCAGAAGAAAGAGGAAGTAGCTAATGGCAAATAATTTATCAATAAATACAGGTGCTCCAAGAAATGTAACTGGACATGTAGTAAGCGGAGCTTTAGCAGCAGGAGCACTTGCAGCAGCTGTAAATTATAATAAATACAAAAAGGGTGAAGCTACAAAAAATGAGGCTATAAACAACTCAATTAAGCTTTCAGCTCAAGGTGGAATTGCTACAGGAAGTGCTATTGCTGCGGCAAACTATCTTGGAAATGGTAGTGTAGTAAAAATGTTAACAGCAGTTTCAGTTGGTGCAATGGGTATTTATGCTGTTGAAAAACTAAGTGAGAAACTAAGTAAAAAAGAGTTAATTGAAGAGGAAAAATAATGCAAGAAAAAAGTTCATTAGGTACAAATCCATACATCAACAAAGCAGAAGATGTTAATATAGTAAATCAAAATCCATACATAAATAGTGATACAACTGCTTCAAATCTTTTAAGTAGTTTTGATACAAATAAATTTTTGATAGGTGCAGTTGTGGGTGCAGTTGGTGCATATCTTTTAACAAATGAAAATGCACAAAAAGCTATTTTTAAAACTATTGCAAAGGGAAGTGCTCTTTTTAGTGCTGGAATTGAAGAGATGAAAGAGCGATTCGAAGATGCAAAAGCTGAGATGGAAGCTGAGCAAGAGTAAGAGAGAGTATGAGTAACAACATAAAACTTTTACATAAGACCACAAAACGTGTAAGATTTTATTGTGATGAATTAAAAAGTAGTGATTTTAATAACTCCTCTTTAATTCAATATTTAGAGTCTATTGATGGAATCAATAGAGTAAGAATAAACAAAAAAATTGGTTCAATTGTTTTTGAACATGATGGAAAAGCTTTAAGTACAATAGAGGATTTATTAGCTAATCTAGATATAAATAGATACAAAGTTTGTGAAACTTTTTTAAGTAGTTGTTTCCCTTGCATAAAAGATGAAGAACCAAGCTTAAATGGTGTAATCAGAGCAGGTACAGCTTTGGGAACTGAGCGTTTTATCTCAAATGATACAGCTAAATTTTTAATAACACTTTTTGCCGCAAAACCACTTTTATTTGAAGGAACAAAGGAGCTTTTTACTGAAGGTCTAACTTCAAAGGTTTTAGAAGCAATGGCAGTTGGTGTAAGTTTGGCAAGAAAAGATTATTTAGCAGCAAATAGTACAAATACTATGCTTGAACTTGGTGAATATATTGAAGAAACAACTGTACATAAAAGTGATGATTTAATCAAAGAGTTAGCAAAACCAAATGTTACAAAAGCTTGGATTGAAGTTGAGGAAAAAGGAAAATTTACTCAAAAATTAGTTGATACGGCAACTATAAAAGTTGGCGATATTGTAATTGTTGGTGCTGGTGATACAATTGCAATTGATGGACATATTATTTCTGGAAATGCTTCTGTTAATCAAGTCTCAATGACAGGAGAGAGTGAACCTGTATCAAAACAAAGAGGTGATAGGGTTATCTCTGGAACGGTTGTAGAAGATGGAAGATTAAAAATCTGGGCTGAATATGTTGGAGAAGATACGGCAACAGCTAGAATAAAAAACTATATAGCTAGTTCTTTAAATGAGAAATCAGCAATTGGATTAAAAGCTACAAAATTAGCTGATAAATTAGTTCCTGTCACTTTAGGCCTTGCAGGTGTCTCTTATCTAATAAATAGAAATTTTGAGAGTGTGGCAGCAGTTTTACAAGCAGATTACTCTTGTGCACTTAAATTAGCTACTCCTGTTGCTTTTAAATCATCTATTTCAAAAGCTGGAAAAGATGGTGTAATGATTAAAGGTGCAAAATCTATTGAATCTTTAAGTAGCGCAGACACTTTTGTTTTTGATAAAACAGGAACACTAACTTATGGAGAGCTTGAAGTAGAGTCAATAACCTCTTTTGATGATAAATGGAAAGAGGATGATATTTTGAACTTAACTGCAAGTGCAGAAGAGCACTATTTTCATCCTGTAGCAGAAGCTGTTGTAAAAGCAGCAAGAGAGAAAGGTTTTGTTCATATGCACCATGAAGAGGTTGAGTTTATAGTTGCCCATGGTGTTAAAACTATAGTAAAAGACAAAGAGGTTGTAATAGGGAGCAGACACTTTTTAGAGGATGATGAAAAGATAGATTTCTCTAAATATGAAGATAAGATTGAAAAAGCTTTGTTAGATGGTAAAACAATGCTTTATGTTGGATATGATAAAGAGCTTCTTGGAACAATTGGTATGCGAGACAAAGTAAGAGAAAATGCCAAAGATACAATTAAAAGATTAAGAGACCTTGGTGTCAAAGAGATTGTAATGCTAACAGGAGATATCCAAGAGAAAGCTGATGTTTTAGCAAAAGAGCTTGGTGTTGATACAGTTTTTGCAAATATGAGACCAACAGATAAAGCTGAGATTGTAAATAAGTTAAAAGAAAAAGGTGCTAATGTTGCCTTTGTTGGGGACGGAATAAATGATGCTCCAGCACTTATGAGTGCTAATGTTGGTATTAGTATGAGTAAAGGTGCGGATATAGCAAAAGCAACAGCTGATATTGGGCTTTTAAAAGATGATTTGGATTCAGTTGCCCAAGTAAAAGAGTTGGCAAATAAGACAATGAAACTAATAAACTACAATTTTAATACAACAGTTGGAATAAACTCTATTATTCTAGCAGGTGCAACAATAGGATTGTTTAATCCTATCACAACAGCTGTTTTGCATAATGGAACTACCATAGGATTACTTATTAATTCTATGAAGGGCATAAGCTTAAAAAAATAGAGGTAATATGGAAAAGCAAGAGATAATTGAAAAAAAGAGTTTAAATCTATTAAAAGATATTGATTTAGATACAAAAAAAGAGATTGCTAAAATTGGTATGACAGCAACAATGGGAATTACTGTTGCAACTTCTATGTATATGAAAAATAAATTTATGAAAAGACTACATGTGGTTGCAGGGGTTGCCCTTGTAGGATTTTCATACTGGCATCACACTTTATATCAACCTGCAAAGAAAAAAGAGAGTAAAAAAGCATTGCCAGAGAAGATTAACTCTAAAGAGAGTGAAACAATTGTTGAAGAGAATCAAAATGTTGCAATATCTTTAAATAGCTTTTTTGCAGAGATGGCAATAACAGGAAAGTTGACCCACAATGAGTTCAAATCTTTTGAAGAGAAAATAGAGACTTTACTTTCAAGTTATGAAGTCCCTTCTATGAATATTTTAATAGATATTACAAAGTTAGAGGGAGTTGAGTTCAAAGTATTGTGGGATGATATTCTTTTTACTCTAAAACATATAAAAGAGATGAAAAAAGTTGCAATTGTTGGTAACAGTAAAGCTGAAGAGTACTCAACAAGTTTTGCAAATAGAGTATTCCCTTTCTCTTTAGAGTATTTTGAAGAGTATTCAAAAGCTAAAGAGTGGTTAAAAGCATAATATACTTTAGGGAATAAATCTTTTATTCCCCTTTTGTTAAGTTACTCAGCTATATCTGAACCACTAACAAATACTTGATGTCCCTCTCCCGCATCAAAAACTGCACTATAAGTTCCAGCTGGTTTTTTAAATGAGATTTCACTATCTTCGCTTATTTTTGCTTCAAATACTTTTTTATCATTTTGTAGAAGATAAAAATTTACTCCACTTGCACTACTTCCATCACTAAATCCAGCTTCACAAGTAATAGTGTCATCTCCATTGTCAAAACAATTCATAATAGCAGTATGGGCAAACATTGAACTAGCTAAAAGAGCTACACCTATAAAAATTTTTTTCATATTCTCTCCTTTTTTAAATTTATTTTTTATTTCGTTGAAATTTTTGGTTTTATTCCACCTTCCCAATTTATATTTTTATTAGGGAAAAGTGCCACTATAAGAGCAATAAAAACAATGGCAAAATAGAAATATGTCATTGCTTCAACTCCTGTGTAGTTATTATATGAACCAATTGAAAATACAATTGAGGATAAAACTATCCCAAGTGTAACTGGGAAAAATATTGCAAAAAGCATCCACTTATAACTATTTGTTTGCATTTTTACTACAATCATTGTAGCTATACAAGGTGGAGTTAAAAGCATAAAAATAATAATTGCAGCTGCATGTAAAGGTGTATATCCACTATTTAATGACATAGCTTCTTCTGCTCTCATGCTATCAGCTTTATTATTTTCATAAATTGAACCTAAAGTTGCAACAGCACTCTCTCTTGCTGCAAAAGAACTTAAGAAAGCTACATTTATTCTCCAATCAAAACCTGCATATTTTGTTATTGGCTCAATTGCTCGACCTGCCATTCCAAGAAGAGAGTTTTCAATTTTTTCATTTTTTATACTTCTTAAAACTCTTTTTCTATCTGTTGATAATTTTCTTAATGCTGCATTTATTTTTTTTGCTTCTGCATCCCTTAGAGGTTTTACAAATTTAAAAAATATGCTGTTTTTTTGAAGGAAATCTTCATCAACTTTTTTAGACTCTTCAGGTGATGAAAGAGTCATCTTTTTTGCTCTATAACTATCATAATAGTTTAGTAGTTGTGATACTTTTTGTTTTGAATCAACTTCACTATAGTAACTGCTACTTTGTGTTGCCCTATCAAATTTAGTTAATGCTACTTCAATATCATTTTCAAAATTTGCTTTTGAAGTTTCATCTATTCCTGGAAATTGCAATAGGGCAAAAAGAACTATGGCAACTGCTAATACAATTGTTACTACTTTTTTTATATATATCCAAACCCTTTGAACAGCTCTTATTACAACACCTTTTACTGTTGGAAGATGATATGGTGGCAACTCCATTAAAAAAGGAGCAGTTTCCCTTGTTTTTAAAATTGTAGAGGTTAGAAGTTTTGCCACAATTAATGCAACAAAAAGGGTAACTGTAGAGATAAAAAACATCATTATTGCCATCTGTGCTTTAAAAAAAGCACCAAGAAGTAGGGTATAAAAAGGCACTTTTGCAAGGCAGTTCATATAAGGAACTGAAAAGATTGTTGCCATTCTTGCTCTATCATCTGCTATTCCTTTTGTTGCCATAACTCCAGGAACTGCACAACCTCCAACCATTGCACCACCTAAAACCAAAGGTAGAGTTGATTGTCCGTGAAGTCCAAATCTTTTAAATACTTTATCAAGAATAAAAGCCATTCTTGGCATATATCCCACATCTTCCATTATTGCAATCAGCGCAAAGAGAATAAAAAATATTGGAATATAGTTCATTAAAGCATTTGCACTATTTACCATCCAAACACCCAAATCTGTTATCATAGGAACATCGATTAAATCTGCTTGGGGAAGAATATCAATAACAAAATTTTTAAAGCTTGCTAAAATCGGCCAAGTATAATCTGTAAGTTTATATCCCCATACAATTGAGATTTGATAAACCAAAAACATAAGTAAAATCAAAATAGGAAGGGCTAAAAATCTATTTAGGATGATTTTATCAACTTTATCTGTTAGAGTTTCGATTCCACTTTTTTTGTCTTCAATTGCATTATGGTAGATAATATCAGCAGAGTCATATCTAATAGAAGCTAAAAATGAAGGAAAATCTTTATCATACTTTTCATGGAAAATTTTAGACTCTTTTTCTATCTCTTCTTCAATCTTAGGATAATCTTTTTTTAAATACTCAATTATAGTTGTATCACCTTCAAGTAGTTTAATACAAAGCCATCTTTTATTAAGATGAAAAGTATTCTCTTGGATTTTCTTTTCAATTGAGTTTATGTGAGGTTCTAACTCTTCGTAATTGATTTTGAAATCTTCATAGCTTTTTTTATTTGTTGCTACATCAACAATACTTTTCATAATCTCTTTGCTTCCAACTCCCTTTGCTCCTGTTGCTTCAATAACGGGACAATTAAGCATTTCAGAGATTTTTTTTGAGTCTATCTCTATTTCTCTTCTTTTTGCCACATCCATCATATTTAATACAACTACAACTGGAATTCCAATTTCAAGTAACTGAAAAGTCAAATATAGATTTCTTTTTATATTCGAAGCATCAATAACATTTACAATAACTTCTGGAGTTTCATTTAATATAAACTCTTTTGCAACTCTCTCCTCAAGGGAATATGAACTAAAAGAGTAGGTTCCAGGAAGATCAACCATCTCAATTTTATAGTTTCCATATTTAAAAAATCCAGTTTTTTTATCAACTGTTACACCTGGATAGTTTGCAATATGTTGTTCTATCCCACTAACCATATTAAAAATTGTAGATTTACCACAATTTGGTTGTCCTGCAAGGGCAACTTTTATATTATTCATTTACAATCCTCAATCTCTACTAACATTGCTTCACTTTTTCTGACACTTAGATGATAGTTGTGTAGTTTTAACTGCATGGGATCATATAAAGGAGCCTCTCTTATCACTTCAATTTCAACACGGTTTACAAATCCCATATCTAAAAGTTTGTGTAGAAGTTTTCCTTTTGCATGGATTTTCTTAACCCTTGCTTTTTCACCTTTTTTTAGTAGGTTTAGTGTTTTTGTCTCATTTGTATTCATTCTAATCCTTAAAGATTTTTCATAAAAAATAGTTAAGGCTTTTTATAGTTTATATCCTTCTTTTTAATATAATGATATTTAGGAATTGGAACTATTTGAAGTATTATAGTTTTTAATCGAAATCTCTATTTTTTAATTTTCTTCTATTTTTTTGATGAACAATTTTTGCTTCCACAATTGCAACTACCACTTTTAAAAAGTTTTTTATAGATATAAAATAGTGCTAGTAGGGCAATTATTAATAAAATAAAATCTTCCATTTTTGTCCTTTGATAAATTATGATTTTAATAATAATTATTAATTAGTGTATTGTATTGGATAATCTCTTTAAAAAATCTTAAAAATTAGTGACTCATGGCGTGATAAAAATCTATATTTTAAAAAAAATATTTGATTTGAAAAGATTAATTTTTAGTAAAAATACTTTTCCAATATCATCTTTATGTATAATTCAAAGAATTATTCAATATAATAAAAAAACATATAATAGTAGGTTTATAAATGGCAAACAAATTTCTCCAACAAGTCTTGTCTTCGCATTTTATTAAATTTTCTCTAATCCCAATTTTGGTTGTGGAAGTTGCATTATTGATTCTATATTTTTCAATTAATGCTTTTATCTCATCAAAAAATACAGACTTACTTTTAAGTGAAGCACAATCACATGCAAAAGAGATTCTTCAAAATGAAGCTGAAATGATTGAAGATAAGTTAAACGAAGTCTCTATGTTGGCAAAACTTCTACAAAATGAACATGAAACACTATTTAAAAATTCAAATAATTTTTCTCTTCCAAATGGTGAACCAACTTTTGAAGTTGCACCCAATGGAGTATTTTATAAAACAAACAAAGTTGGATCAAGTCTATATTATTCTTCACAAACTAAAATGGATGAAAAGGCAAAAGACAAAGCCAGATTTACAGAGAGTATGGATACAACTTTTAAAAGTGTGACCCAGATAAACCCGATAATTGTTGCTGTTTATTTTAATAGTTGGGACAATATGAATAGACTCTACCCTTTTATTGATGAAGTTTATGAGCAGTATGGAAACCATATCCAAATGGAAGATTATAACTTTTACTATTTGGCTGATTTAAAACACAATCCTGAAAAAAAACCTGTGTGGACAGGTGCATATCTGGATCCAGCTGGAAATGGTTGGATGCTTTCATGTATTGTTCCAATATATAATAAAGAGTTTTTGGAAGGTGTTACAGGTCTTGATATAACAATAGATAGTTTTATAAAAAATATTTTAAATACAAAATTAGCATACAATGCAAATCTTTTTATGGTAAGTGACGATGGTATGATAATAGCAATGCCAGAAAAGATTGAAGCTTTACTTGGTTTAAAAGAGTTAAAAGAGCACCTTTATACAGATAAAATATTAAAAACAATTGAAAAACCAGAAGAGTTTAATATTCTTAAAAACAGTTCTCCTTTTGCGGAACATTTCAAAAAACTTATGAGAGAAAATATCTCTTCATCCTCTTTAGATATTGCAAATGCTGAGTATTTGACACTACAACAAACGGTAAAATCTACAAACTGGAAGTTAATGGTTTTAATAGATAAAAAAGAGATTTTTAGTTCAATTGAATATTTAAGAAATCTATCAAATCAGATTGGATATTTGGCAATTGGCTTCTTGCTTCTTTTTTATATTGTATTTTTCTATATGCTTTTAAAAAGAATCAATAAGTTTTCACATGTTATTACTGAACCTTTAATCAAACTCTCTAATCAAACTTCAGAGATTAAATCTACAGATTCAAAAATAGAATTTATCAAGACAGATATTAAAGAGATTTCCCAACTAAACCACAACTTTATTAGTATGATGAATGAACTAAATGAGAGTACTCAAAAACTTTATGAAGCAAAAGTTGAAGCAGAAGAATTATCAAAAGCAAAAGATGATTTTTTGGCAAATATGAGCCATGAGTTAAAAACTCCTTTAAACTCAATAAACGTTATTAGCGAACTAATGAAAAATAATAGCACTAAAAATTTAGATGAAAAACAGATAAAGAGTTTGGAAATTATAAACAAATGTGGTAAAGATTTATTATTTTTAATAAATGATGTTTTAGATTTATCAAAACTTGAAGCAGGACAGATAGAGCTTGATAACTCTAAGATAAATTTAAAAGAGCTAATGGGAAATATCTATGATATGTTTAGTACTCAAACAGAAGAGAAAAATATAGATTTTACTTATCATATAGATGAGAGTTTAGATTTTATATATAGTGATGAGACTAGAATTAAACAAATTATAAAAAATCTTCTCTCAAATGCCTTGAAATTTACTCCTAAAGGTAAAAAGATTTCTTTTGATATAAAAGATGATAATAAAAATATAAAAATAGTAGTTAAAGATGAAGGTATAGGAATAGCTTCTGATAAGTTAGAACATATTTTTGATAGATTTAAACAAGCAGATTCAAGTACAACAAGGAAATATGGTGGTACAGGTTTAGGTCTTGCTATTTGTAAAGATCTTATAAAACTTTTAAATGGTGAAATTAGTGTAAAAAGTGAGGTTGACAAAGGAAGTACCTTTGAAGCTGTAATTCCTAAAAATAGTGAAGAAAATAGTGAAGAAAATAGTTTAATAAAGAGTAATGAAAAAAATACTCAATCAAAAAAAGAGAAAATAATTCTTTATAATAGTGATCCAATAGGTTTTTTAAATATTGCCCAAGAGATTAAAAAATATTTTGATTTTAAATTGACTTCAAATCTAAATGAGATAGTAACAGAGTATAAAAATAGTAAAGTTAAAGCTAAAGTTATTATTGATGAAGAGAAATTAAGTGATGCACAGATATCTTTTGTTAATGAAAATATCCAAAAAGATGATTTGATTGTATTATGTGAAAACAGTGATGAAAATGGGGCTTTTGACAAAGTATATAAAAGAATTAAAAAACCTCTAAAAATTGAAGATTTATTGTAATCATAAAAAGATAAAATTAATTGTAGATGTGATAATCTTTCGAGATTTTATTTTTAGGATGTAAGATGGCAAAAGAGTTATTTATACTAAAAGATTTGTGTAAAGATTACGATAATAACACAATATTAAAGAGTATAAATTTAGATATTTATGAAGGAGAATTTCTTACACTTTTAGGTCCAAGTGGTTGTGGAAAAACTACTATTTTAAGACTTTTAGCTGGTTTTGAAGAGCCAAGCAGTGGAGAGATTATTTTAAATGGAAAAAATATAAACTCCCTTCCTCCTGAACAAAGAGCCATAAATACAGTATTTCAAAGTTATGCACTTTTCCCTCATATGAGTGTTTTTGATAATGTTGCTTTTGGATTAAAGATGAAAAAAATTCCAAAAGAGCAGATAAAAAAAGAGGTTGAGACAGCTCTATTGATGGTAAAACTCTCAAAATTTATGAATAAAAAACCCCATGAATTAAGTGGAGGACAACAACAAAGGGTAGCAATTGCAAGAGCTGTTGTAAATAAACCTTTGATTTTACTTCTTGATGAGTCTTTAAGTGCTTTAGATTATAAGCTTAGAAAAGCGATGCAAATTGAACTTAAAATGCTTCAAAGACAGCTTGGTATCACCTTTTTATTTGTTACCCATGACCAAGAAGAAGCATTATCAATGTCTGATAGAATTGTTGTTATGAATAAAGGTAAAATTGAACAAATAGGGACACCAAAAGAGATATATGAGGAGCCAAAAAATCTCTTTGTTGCACAATTTATTGGACAAGCAAATTGTTTTGAATCAAAAGTTTTGCAAGAGAGTGATAACAGTGTTTCTTTGGCTTATGGTGATAAAACTTTTAGCCTTAAATCAAAAAAATCATTTAAAACAGAATATTGCACTATTTTAATAAGACCAGAAGATTTTAGAGTTGAAAAAAATCTTGAAGATGTAAAGAGTAATAACTTTTTTATAGGAGAGTTAGAGAATATTATCTACAAAGGAACTACTATTGATCTTTTAGTTAAATTAGAAGATGGTAAAGAGGTTATTGCAAGTGAGTTTTACAACGAGGATAGTGATGCTTTAGGTTATGAAGTTGGAATTAAACTATTCTTGTATTGGGTAGAGGGTTGGGAGGTTTTATTGCCTCATGAATAGACTCTCATTGTTTGCTAAACTCTCAATCTCTTTGGTTGTTTTTTGGTTAATACTTTTTGCACTTTTCCCTAATCTTCTTGTAATAGGAATTAGTTTTTTAACAAAAAGCGAAAGTGATTTTTTTACCTTTGCTTTTTCAACTGAGAGTTATACAAAACTTTTAAATCCAGTCTATTTGTCTGTATTTTTAGACTCTTTATATTTGGCTTTTATTACAACAGTTATGACTTTGATTTTAGCTTATCCTTTTGCATATATAATAGCAACTGTTCCAAAAAAGTATAAGTTTTTACTACTACTTCTTGTAATAATTCCTTTTTGGACAAGTTCATTAGTTAGAACCTATGCTTTAATTGCAATACTAAAAACAAAAGGTCTTTTAAACGCTTTTTTACTTAGCCTTGGACTTATAAATGAACCCTTACAGATAATGTACACAGAAGTTGCAGTTTTTATTGGTATGGTATATACTCTTTTACCTTTTATGATACTTCCACTTTATGTTTCAATAGAAAAAATAGATTTTAAACTTGTAGAAGCAGCAAAAGATTTGGGAGCTTCAAAACTAAATATTTTTAAAACAATTATTATTCCTCTTTCACTTCCTGGAATTATAGCAGGAAGTACTTTGGTCTTTTTACCAGCACTTGGAATGTTCTTTATTCCTGATATTTTAGGTGGTGCAAAAGAGCTTATAGTTGGAAGTTTTATCAGAAATCAATTTTTACTATTTAGGGATTGGCCGTTTGGTTCAGCAGCATCAGTTATTTTGCTTATTATTATGTTTATAATGTTGGCATTTTTAGCAAAATCACAAAAAATAGAGTCTTCAAGGGATAAAGCATGAGAAAATTTTATGCAAGTTTTATCTATACTCTTTTATATTTGCCAATAGCAGTACTTATTGTTTACTCTTTTAATGCTTCAAAATATACAATAGGATGGAAAGGTTTCTCATTTATGTGGTATGAGAAATTATTGGAACACGGCTCTTTACTTGATGCTGCTTGGCACTCAGTTAGTGTAGCTTTTTCATCGGCTGTTTTAGCAACAACTTTGGGAACTTTGGGAGCTTTGGCTCTTTTTAGATATGACTTTTTTGGGAAAAAGATTTTTAATACTTTAGTTTACGTTCTTATAATGTCCCCTGAGATTGTAATGGGTATCTCTTTACTTATGCTTTTTGTTTTTATTTCTCTTCCTTTGGGATTTACTACTTTGCTTATTGCTCATATTACTTTTTGTATGCCTTTTGTAATTGTTACAGTTTTAGCAAGATTAAATGGTTTTGACAAAAATATAATAGAGGCTGCCAAAGATTTGGGAGCTAGTGAATTTAAAACTTTTGTTAATATTATTTTGCCAAATATTATTCCTGCTATTGTTGCGGGATTTTTGCTTAGTTTAACTCTATCATTTGATGATGTGATTATAAGCTTTTTTGTAACAGGTCCTGATTATGAAATTTTACCTTTGAAAATATATTCTATGGTAAAACTTGGTGTTAAACCTGAGATAAATGCCTTGTGTACAATCATGTTTGTTTTCACATTAGTTATGGTATTATTTTCGCAATTTTTAATTAAGGAGAAGAAGTGAAAACTCTTTTTATTTGTGCTGCCTTAGTACTCTCTTTATTTGCAAAAGAGAAAGTACTCTATGTTTATAACTGGTCAGAATATATGCCTGATTCTGTATTGCAAGATTTTACAAAAGAGACAGGTATTGAAGTTAAGTATTCAACTTATGATTCAAATGAAGCTATGTATGCAAAAGTGAAGACTACTGGTACCTCAAGCTATGATATTCTTGTTCCTTCTACATATTTTGTAAATAAAATGAGTAGAGAAGGGTTGCTTGCAAAAATTGATAAAACAAAAATTCCAAACTATAAAAATCTTGATAGTAAGCTCTTATCAAAACCTTTTGATCCAAATAATGAGTACTCAATTCCATATTTATGGGGAAGTACAGGGATTAGCTACAATGCCTCTTTAGTAAAAGGTAAAGTTGATTCTTGGGCAGATTTATGGAATCCAACTTATAAAAACAGTGTACTTTTAAATGATGATATGAGAGAAGTTTTTGGAATGGCTCTTAAAATTTTAGGATACTCTGCAAACTCAACAAATCCAAAAGAGATTGAAAAGGCTTATGTAAAACTAAAAGAACTTTTACCAAATGTAAAGATGTTCTACTCTGAATCTCAAAAACAAGTTTACTTAAATGAAGAAGTAAAACTTGGAATGAACTTTAATGGTGAAGGGTTTATGGCAAATGAAGAGAATCCAGAGATTAAATATATCTATCCAAAAGAGGGTGCTTTGGTTTGGATTGACTCTTTAGTTATTCCTAAAGGTGCAAAAAATATTGATAATGCACACATTTTTATAAACTACCTTTTAAAACCTGAGGTTTCAAAAGTTATTAGTGAAGAGATTGGTTATGCTTCTCCAAATGCTAAAACAGTTGAACTTTTGGAAGATACAGTTAGAAATAATAGAATGATATATCCAATCGATGAAGATTTAAAAAATAGTGAATTCCAAACTGATGTTGGTAAAGCTCTTCCTGTATATGAAAAATATTGGGAAATGTTAAAAACAAATTAAAAAATAGATAGTATCTTCATTTTTTGAAGATACTATTTAAAGATATGCTCCCAAAGTCCCATTACAATCTCAACTCCAATTAGAATAATAATAATCCACTCCAAAAAAGATGAGTATCTATGGTTTTGCTCATTACTTAACATATCAAGAAGCTCTTGAATAATCTCAACCTTTTTATTTAAAACCTCTATTCTAGATTTAATATCCAAATATCTTGAAATTTTGTCATAGTAGTGTTCATATTGTGGATATTCCCAGAAAAATTCAGGTGTATCAAGCAAATCATAGTGAAGATTTACTCTACTTTTTACTAAAAATAGTTTACCTATTTTTTTTGCGGTCTCTTTTTTGTTTAGGTTGATTTTCCCATATTGAGCTAATTGAGTAGGAATTTTAGAGTTTTTATCTATTGTTGACTCAATCTTTTCTTCAAACTCTATTAGTTTTATATTTTGAGCTAAAGAGGTAGATACTGCAATCTTTGCAAAAATAGAGTCATCTCCTAAAATAACTTGGTCAAAATTAATATTAAATTGATCTTTTATCTCGTAGCTAAATTGTTCAACAATAGGTTGTTTAAACGGCTCTAAACAAAAATCTCCAAGAAAGTCTTGGAAAAATTTTGTATTTTCAAAATTTACACTCCAACAAACATATACTCCATACTGAAAAAGAATTATTGTTTGTTCTTTATCTATATTTACAACCAAAATATCTTTGTGAAGAGTTGTTTTATATCTTTGTGAAACTTGTTCAAAAGTCTCCGTTTTGAAGCGGCTACAAATGGCATAACTGATTAGATTTTTATCCATAGGATTTTCCTAGTTTGGTATAATTGAAATAATTATACCAAAACTACGGTTTCAGCTTGTAATCATAAAAAACTAGATTTTTATATCTCTTGTTTTTTTATAGAATAAAGTTCCAAAAATCTCATAATTACAGCTGAAAGATATGGAATACTTTGAATAAATATTGTTGCAGCAAAGACATAGATCTCTACAATTCTTGTATTGTTTGTAAAAATTAGTGCAAAAAATGAGATTAAAAGTAGAAGACAAAGTGTAGTCTCATATTTTATTGGGTTATCACTTTTTTTCTTAGCTTTCCCTCCACCTTTATCTGTTCTTTTAAAAGGTAGCCCATCTTTTACAAAACCATCCCAAACTGCTTTGAAGATAATTAATTGCAAACTCATAGAAGCAATTGAGCTTAAAAAAGTCTCAAGTATACTAGCTTTTACTCTGATTCTATAGAGAATAAAAGTGTGTAATATATTTACTAAAAAAGCAGTAATAATTGGAACTGTAAGTGGAATAGTTGGTATTGTAACTCCAACAAAAATAATTACAGGAACCCAAATAAGGTTCATTATTGTCATAACAGGCCCAATAGCATCACTTAACCAAAAAATCCAACCTGTTATAAACTTTTTCTTTTGGTTAGGAGTCAGTTTTTTTGCACTTGGTTTAAACTCTCTGTAGTGTTTTTTTAGAATTTGTATTGCTCCATAAGCCCATCTGTGTCTTTGGGTTTTAAAAGCTTCAAAAGTATCAGGAAGAAGTCCATAACCATATCTTTTATTTGTATAATGCGCTATATATCCTGCTTCAAACAGTCTAAGTCCTAACTCACTATCTTCAACTATTGTATCTGTTCCCCAGCCTCCAACTTCCATCATTGAACTAAGTCTTACCATAACCATTGTTCCATGAACAACTATTGCATTCTCTTCATTTCTTTCGACCATTCCAATATCAAAGAAACCTGCATATTCTGCATTCATAGCAGTTTTAATTATAGATTCATCCCCATCTCTATGATCTTGCGGTGCTTGTACAATTGCAACTTTTGGATCATCAAATAGTGGAACTAAATCAAGTAGCCATGTTGGTTCTACAACATAATCTGCATCAATTACAGCAACAATTTCAGCTTCTTTATTTGTTTGTTCTAAGGCTCTGTTTAGAGCTCCTGCTTTAAAACCTGTACAAGTTATATTCATAAATATAAATTTCTCTCCCAACTCAACACATAGCTTTTCTATTGGTTTCCAATAAAACTCTTCAGGGGTATTATTGATAATAACTAAAACTTCATAGTTTGGATACTCTAGTTTTGAAAGAGCTTGTAAAGTCTGTGCTAAAGCTGTTGGTTGCTCTTTATATGCTGGTACATGAATAGATACAAATGGAGCAGTTTCTAGTTTTTGGTTAAGAGAAGGTACTCTTGTTGGCGGTGTCCCAATTGATGATTTAAAGAGTTCATTTGCTTTTGCCAAAGTCATAATAACAAGTGGAAACATTAGAAGAGTTCCAATTGTCCACATTCCCCATACTCCAAGGTTCATATAATTTGTAAAAGGATAAGTAAAGTCCATAACTAAACCAAAAGCCATACCTTGAGCTACTATTGAATAAGCTAATGCATGATTAAAGTTTAATTTTCTATTTCTAAGACTAAAAATTGTTAAGAGTGCTCCAATTATAATTGAGGCAATCATTTGATAGAACCAAAATTGATTTAGTTCAATGTCTCCAATTAGATTAAACTTTAGATCTCTATTTGCATCAAAAATTCCCCAATATTGCCCAACATTTCCTTCCAATGCCCCTTTCCAAGGTTGATCAAAGGCTTCAATTATATTGTAAGACCAACTGTTATTTTTAGCAAGATTTATAAACTCTCTAATTGCAGTTGCTTGGTTTTTTAGATTTGGTACAGAGTTTACGTTGTTGTATCCATTACTTGGCCAACCAATCTCACCAATAAATATTTTTTTATCAGGGTATAGATTGTGAATTGCATTATATTTATCTAAAACATAACTATTAAATTGTTTAATAGTTATTTTATCCCAGTAGGGCAAAATGTGCACGGTAATAAAATCAACATGTTTGATTAAATCTTTATTTTTTTCCCATATATCCCATGTTTCTGCTGTTGAAATAGGCTTGTCTGTAAACTCTTTTAGATAATCAATATAGGCATAAAGTTCAGCCTCTTTTAAATCAGATCTTAATAGAACCTCATTCCCTACTATTACATTTTCAATTCTATCAGGGTACTTTTTTAGGAGCATTAAAGCTCTTTGTAACTCTAAATCATTTTGTTTATAATCGCCACTTAACCAAATACCTAAGTCCATAGGTAATATTTTATGAGCTGTTGCATCTAAAATTAGCTCTGCTTCTATTGATGAGTAGGTTCTTATTTTTCTTGTAATGGGTGCTAATACATCTAAGTCTCTCTCTATTTGTTTGTGAGACAAAGTTTTTTTATCATAACCATAATATGGAGTATATGATAGAGATTCAACTCTATTTGAAGGAGATTCAATTAATGAAACTAAATTATTATGTGTAATCCAAAAAAATACTTGAATTAATCCTGCAATGATAATACTAGATATAATATATCTCAAATAGATTCCTTTATATTGTCATAATCATTGATAAAATGGTGACAACAGTCCTTTAGTGAAAGGTAATTGTATATAAATATCACTACTTATTAGCTTATAAAATGGATTTATAATAATAAATGGTTAATCAATATTTGCTATAATTTCAACTTGAATTTTTTAAAAGCATATTGTGTTAAAAATATGTATGGAGATTTTATCGTGCGAAAAACAAAAAGTATAGTACAACTTTTTTTAGCAATTTTTATAATGTTTTCTTTAAGTGGCTGTTTACCTAATAATGAAAAATTACAAGTGATGTTAGATCAAAATAGTATTACAAAAAAGTTTTATATTAGAAATGATACAAATGTGTATGATGGGTATGGAAAAGATAAAAAAGTTTTAGATACTCTTAAAAGAGGAAAACAATATGAGACAGCAGATATAAAAGATAACTACGTAAAAGTTGCAAAATCAGATAGTAATGGGTTAAAAAGTGATGTGTGGGTTAGTATGGATGAGATAGAGGAGGAACCAACATATTTTGTAACATTAATAGTAGATGTCCCAAATGCAAATATATTGATAAATGGTGAAAATTATGAACCTAATATGAGATTGCCAAAAGGAAAATATATAATAAATATAAGTGCTGAACAATTTTTAGATAAAAGTTTAGAGATTGATGTGCAAGAAGATACTAAAGAGAGTATTACTTTAGAGTTTGATGTGGAAGCTCAAAAAGAGAGATTAGCTAAAGAGAAGATTGAAAAAGAGAAGATTGAGAGAAAAAAACGAGAAAAAGAGAGATTAGCTAAAGAGATAAAAGATAGTATCTATATTGATAATACACAAAAACTTATGTGGCAAGATAATATTATAGTAAGTGTGGCTAAAAAACCTTGGTTATCAAAAAAGAATTTTGATGCTAAAAAAGATAATGATACTTCTGGAGATACAGCTGCAAGCTATTGTAAAAATATAGTTATTGCTAACTTAAAAGATTGGAGACTCCCTACAAAAGATGAATTAAAAAATCTTTTTGCACAAAAAGGAAGATTAAAACATGTGGCTGCAGATTGGTATTGGAGTAGTACTTCAAATACAAATAATGGAGAAAGAGCTTGGACTATACACTTTAATAATGGTGATGGATATAGTGATTTAAAAGATGCAAATAACTTTGTTAGATGTGTTAGAGATGGAATAAAATTACCAAAATAGGTCCAAATATACATAAGACCTAAAATAATTAAGTTATTTATTAGAGCAATAAATGTAAAAATAGCTTTTTAAAAATTATTATTAAGTTCAGACTTATATATATATTAAAAAAATTAATTTAATATATGGGCATTAAATGAATAAATTTAGTTTAGCTATTGTACCTTTTTTTGCTATTTCTAGCTTAGGTGCATCAAGTTTAAAAGATGCAATCATAAATGGTAAAGTAAGTGGAGCCTTTCAGTCTTACTATTTTTCAAGATACAAAGACTCTAAAAAAGATAATGATATCTTAACTTTAGGTCTTGATATTAGTTATATGAGCGCAAGTTACAAAGGGTTTGGTGTAAAAACTACTGTACAAACAGCAACTTCTCCTTGGGTTGATGAACATAGTAAAATAGCTAGAAAGAATAATATGTGGGGTTCAGGAGCTCAGCTATCTGAAGCATATCTCTCTTACTCCTTTTTAAAAACTATAGCTAACATAGGACGGATCTATTTTAGTTCTCCTGTAATGGGAGCAAGTGCTTCAAGAATAAATAAAGAGTCTTTTGAAGGTATTTCAATAATAAATAGTGATATTTCTGATACCATTGTGACTTTGGGGTTTATGAATAAGTTTCAAGCAAGAACCGATGAAAATGGTAAAATCGGTAAATTCCGTAAAACTTTTAAATCAGCCGCTTCTCCATGGGTCTTTAGACTTGATAATGGTGCCTACACTCTAGCTTTAAAAAATAAATCTATTGAAAACCTAACACTAGTTGCAGCATATCTTGATGCCGTTGATGCTTTTAAAACTGCATATTTCCAAGTAGATTATAAAATTTCAAACTATACAATTTCATCACAATACTATAGCAGTAAAGAAGAGGGCAAAGATAGGGGATATCTATTGGGATTTCAAGGAAAAGTAAGCTTTGGAGCATTAGATTTAATAGCTGCATTTACATCAACAGGAAAAGATGCTGATGTAATTCCTGGACTTGGTAATGGAGCCGATTTAGCATATACATGGTCAGAAGTTTTTGCATACCAATATGAAAAAGATCAAAATGCATATAAATTGACAGCAAAATATAATATTAATCCTAATCTATATCTAGGAACTAGTTATTTAGATGAGAATGGTGCAGGTTATAATAGAGCATATACAGCAATAAAGAGTGGATATAACTTTGCAGGTAAGTTAAAAGGTCTTAATATTGTAGCTGCTTATGAGATGGGAAGTAAAGATGCCAAAGATGATGAATTAAGGATTAGGTTAAATTACAAATTTTAGATAGTTTATAAAATGGTGCGTCCGACGAGATTTGAACTCGTACACCCGGAAGGCACTACCCCCTCAAGATAGCGTGTCTACCAATTCCACCACGGACGCTTTTTTTTAAGATTGAAATTATATCTTTTTAGATTTATAAATTTGCTTAATAAGAAGAGGAGTAATAGAGAGAAATCAATTCTCTCTAAAAACCTTTTTGTTAACTTCTTCCAATATAGTAAAAGCAATTTTAGAAGTATTTTCTGCGATTTGGTGAGCCTGATTAGCAACAGAAGCATTGTTTTGAGATTGTCTGTCAAGTCTAGTAACAACATCGTTGATTTGTTCAATACTGGTTTTTTGTTCTTTTGAGGCTTCTGAAATATCATTGATTGCCTCAGTGGCTTTTTTGATATTATTATTTAGCTTTTTATAACCTTCAATCATCTTATCAGCAATTTTTTTACCATTGTCAGTTTTTAATGTAGCATTTTCAACTAAATCTTTAATCTCTTTTGCAGCTTCAGCAGATCTACTTGCAAGATTTCTAACCTCTTGGGCAACAACAGCAAAACCTTTTCCAGCTTCACCAGCAGTTGCAGCTTCAACAGCAGCATTAAGTGAAAGAATATTTGTTTGAAATGCAATTTGGTCAATTACTGTAATAGCTTCTGCAATTGCTTGTGTTTGTTCATTTATTTCATCCATAGAGGTTACAGTAGAATTGGCTAATTCTTGACCTTCCTTAATAGATAGGGATAATTCATTAGAGTGATTTGACATCTCTTGAATTCTATTTGTATTATTTATAACTGTACTTGTAATCTCTTCTAAAGCAGCAGCAGTTTCTTCCAATGATACAGCTGTATCATTTGAAGATTTATTTAGAACATCAACATTTTCAAGAAGTAGTTTTGAACTCTCTTCAAGAGTAAGACCATTGGATTTATTTGCTTGAAGCATTTGATTAATAATAAGACAAAGGTTATTTAATCCTTTTGCTATATTACCATTAGCATTTGGGATATCCTCTTTAAAGTTTAATTTTGCATAATCTTCAAGTTTAGATAAAATGGGATTAATATCACTGTTTACATTGTTGTTAATTGTGATAATCATATCATTTAAGATATCTTTTAATTCATTTAGAGATTTATTAGAAGTTGATTTTTTTACTTCAACATTAAGCAATCCATTTTTTACATCTGAAACTACTTTTTTTACATCATCTATTAACTCTTTGTCTTTCTCAAATTGTTTCGAAATTTCTTCAATCTCTTTGTCAATAGCTTTCCCCATACTTCCAAATTCATCAACAGTTTTAATATTTAATTTTTGAGCTTCTTCAATCTCCCCTTTTAAATATTTGAAAAAGTTTTCAAGTCCATCTTCAACACTTTTTAAAGGAGCAAGTAACTTTATCATAGAGAAAAAGAGTAGAAGTAAAATCATAACTAAAAGAATCACATATATTATTGCTTCATCTATCATAGCAGCTATTATCTCATCTACAATCTCTTTTTTATCCAATTGCACTACAGAGTACCAGCTAGTTAAGTTTATTGGAGAAAATGCTAAAAACAACTCTTTGCCGTTATTATCATTTATCTCTCCAAAATTAGTTGTATTATTTTGTTTTAACTTGATAAAAGATTCACTCTTTTTATGTTCATTTACAAGTTTTTTATTTTTATGAATAAGGATATCTCCTTTTTCATTTACCAAATAAGCAAAACCACTCTCTTTGAATTTAATATTTTTAATTGAATTTGTTATGGTATCAATAAAAATATCTGATGAAACTACACCTGCTATTTTTCCTTCTCTTTTTAAAGGATAATAGATACTTACTACAAGTTTTCCTGTACTATAATCAATATATGGTTCAGTAACTCCTCCAGCATCTTTTTTTACAGCTTCTATATACCAGCCTCTTTTTCTTGGATCATAATCTGTAGTTTGGGGTGTTCTTTTCTCTTTATCAGATTTTACAAAATAGCCATTTTTTTCAAAACCAACAAATACTGCAAAAAAGTTTCCTGCTTTTGAGGCTAAAATAAGTTCTTTTAAGATCTCTGGATTGTCAATATTTAGTTTCTCTTCTTCTTGAGGTAGTTCATCTGCAACAGCTTTTAAAATATCTATTTTTGATTGTAAATAGTTATATATAAATTGTGAACTCTCTTTTGATATTGCAATCTCTTTATCTTTCAGAGTTGAAAAATGCATATCGTATTTTGATTTTATACTATTAAACCCTAATACAAAAAATGAGATTGAAATAGAGATAAACAGTAGAACTAATATTTTTGTTTTTATTCCACGTTTTTTCATAGCAACGCCTTTAAAGTTTAGATAATTCCTATCACTTAAATTATTTTAGTAGTTAAAAATGAACTAAAAGTGACCTTTTAAAAAAGAATTTTTAGATTTATAAATTTGCTTAATAAGAAGAGGAGTAATAGAGAGAAATCAATTCTCTCTAAAAACCTTTTTGTTAACTTCTTCCAATATAGTAAAAGCAATTTTAGAAGTATTTTCTGCGATTTGGTGAGCCTGATTAGCAACAGAAGCATTACTTTGAGATTGTCTGTCAAGTCTAGTAACAACATCGTTGATTTGTTCAATACTGGTTTTTTGTTCTTTTGAGGCTTCTGAAATATCATTGATTGCCTCAGTGGCTTTTTTGATATTATTATTTAGCTTTTTATAACCTTCAATCATCTTATCAGCAATTTTTTTACCATTGTCAGTTTTTAATGTAGCATTTTCAACTAAATCTTTAATCTCTTTTGCAGCTTCAGCAGATCTACTTGCAAGATTTCTAACCTCTTGGGCAACAACAGCAAAACCTTTTCCAGCTTCACCAGCAGTTGCAGCTTCAACAGCAGCATTAAGTGAAAGAATATTTGTTTGAAATGCAATTTGGTCAATTACTGTAATAGCTTCTGCAATTGCTTGTGTTTGTTCATTTATTTCATCCATAGAGGTTACAGTAGAATTGGCTAATTCTTGACCTTCCTTAATAGATAGGGATAATTCATTAGAGTGATTTGACATCTCTTGAATTCTATTTGTATTATTTATAACTGTACTTGTAATCTCTTCTAAAGCAGCAGCAGTTTCTTCCAATGATACAGCTGTATCATTGGAAGATTTATTTAGAACATCAACATTTTCAAGAAGTAGTTTTGAACTCTCTTCAAGAGTAAGACCATTGGATTTATTTGCTTGAAGCATTTGATTAATAATAAGACAAAGGTTATTTAATCCTTTTGCTATATTACCATTAGCATTTGGGATATCCTCTTTAAAGTTTAATTTTGCATAATCTTCAAGTTTTGATAAAATAGGATTTATATCACTGTTTACATTGTTGTTAATTGTGATAATCATATCATTTAAGATATTTTTTAGTTCATTTAAAGATTTATTAGAGGTTGATTTTTTTACTTCAACATTAAGCAATCCATTTTTTACATCTGAAACTACTTTTTTTACATCATCTATTAAATCTTGATCCTTTTCCATATTGGTTGCAATGGTTTGCATCTCAGCATTGATAACCTTTGCCATAGTTCCAAACTCATCATCTGTAGATATATTAATTGTTTTTATATGGCTCTCTTCCCCTTTTAGATATCTAAAAAAGTAGTGAAAACCATTTTCAACAATTTTTATTGGAGCTAAAATTTTTAAAAGTGCATAAAAAATAAATAGAAGTACAATTATAAGAAGTGCCATATATAAGAGTATTTCATTTATTACTTTACTCTTTATATCTTTATAGATTTCATGTTTATTTAATTGTAAAACCAATTTCCAATTAGTAGTATGAATTGTGCTATATGCAGCAAGTTTTTCAATATTTTTTGTAACTCCTTCACCAAAATCAACATCATTTTTTGTTTTTATTTGAGGAAAAAGTTCATCTTTCTTATTTAATATATCTTTGTCTTTATGAATTAAAATAATACTCTCTTGGTCGATTAAATAAGCTAATCCCATCTCATCTAGTTTTATATTTAATATAGTATTAACAATAGTATCAATAAAAATATCTGAACCTACAACACCTATTAATTTCCCATCTTGTATCAAAGGAGCACATATGGATACAACAATTTTATTTGTAAGTTTATCTAAATAAGGTTTTGTAACAATTGTCTTATTTGCTTCTACACTATCTATATACCAGGGTCTTTTCCTTGCATCATATTTATTTTTTTCCATATTAAGAATATCTTTATTTGCTAAAAGAAGAGAACCGTCACTATTCAAACCTATATAGACATCAACAAAATCACCAGCTTTTTTACTTAAAGTAAATTTTTCATAAAGCTTTTCATTATCAACTGTTATTGTTTCTTTTTTTAATTCATCCACTGTTGCAGTTATAATGTCAATCTTTGATTTGAAAAATGCATCAATAAACTTTGAATTTTCTTGAACAAGATTTATCTCTTGTTGTTTAATAAGATTATATTGAGCCTCATAATTGCTTCTTGTATTATAAAAACCAAGAATTGAAAAAGAGACAAAAATACCCACTAATACAAGAAGCAAAAGTTTTGTTTTAATACTTTTTATTTTCATGTTAATTCCAAATGTTTTAATATGGCATGAACTATATCATAGAAAAGTAGCAGAAAAGTTTCAACAAATATAAAAATTTAATAGAGTTATATGGGCATAAAAAAAGGTCAAGAGAAAAATCTCTTGACCTTTTAAGATTTATTAATATCTGTAGTTAAATCAGATCTTACATAAATGGGTTTGCATATAGTGCGATCATCGCAATAACTAATGCATAAATAACTTGAGCTTCGATCATCGCTAATGCAATGAACATAGTAGTCATTAATTTTCCACCAAGACCTGGGTTTCTAGCAGTTCCAGCAATTGTTGCAGCAGCAGTGTTACCCATACCAATAGCACCACCAAGTGCAGCAAGACCAAGACCAATACCTGCAGCAACTACAGAGTAAGCTTTTAACATTTCTCCAGCTTCAGCTTCAGCAGCAAAAGCAAAACCAGCAAACGCTAGCATTAAAAGAACGATTTTTTTCATTCCATATTCCTTAATATATATTTTTTTACAAAGTCTGTTCGGCTTGCGTATCCCTACTTATCACTTTGCAATGGTCAGCATTTTATATCAAAAAATATTAAAATTTGATTAGAAATTATTCAAAATTACCAATTAATATCAATTTGCATAAAATAAACTTAAATTAATCTTCTTGGAGTATAATCAAAAATATTTAATGAGACTCTTTAAAGGTTAGGTATGAAAAAACTATTCTTCGGTTTAATTGTATTGATTGTCATTGTTTTAGGTGCTGTTTATGCACTTCTTTTTACTTCACCTGGAAACTCTTTTGTAGCTTCAATTATTGAAAAAAAGGTTAATGAGGGGCAAAAAGATGTAAATATGAAAGTTAATGATTTTAAATTAACTACAAGTTCAATTGCTTTTAAAGCAACTTTAGATGAAAATTCAATTATAAATATCGAAGGGAAACTGGATCTATTTGCCAAAAGTGTTGATTTAGCTTATGATATAAATGTTAAAGACCTTTCAAAATTACAAAATATTACAAAACAAAAATTTAATGGTTCTTTTTCAACAAAAGGTACAATAAAAGGGGATCAAAATTTAGCGATTGTTGAAGGAAAAAGCCTTTTAGCTTCAGGTGATACAATATACAATTTAAAACTTGTAAACTTTGAACCTTCAAATATTAAATTTAGTATCAAAAATGCAAAAATCCAAGAACTTCTTTATTTAGTAGATCAACCAATATATGCTTCAGGATTATTGTCAATTAATGGAGATATTAAAAATGCTATGTTGCCAACATTAGATGGGACTATTTTAACAAAAATCTCTGATGGTTTAATAAACAATAGTGTAATAAATAAAAACTTTAATCAGAAACTGCAACAACAAATTACATATAAAAGTGATGTAACAACAAACCTAAAAGGTGCTCAAGCAATATCAGTAGTTAAATTGGATACAAGTCTAGCTACACTTGTTATGAATAGTTTAGTATATGATATCAACAACTCTAAACTTACAAGTGATTACTCTTTAAATGTTGCAGATTTAACAAAACTTTATGATGTGACTCAACAAAATATGAGAGGAAAATTAAAAGTTGATGGGAATATTGCCCAATCAAAAGATTCTCTTAGTGTAGATGGAAAAACAGCACTATTTGATGGAACAGTTAATTTTAATCTTTTAAATAATCAATTTAGCTCAAAAATAGATGCTGTAGAGATAAAACCACTTCTTCATATGCTCTATTATCCAGAGATTTTCAACTCTAAATCAAATATTGATATCAAATATAATCTAGCTTCAAAAGAGGGAACTGTTGTAGGTGAACTTCTAAATGGACAGTTTGTGAAAAATGAGTTTTCAACTATCATAAATACCTTTGCAAAATTTGATTTAACAAGAGAAATTTATGAAAAAACAGAATTAAAAAGTGATATAAAAGAGAATATTATAAACTCATATATAAATATGAAAAGTGAAAATACTACTATTACAGTTCCTAGTTCTACATTAGATACAAAAGCAAATACTATTAATGCCTTAATTCAATCAAAAATAAAAGAGTATAGTTTTGATACAACAGTTAAAGGGGAGTTGTCAAGTCCAAAAGTATCTGTTGATACCTCTGCTTTTGTAAAACAAAAAATAGAGAAGAAAATAGATAAATATAAAGAGAAACTTGAAGAGAAGCTTGGTGGAAAAATTAAATTAAATCAACTCTTTAATGAGAATAATAAAACAATAGAAGTTGCACCAAAAAGTGTAAAAATTCAAAGAATTCATACAGATCAAGAGATAGCTGAAGCTTTTAAAAAAATGTTTGGACAAGATTAAGAGACTATTTTAAAGTCTCTAAATCCTCTGTCAAGGTTAAACTAACTCCTGCCCAAGCTGCAATACCACCTCTGTACCACAAAATTTTATCTTTTGGATAACCAATTTTAATAAGCTCTTTTATAGCTCTAGGAGATTGAGCACACCAAGAACCATTACAAAAAAGAAGAGCAGTTTTAGCCTTTGAAAAATCATATTTTCCTTTGTTTATAATCTCTACACCCAGGAGTTTAAAGGCTCTATGAAACTCTTCTAAAAAGTCTTCATCAAAAGTTAGTTCATCGTATGGAATATTAGTTGAACTTGGAATTGTACCTTTGTCAAACCAATCTCTTTTTCTACTATCAACTAAGATATATTTTGAAGGTTCTTTTTTTACTTTGTTTTCAATGAAATCCAAAACCTCTAACTCCGCAACTGTTGTTACTCCTTCAATTAGAACCAAAGGTTGTATAACTCCTTTTGTAGTTACAAAACTTTTTTTACAACTATTTGAAATTTTATTTGAGGCTAAGTTTTCACTTTGGAAATTTTCAACACTTACTGCTATATTTATGCACTCTGTAGGAACTTCTCTTTGAATGGTATAATTTTTTGTTAAACCATTTCTAAAAGTATGGCTTACTTCAACTCCTTTTAGTGGAAGCATAATAGAGTCAACAGCAAAAAGGTTTATAACAAGAAATAGAGATACTAAAAAACTTTTCATTTAATCTCCTTTTTTATAAAAAGTATATTTTAAAAATAATAAAAAAATGCAATATAAAAATTTTTTAAATATTTTTAACTTGACAATAAATCTTTTTTGATATATTATTTTATAAAAATTTAACCGAACGGTTGGTATAAAAATGAAAACAAAAGATTTAATATTAAATATTGCAGCACAAGAGTTCTCTAAAGTTGGTTATGATGCTTTAAGCATGAATAATCTAGTAAAAAAACTTGAGATAAATAAAGCAACAATTTATTATCACTTTAAAGATAAAAAGAGTTTATATAATGAAGTTATTAAAAATGAGATAATAAGAGGTAATAACAATATTAAAAAAATATTTGATAAGAAAAAAGACCCAATAACTCTTTTTAGAGATTACTTCAAAGCAATAGTTTTAACCATAAAAGAGAATCCATATCTAGTAGCATTAGCTTTAAGGGAAAAAGCAAATTTTGGAGTAAATGTAGATGAAAGTTTTATTCCATATATTGAAGAGGAGATTAAATATTTACAAGAAATTATCAATAATTTAACTTTAAAAGAGAAATATAAAAATATGGATATCTATGCTATTCATTGCCTTATTTATGGAACAATAGAATCTTTTTATGCCATAAAAATGTGTAATTTACCTTTTGCAAATGACAATGAATTAAAATTAAATGCTGATAAAACATTAGATTATATTGTAGATTTTATATCAAATATTATATTAGATGCAATGTACGAAAAATAGGAGTTCATAGATGAATATAAATATAATAATAGGTTTTTTAATTTCAATTTTTATTTTTACTGGATGTTTAGATAATAAAGGGGAAAAAATTGAAAAAGAAAAAATTAAAGTAGTTAAGATTTTAAATTTAAGTGATAGTAAAAATATAGAAAAATCTTTTGAATATCCAGCACAAATTGAAGCTTTTCAAGACACTGTAATGGCCTTTGAAGTTAATGGTAAAATTGTAGACTTTTATTATAAAGAGGGACAAAAAGTAAAAAAAGGTTCTGTAATAGCAAAACTTGATGATGAGATTTATAAAGCCAATTATAATTCAGCCAAAGCAGATTATATAAAAGCAAATAAAGATTATGAAAGATACAAAAAATTGTATGGGGATAAGTATATTTCAAAAGCTGACTTTGAAAAGCAAAAACAAAATAATGAGGTTACAAAAGCAGCATTACAAGTTGCAAAAAAGAATCTGGAAGAAACTAAACTTATAGCTGAATTTGATGGAGTTATGGCAAAAAAATTAGTAGATGATTTTGCAAGAATCACAGCTAAACAAGCTATAGTTAGATTGCAAGATAATTCTTCATATAAAGTAAAGTTTTTTATTCCTGAAAGTGATATTTTTCAATTTAAAGGGGATTTGTCTCCTGAATACATATCATCTTTAGTAAAATTTTATGTAACTTTAGGGAATAAAAAATATGAAGCTAAACTAATGGATATCTCAACTACTGCTGAAAAAGTTACAAGAACCTTTGAAACTACATTACAAATGGATCACCAAAATGGCGTTACAATCCTTCCTGGGATGACAGCTCAAGTTGAAGCGGTTTTAAAAGAATCAAAAAATAATAGGACCTTTATCCCTTATAAAGCACTCTTCTCAGATGAATCAAAAAATGATTATATCTGGATGGTAAATAAAGATAATAAAGTAGAAAAACAAAAAATAATAATAGGTGAAGTTTCAGGTGATTCTGTTGAAGTTTTAGAAGGACTTAAAAATGTTTCAAGAGTTGTTATTTCAGGCGTTAGATTTTTAAAAGCTAATGATGAAGTAAAAGAGTACGAAAAACTGGATAAGTAAAATGGATTTTGCAAAATTTAGTTTAAAGAATAAACTTTTAGTTTATATGCTTACAATCTTAGGCGTTGCATATGGATTAATAGTATATGAAAGAATAGGAAAACTACAAGATCCTGAGTTTACAATCAAAGATGCTTTAGTAATTACAAACTATCCAGGGGCAAGTGCAGTTGAAGTTGAAAAAGAGGTTTCAAATAGACTTGAAGAGACTATTCAAACTTTGCCATATGTAAAAAAGATTATTACAAAAAATAGTGCAGGGCAATCTTTTATTCAAGTTACTATGAAAGATAAATACAAATCAAAAGAGCTTCAACAAATCTGGGATGAACTTAGAAAAAAAATAAATGAAACATATCTACCTCCAAGGGTTGAAACCCCTTATATAAATGATGATTTTGGTGATGTTTATGGGATAGTGTTATCAATATATGGGGATGATTATACCTATGAGGAATTAAAAGATTATGTGGATTATTTAAAAAAAGAGCTTATTTTAGTTGAAGGGGTTGGAAAAGTTGATACTTTCGGGGAGCAACAAAGAGCTTTAATCGTGGAGATTAATAAAGAGAAACTATCCCAACTTGGAATTAGTAAAGAGCAAATAGCAAATGAGCTTTATTTAAAAAATCTTATTCCAAATTTTGGTAGGATTAATGTAGGAACTGAGTTTATTAGAGTAAATGCAGATGGTTTTACTAATGTAAAAGAATTAGAAAATATTGTTATAAAAGGTAATGGAAGTAATTCTCAAATTTTCCTAAAAGATATAGCTACAATAAAAGATTCTTATAAAGAACCTAGTAGTGAGCTTTTAAAATATGATGGGCATAACTCAATTGCAATAGGTATCTCTACTGCAAAGGGTGGAAATGTAGTAAAGATGGGGGAGTTACTTGATCAAAAATTAGAAGAGTTGGAAAAAGATAAACCTTTAGGTATAAAAATAGGTGTAATATCCCATCAAGGCAAAGATGTGGAAGAAGCAATTAACTCTTTTATGGTAAATCTAATTGAAGCAGTTGCCATTGTAATTATAGTCTTATTAATTTTTATGGGTTTACGTTCAGGTTTAATCATAGGAGCAGTTTTATTAGTAACAATTATTGTAAGTTTTATATTTATGCCAATGTTGGGGATTTTACTCGAAAGAGTCTCATTAGGTGCTTTAATAATTGCTTTAGGGATGTTGGTTGATAATGCAATTGTTGTTGTTGATGGGATTTTAGTTCGTATAAATAGAGGAATAAATGCAAAAGAGGCAGCTTCAACAGTTGTAAAACAAACAGCTTTTCCTTTATTTGGAGCAACAATAATTGCAATTTTAGCCTTTGGTGCTATAGGTTTATCTGATGATTCAACAGGAGAATTTACAAGATCTTTATTTTATGTTGTAATGATCTCTTTAGGTTTATCTTGGGTTACTGCAATGACTTTAACTCCAATTTTGGCTGTACAATTTTTAAAACAAAATAAAAAGAAAAGAAACAATAAAGAAGCAGATGAAGATGAATATAAATCTTTTCTTTACAAAGCTTATGGCACCTCTTTAAAATTTGCTTTAAATCATAGATTTTTAATTGTAGCAATCGCTCTTGTGGTATTTGTTTTATCTTTGATGAATTTTAAGCATGTAAAACAAAGCTTTTTCCCTGATTCCTCTAGACCTCAAATTATTGTTGATTATTTCCTTCCCCAAGGAACTGCAATTGAAACAACAACAAAATACCTTGATAGCTTAAATGATGATATATTAAAACTAGAAGGTGTGGAGCATATTTCAACTTTTATTGGAAGTGGAAGTTTAAGATTTATATTAACTTATGATCCAGAAAAACCAAATCCAGCCTTTGCACAAATGTTAATTGATGTAAAAGATTATAAAGAATCTGGACAAATAATTAAAAAGATTGAAAATTTAGCAAAAAGAAAATATCCAGATCTAAATGTATATGGGAAAAAATTTATTTTAGGACCTGGTGATGGGGGAAAAGTTCAAGCAAAAATATTTGGAAAAGATTTAGATAAAATCAGATTTTATGAGCAAAAAATTTATAAAATATTTGAAGAATCACCATACTCAAAAGGGATAAGAAGTGATTGGAGAAATAGAGTTAAAGTATTAAAACCTATAATCTCTTATGAAAAAGCAAATCTAAATGGTATTACTAAAGATGATATAGCTCAAGCTATTTTAGATACATTTCAAGGAAGAACCATAGGTGTTTATAGGGATGGAACTGAACTTCTACCAATAATTTTAAGATCTCCAAAAAGTGAGAGGGAAGATGTTAAAAATTTAGAAAATATACAAATATTTTCTCCTGTGGCAAACAAAATGATCCCTTTAAAACAGCTAATAACTTCATATAAAACAGTGTTTGAAGATGATATTATCTATAAATATAATAGAAAAAGAGCCTTAACAATCCATGCTGATCCAATTTTGGGTAAACTTCCAAATGATTTATTATTTGATATAAAAGATAAAGTTGAAAATATAGATTTTGAAGATGGGTATCATGTAGAATGGTTTGGAGAATATAAAAGTTCAAATGATGCACAAAAACCAATCATGCAATCGCTTCCTTTGTTTTTTATTTTAATGGTTTTAATAATGATTGCATTATTTAACTCTCTTAAAAAAACAATTATAATCTGGCTTGCTGTTCCTTTTGCTCTAATAGGTGTGGTTATAGGTCTTTTAGTGATGGATCTACCTTTTGGTTTTATGTCTTTACTTGGTTTCTTATCCCTTTCAGGGATGCTAATTAAAAATGCAATTGTTTTAATAGATGAGATTACTTTGGAAAATGAAATAAATAAGTTGCCTTTAAATGAAGCGATACACCATTCGGGGATAAGTAGATTAAGGGCTGTATCTATGGCAGCACTTACCACAGCTTTGGGTATGATTCCTCTTGTTAGTGATCCCTTTTTTGCTTCTATGGCTGTTGTTATTATTTTTGGTTTAGTTGTAGCAACTATACTTACAATGATTTTGGTTCCTGTTTTTTATGCAATATTTTTTAAAGCAGAGAGATTAAACTAAAGAGAGATACTTATGCTTGATAAACAATTTGATTTAATTAATATTTGAAAAATAATAAAAATTTTACTAAACTCTATTTTACTAAACAAATTTAAAAGGATAATGCATGTTAAATAGAGTATTAGTAACTGGTGGAAATAAAGGGATAGGATTAGAAGTTGTAAAAAAGTTTTTAGAAGTAGATTTTGAGGTTATTGCAGTAGCAAGGGATTTCTCAAATTTTCCATTAAAAGATAATCCAAAAGTAAAAACAATTGAGTATGATTTATCAAATATGCAAGGGCTTAAAGCTTTAGCAAAAGAGGTTGGAGAGATTGATGTTTTAATAAATAATGCAGGTTATATGCAACCCAAATATACTTATGACAACTACCCTTTAGAGGCAAAAGAACATATTATGAATGTGGATCTATATGCTCCTGTTGAATTAATCACAATTTTTAGTGAAGATATGAAAAAAAGAGGTTACGGAAGAGTTGTAAATACAGCTTCTATAGCAGGGCAAATAGGGCATCCTGATATTTGGTATGGAATTGCAAAAGCAGGACTTATAAATGCCACAAAAATTTTTGCAAAACTTTTAGGAAGCCATGGAATTATTGTAAATTGTATAGCTCCAAGTCCAGTTGAAACTGATATGCAAAAAGATAACTCAGAGGAGAGAAAAGCAGAGTTTAAAAAAGCAGTTCCAAGTGGAAGATTTGCCCAACCTGATGAAGCAGCTGAAGTGATCTTTTGGTTGGCAACAGATTGTCCAGAGTATGTAAATGGAACAACAATCGATTTTAATAATGGTTCGTATGTAAGATAATTTATCAATTAAGGGTTTTTTTGAAGAGTTTTATAAAGAGTATATTTTTAATAGTACCAATTCTATTTTTTTCAGCTTGTGCTTCAAAAAAGCCAATTTTAAATGAACCAATAACAAAAGAGAAGTTTGAAAAGTTAAAGGTTGATAAACTACTTAATCCAAAAGATGACCTCTCTTTAATCTTAACTTTTTCTGGTGGTGGGACTAGGGCGGCATCTCTTTCATATGGAGTATTAAAAGAGCTTAAAAACTTAAATCTATTAGATGAAGTTGATGTTATCTCTTCAGTTTCAGGTGGAAGTTTTACTTCTGCTTATTATGGACTTTATGGGGATGAAATATTTGAAGATTTTGAAGATAAATTTTTAAAAAAACCAATACAAACTACACTAATAGATACTTTTTTAAACCCTTTTAACTGGTTTTATCTCTCTTTTTCTGGAAGAAGTGATTATGTTGCTGATTATTATGAAGAGGAGATATTTGGTAAGAAAACCTTTAAAGACTTAAGAAAAGATTCACCAAAAATCATAATAAATGCAACTGATATCTCAACAGGAAATCCCTTTGCTTTTAGCCCAGAAAATTTCAGAAGAATCTGTTCTGATTGGGAAGTCTATCCAATTGGAAGGGCAGTAACTGCATCTTCAGCTATACCCATACTTTTTTCTCCTATTACTCTTAAAAACTATAAAGGGTGTAGTGATTTTAAAGTTGAAGATAAAAAAGATATTGAACTCTCATATAATGATGAACAGAGTTTAGGAATTAGAAAATATTATGATAAAGAGAATTATGAGTATCTACATTTAGTTGATGGAGGTATTGCTGATAATTTGGGAATCAGATCTCTTTTATACATAGTAACAGAACATGATAATAATTTTCTAAAAGTCTTAGAAGAGTTTGGAATTCCAAATAGTAAAAGAGTTGCCTTAATAGTTGTAAATGCAGCAGATACTTTAAATCCAAAAATAGCAAAAGAGGAGTTACCTCCTGATATCTCTACAACTATGGGTGCAGTAAGTACCATACAATTAACAAGATACAACAGTGATACCCTTGATTTGATGAAGTACAATTTTAATATCTGGAAAAAGCAAGTTGATAAGGTAAGATGCAAAGATAAAGAGGATTGTAATAGTATTGAGTTTTATCTAATTGAGCTAAACTTTAAACAGTTACCAAAAAAAGAGGCTAAAAAATTTTTATTAACCCAAACCTCTTTGGAGTTGTCTCCTAAAAGAGTTGATGAGATTATTCTTGCTGGACAAAAGCTTTTAAAAGAGTCTAAAGAGTTTCAAAAACTTTTAAAAGATTTGGGAAGATAGACTATTTTTTTAAATAGGTAAAAGCCAAAAGTGCAAAAATAGTAATAAGTATAAAAATATTAGAGAATAAAAGTATTGCAAAAAATAGCAAGGTAAGAAAAATTGCACCATATTTTAAAATGCCTCTATCAAATAAAACAATAGCTGTAATAAGTCCAATAATAGCGTTTGCTATAAAAAAACCATCTGCAAATGCAACAAGATTATCAAGGGTTAAATAGTCAATATATACTAAAAATAGTGTAATTATATATATAATAGATAAGATATTTAAAGCTCCAATTGGTACACCATTTTTTGAGACTTTTGAAGATATTTTTGTAAGTTGTAAAGAGGTTATAAGTCTAGATACTCCTCCAACAAATAGAATCAAAGTTCCAATACATAAGATATTTGAGATTGTTGATAAGATAATATTTGAATATTTGCCAAATATTGGTTCAATTAAAAAGAGAAGTTTAAACTCTTCATCTTTTGGGAACTCTCCAAAACATATTGCAAGGGTCATTAAAATATAAACAAGAGATACTACAATAGCTGAAAAAACAACAGCTTTTGTCAAGGTAATACTATTTTCTACTTCATTTGAGTAGTTTCCAATAACTTCCCATCCTACAATTGCCCAAAAAACTAAAATAAAAGAGTAACCAAACTCTTCAAAACTTATATTATGAATATTTAATGAAAAGTGATCTGTTGTAAAAAGAATATTTATACTTGAAAAAAGAAAAATAATTGTTATTGCAGAGGTTACAATAAGCATTAATTTCCCTAAAAAACTTATTCTAATAAGAAGCAAAAAATAGGTTATTACATATACAAAAAAGGCTAAAACTTCTAAAGAAGTATTAGGAAAATACTCTTGAATAAACTTTGCAGCAATTAATAAAACAGCAACTGGACCAAAAAAAACTGCGCAAATAAGATAAAACGAGGTTAAAAGTTGATACTTTTTACCTAAAGCTGCTTTTGTAGCCAAACTAACTCCCCCATCACCTGGATACAAAGTTGCAAGTTTACCAAATACAAGAGCAAAAATAAATCCAAGAAGAAGGATAATTGCCCAAATTATAAGGGAGTAGTTTCCAATCATATTATAAAGCATTGGAGGAAGGAGTATAACTCCAGAACCTAAAATTGGTCCAATAATTAAACCAGATAGAGTTAATGCATTTAGTTTTTTATGCTGTTTGCTCACTAGATATTTTCTTCTTTCTAAAAATTTTTATATTATTTAAAATTGTGATGGCAATTATAGTTAATAGTGTCCCAAGAATAATTGAAAAATCTATTTTTTCTTTTAAAAAAATTGCACTTAAGACAATCGCGGCAAAGGGAACAAAAAAGATAAAAGAGCTAACCTCTCTTGCTCCAAGTTTTTCAATACCCAAAAAGTATACTGTATTTGCAAAAGTTGAGGCAAATATTGTCAAAAAGAAGATATTTAGCCAAAAAATATAATCAAAATGTTCATAAGGTAGTTTTGTTATGTCAATAAAAAAGAGTATATTGATAATAGAAGTTGAAACATATAAGTAAAAAGTAAAAACTACAGGTGAAATCTTTGTTGACTTTGAACTAAGTATTGTTACAACTGGCCAAAGAATTGAAGCTAAAATAAAATATAGATTATGAATTGTAAATATTTTTTCAATATCAAAAGACCAAACATGTAACATTGTCATAACTCCAATTGCTCCTATAAAAAGGGCAAAAGCATCTTTTCTTACAATTTTTTTTGTTCCCAAAAGTGCCAAAATTAAAAAAGTATTTATTGGAATAAGTGTAGTTACAAAAGCTCCACCCAAACTTGCTGTTCCATATTTTGTTCCTAAGAAAAAATATTTCATATACAAAATAAAAGCAATTGAGGTAATAATAACAAGAGCCAAACTTTTAAGATCTATTTTAAAAGATTTGTTTAAAATTATAATTATAGGAATCATAGTAAGAGCAGTTATAAAAAATCTTAAAAACATAGTTTCAAATTCATTTATGTATGCACTTAAAACTTTTACATTTACCCATGACCCACCCCAAGCTAGCATAGATAAGAAAAGTAAGATATAGAAAATATTTTTGTTTTTTTCAGTCATAATAACTCTTTTTTTGCTGGGAGTTTAACAAAAAAAGAGTTATTTGTATAGTACAAAATTGCTATTGAATTTTTCTATAAATCTAATTTAATAGATTCTTTAATTCTATTATATTCTTCTAAATCTCTATCGTAATAATATTGATTTGGTGCAATATAATTAATTGAATATAGTTTTTCATCATAAATAAAATAAGTTGCGTTTCTTTTAATTATATTATTATATTGATCATTAAATTGATAGATAATTTTAACACCATCTTTAGTGTCTATTTTCTCAGGGCTATTGTTTAAAATTTTAAATGAATTCATTTCATTTGCAACCTTTAAATCTTCTATTATCAGTTGAGCTAACTCATGATTTAAAATATCTTTTGGTATTTTTACTTTACTGAATTTTAAGGCATCATCAAGTGAATTACTTCTAATATCAATATCTTGTAATGCCGTTCCATCTTTTGTAAGAATATATAGTTCACTAGTATCAATTTTAAGTGCATGCCATTTTTCGTCTTTTAGATCAAGTGTAAGTTTTTGAGTATTCAGTTTTTGAATTCCTGTTACATTTTGCCAACTAGCACATCCTGAGAAGATTACTGTTGATATGAGAGTTAAAAATAGACTTTTTTTAATATTTTTCATTATTTTCCTTTTGTGTTACATTGATTTATATAGTAGGCAATATAATTTTTATCTTTAGCTTCTTCATTTAAAGATAGATATTTTTTAAATGCCTCTTTAGCTTCATCTTTTTTATCATTTTGATAATATAAATATCCTAATCCCTTATAGATTTTATAATTTGAACTATTTTTCTCCAAAGCAAGGTTATAGTTTTTTAGAGCCTCTTCAAAACTATTTTTGTCTTTTTTTAGTCTTATTAGTTCAGCTTGCAGATAATTTACATCTCCTAAATTATTACCATACTCTTTTTCTAAAGTTTTAATAGAGTATTCTGCTGATTTATATCTTCTAAGATTTAAATCAGTTTCAATATTTTCCATTAATATTGATTTTACATAGCTTAGATACTCTTTTTTATTAGTTTCACCTTTTATTCCTTTATATGAGGACTCAATTATAGACGTAGAACTTTTTATTCTATCAACAACTTTTGGGTGAGTACTAAAAAAGTAAGCCTCTTTTTTGTCATTTAACTCTATATCTTTTAGCATAATATTAAATAGTTTAGATGCATCAAGTGGATCATACCCTGCTTTTACTATCTGTTCATAACCAAGTCTATCTGCTTCATTTTCACTCTCTATCGAATATCCTGATATAGATGAATTTAAAAGTAAAAGGGAGGTTAGTCCTCCATCAAAAGGCATTGTAAAAATTGAAAATACTTGTGCTACTGCAGCACTGCTTTTAAGATTCTCTTTTTTCTTTAAGCTGTGTTTGTAAATAATATGGGTCATTTCATGTCCAAGTAACAGAGCAAGTTGAGCTTCATTTTCAAGTTTTGCTAAAATCCCAGAGTGAATATAGATATTTCCATTTGGTAGAGCAAAAGCATTTAATGTAGGGCTTTTTATTACTTTTACATTAAAGTTTATTTCAGATTTTTCATAAAATTTATCATCTTTAAGCAGTTTTTTCAAAACTAAATTAGGATATTCATTATACTCTTTACTGTGCATAGTATTTTCATTTTTATCTATTGTTTTAGAGAGTTCATTTGATGCCTTAAGTAAATTTTTTTCATTTGAATCAAATAGATTGCTTTTTTGATACATATTTACATTTTCATATGAGCCACATCCTGAATACAGTAATATTAATATTACTAGAAAAATTGAATTAGATTTTACTTTGTAATCCATTAAATAGAACCTTTACAACTTCATCAGTACCTTTTTCTTCTCTTAAATCAACTGCTCCTTTTGAAATATAGTAGTTATACCACATCAATTTCCCTGTTTTTGCGTCAACCATAGCTACAGATGAGAATGTGATACCACCAATATCTCCTACACCTACGCCAAATAGTAGTGCACCTATTATAGCTTTTGTAACTTCAGCAGCTTTTTTGCCACTTGTTTGGACTCTATCTTCTGCATTAAGAAAAAGATAAATATCTCCAGTTTCAGAAATATTAGATAAAACATCTCCTATTGTATAGTCAAAATTTTCTATTTTTTCATCGAATTTCGCTACTGAAATTTTTAATGCATGTTGGTGAATGCTTGGAGATATTCTAAATAATAGATTATTACTATTTGTTATTAGTTCTTTTTCAAACTCTGGTAGAGTAGAATAATTTATAACTTCATATTTCAATTGTTGTTCTTTTGGAAGATTATTTATTATACTTTTCTGCATATTTTCCATTGCAAGTTTTGACCAATCACTAATTTCTTCTTCAACTCCACCTGTACTTATTTCATACATTTTTACAGAAGGTGGAACAATAACTATTCTTTTTTTTGTTTGATATTCTTGTTTAAAGTTTGGAATGGAAGCTGTGTAATCAATGCTACAACCTGTGATAAATAATGCCATAAATGAAAAAAGAATAGGAACTAATATCTTTTTCATAATTCTCCTTGATAATTAAATTTAATTATTATATATGATATATGTTTTATGATTATTAAAAAAATTATTAAATTTCTATATATCTATTTATAAATTATAAAATTATCTTTATTTTTTAATTCACTTGGAACATAACCATATATTCTTTTAAAATTTTTTATAAAGTGTGATTGGTCACTAAATCCAACTGTTGAAGCAACTTGATTTAGCTGTTCCCCTTTTACAATAAGTTCCCTTGCTTTTTGAACCCTTTGGGAAAGTATAAATTGGTGGGGAGTTATTCCAATACTATTTTTAAACACTCTTAAAAAGTGGTATTTACTAAGATTTGAATTAAGTGCCAAGTCATCTAAAGAGATATTTGTATCTAAACAATCTTTCATAAACTCTACACTATCTTTAATGATTTTTTTATCATCAAATAATGGGGAATATTTTTTTGTAGAATCTGTATAGTTTTTTATTAGATATGAAACAGCAATAATTAAATTTGATTCTATTTCTAACTTATCTTCATTTGAATAGGCACTAATAAAAAACTTCAATAAAAGGTTATAAAGATTTATATCTTCAAGTATATGTTTAGTAAAACAAGGTAATGCTTTTTCAAAATATATTTGCTCATAAATTTCACTAATTAGTTCAAGGGGTGGATAAAAATTGGTATATTTCCAAGAGTTTGAATCTCCACAATGAATTTCACCAGGGTTTAAAACTCTAGTTGAATTTTTATATAAAAGTGTAGCTCTATTTTGATTTATTGATTTAAACATTCCATCATGGGTTATACCTATTATATAAGTATCATGGAAATGTTTTACAAAATTGTCATTTGAATTTTTTATATTTTCAAAAAAAACTTCATTAAGTGTTTCTAGTTTCATTTATCTATTATATCCAAACATAGGAAATAAAAATAGAATAAAATTGCTATTAAAAAACTTTTTCTAGTGTTTCTTGAATTTTTTTAGGGGCTGAAAAATGGTCAATTTTTGTTACAAAATCACCCTTCTTATCAAAAATATAGATAAACGAAGTATGTGAAACAGAGTAGTTCATAGCAGAACCTTCTAACTCAACTTTTTTATAAAAAGTTCCATATCTTTTTGTAATATCATCAATATTCTCTTTTGTTGAGGTTGCTCCAATAAAATTTGGATGAAAGTATTTTGCATATTCCTCTAAATTTTCAAGGGAATCTCTATTTGGATCAACACTTATAAATAAGCCTCTAAAATCTGCAATCTCTTTTTTGTCAAAACTTTTTAGAGCAAAGGCAAGTGAACTAAGAGAAGTTGGGCAAACATCAGGACAAGAGGTATATCCAAAATAGATAGCCAAAACTTTACCTTTGAAATCATCTTTTGAAATTTTGCCATTTATTGTATCAAGGGTAAAATCATACTTTTTATGCTCTTTATATTTATCCACATAAGGAGAGATTATTACTATTAGTAAAGCAGCAACCAAAAAGCTAAGAGTAAGTTTTAAAAAAGTTTTCATCATTTATCCGTTTTAAATTGAAACCTTGCTCCAAGTGTTTCTAAACCTTTTTCTACTCTTATTTCAGCATTCCATTGCATATTTCCCATTGGACAAGTTGGAAGTGTTCCTTTAGCTTCATAAAGGTTGTTTCCTAAGTTTTTAATTGGAAGGTCAAACTCTCCCATAAACATATTTGTTGCATAGATATTAAGAGTTAAATCTTTTAAATCCTTTTTATTACTTTTTATTGTAAAAGTAAGCTCTTTCATTAAAGGAATCTCTTTTGGAGTAACTTCTAATTCAAAGCTTGTTCCATCTTGAATTGTAATAAGGCAAGAGGTTTTATGTAAATCACAATTTGTATCTTGATTTACAAAACTTGCTTCTGGTTTAAAAGATTGATAAAGTGAGTTAAAATCAATTGAAAAATAGCCAATTATAAGAAAAAGAACAATACCTACTTGAAGTATTGCACTTTTTATAATACTCTTCTTTTTATCCATTAGTTGTGGTTCATCATTTTGTGATTTTGATGATTCATCCCATCCATTATAGTTCTAACAGGAACTGTAATCTCTTTAGTACTATTGTCTGAAAAAACAAGTTTAAGAGTTATTGTGTCATTAGTTTTAAGCGCTTTGTTAAGTTCAATTAGCATTATATGGTATCCCCCTGGATTTAGCGATACTTCTTTATTTGCTAAGATCTCAATTGATGGAACTTGATACATCTTCATAACTCCATTTTTCATCTCATGGGTATGTAGTTCTACTACTTTTGCAACATCACTTGAAGCTTTTACAAGTAAAATATTTTTTGATGAACTATTTCTAATTGTCATAAATGCGGCAGAATTTTGAACTGCTGGAGGTGTTGCTCTAACATAAGCATCTTCTATCTCTATTTGAGAAGCAAAACTAAAAGTGCTTGCTAGCAACATAGTTAAAAACAGTTTTTTCATCATTTTAATCCTTTTTGCGAATATTACTAAATTTATGTTAATTATTAATTAATTTTTTTACATTTAAAAGTAAAATTACACCAATAGTAGCCGCAATAAAAGAGGCTGCAAAAACTCCAAGTTTAACAGCTGCAATAATATTTTCATCGGCAAATGCTAAGTGGGTAATAAAAATTGACATGGTAAAACCAATTCCTGCAATAAAACCAACTGCTAATATCTCTGCCCAAGATATATCTTCAGGTTTTTTTATAAGTTTTAATTTATCTGCTAAATATGTAAGACCTAAAATACCAATAGGTTTTCCAATTACAAGACCTAAAACAACACCTAATACAATCATAAAGTGTTCATTTACACTTGAAAAATCTATTAACACCCCAGCATTTGAAAATGCAAATAGTGGCATAATAAAAAATGCTGACAATCCATGTAAATTGTGTTCTAATCTAACTAGTGGATTTTGAACCTTATCATAGTTGTAAGCGATATTTTCCAAAGAGTCTATTTGATGGTGATTAAGTATTAAAGTATTATCAATATGATTTTCAAAATCATCTAAATCTTTTCTTGATTCATCTAAAAACTTTTTCTCCTCAATTTTAGAGCCAATAGGTATTGCAAAGGCAAGTAATACTCCGGCAATTGTTGCATGAATTCCAATTGCGTGGATATATATCCAAAGAGCAACTCCCAATATCAAATAAGGAGTAATTTTTGTAACACCTTTAAAGTTTAATACCCAAATAATTGCATAAATAATAGCTGCATGTAAAAAGTATTGAGTGTGTATTTCATTTGTATATACTGTTGCCACAACAATAACTGCACCTAAATCATCAACAACTGCAAGAGCTACTAAGAAGAGCTTTAATGCAGGGTTTACTCTTGTTCCCATTAACATTAAAATACCAAGAGCAAAAGCAATATCTGTTGCCATAGGAATACCAAAACCATAAGGATTTTCACTATTAAACGCCACATAAATTAAAGCAGGTACAACCATTCCTCCTATTGCTGCAACAATAGGAAACGATGCCTTTGAAATTGATGAAAGTTCACCAATTAACATCTCTCTTTTTATCTCTAATCCAACCATTAGAAAAAATAGTGCCATTAAGGCATCATCTATCCAATATGTAAGAGTCATTGATATTTCATATTCGCCTAGTTTTATGCCAAGGGGAGTATGCCATAAATCATAATAGGCTTGACCTAATGAAGAGTTTGCAACAATTACTGCCGCAACTGTGGCAATAAAAAGTAGAATACCACTTAATGCCTCTTTATTTATAAACTTATCTAAAGTTATTAATTTTTGAATCATTGATTATTTCCCTATTTTTTTAGACACTCAGGACAGATGCCTTTTATTACAATGTTATCAATTTGATGACCTTCAATATTTACATTAACTTTTTCATGAATACACTCAATTTTTGAACAAATATTACAAATGAAGTGAGAGTGTTTGACTTTTGGTATCTCAAAATACCTTTTTTTGTCATTTGACTCAAAAGAGTGGATTATTTTCTCCTCTTCAAATTTTGTAATATTTCTATAAAATGTTGCTTTATCCATATGAAGATTATCTTTAATATCTTCATAACACAATGGTCTGCTAGACTCAATAAAAGTCTCTAAAATAGCCTTTCTAGCAGTTGTTAATTTGATTGTTTTTGATATATTTTCTAAGTTCATAAATTATTATATCCGTATAATTTTAAAGTTAGATTTTATTTGAAATTTATAGTAATGCAATTCAGTTGCATCAAAGTTTTTATTTATTAGAATTCGAAAAATGCAACTTCATTGCAAAAAGGATATTGATATGAAATTAATTTTAACACTACTAGTTATATTCTCAACATTTGCTTTTGCAAATGAAGTAACTGTTTCAATTCTTCCTCAAAAATATTTTGTAGAGAAGATTGCAAAAGATAAAATGAAAGTAAATGTAATGGTTCAACCAGGTTCTTCTCCTGCAACTTATGAACCAAAAACTTCTCAAATGAAGAATTTGTCTAAATCTTTGGCATACTTTTCGATTGGAGTGCCATTTGAAAAAGCTTGGCTTGACAGATTTGAAAATGCAAATAAAACAATGCTAATGGTTGATACTTCAAAAGGAATTGAAAAACTTGCTATGGCAGCACATCATCATGAAGATGAGCATGAACATGAACACGAACACGAAAAAGAGCATCATGAAAAGGATGAGCCTAATCATGATGAGCATGAACATTCAGGGCTTGATCCACACGTATGGTTAGATCCAATTTTGGTAAAAACACAAGCACAAAATATATATGAAACATTAGTAAAAATTGATGCAAAAAATAGTGATTTTTATAAAAAAAATCTAGATAGTTTTCTACTTGAATTAGATAATTTAAATGAAAAAATTGCATCAATCTTAAAAGATTATGATGACAAAGCTTTTATGGTATTTCACCCATCGTGGGGATATTTTTCAAAAAGATATCATTTGGAACAAATTTCAATTGAGATTCAAGGAAAAGAGCCAAAACCTGCACAACTTATTGAGTTAGTTGAAGAGGCACAAAAACATAATATAAAAATTGTTTTTGTTGCACCACAGTTTTCACAAAAAGGTGCAAAAACTATATCTAAGAGTATAAATGGTAATGTTGCAGTAATTGATCCTTTATCAGAAAAATGGGATGAAAATTTAATAAAGGTAGCAAACGAGATTGCAAAATCGTATAAATAGATATATATTACTACTACTTCTTTTTTCGCACACTCTTTTTGGGTGTGCACTTTGTACTTTGTATTCTCCTGAGACAAGAGTTTCAATAAAGATTGATTCCTCAGATACTAAAATTAAAAGTGCAAAAATTCTTTGGGTATTAACCAAAGAGTTTACTGATCAGCTAAATGAAGTTTATGACCAAAACCAAAGTGGATATTTGGATAAAGAGGAGTTGGTTCCAGTTCAAGATGCTCTTTTAAAATATATAGAACCCAAAAATTTTTTAACCCATATCTCTTATGATAAAGTTATAGATAAAGAGAACTCTAAACCAATTGTTGTTAGCTCATATAAATCATATATAAAAAATGGACTTTTACACTTTGAGTATGTTCTTGAATTAAATTATGATGTTATAAAAGATAATATTTTATATATAAATATTAATGATGATGAAAATTACTTTATTCTTTTATTAGTAGAAAATATGATAAATTTTGAAGCCCCTTATAGTGTTGAAAAGGAGGTAAACAAACAAAGTGTTGCTTTTTATATAGATTCGAATCCTACAAAAGAGGTATCACAAAATACTCAAGTAGAAAAAAAAGATGAGATTAAAAAAGAGCAAACACCTACACTTTTAGCTAAATATACAAAAAATATAAAAGAGTATCTAGTGAAAATTGAAAAGGGCGATAATATAGCTCTGTTTTTTCTTTTGCTTATCTCTTTTTTATATGGAATAATTCATGCTTTGGGTCCAGGACATGGAAAATCTTTGGCATTTTCATATTTTGTATCAAACAAAAGTTCATATACAAAGGCCTTTTTTATCTCACAAGCAAGTGCTTTTGTGCATATAATTGGCGCTCTTATTTTAGTATTAGTCTCTGTATTTCTATTGGAATCAATATTAAATAATTTTGTAAAAGATTCAGTTGAAATTTTAACAAAACTTTCATCTATACTAATTATGATATTAGCAATCTATATTTTATATAATAAATTAAATAATAAAACCTGTTCATGTGCTAGTTGTTCATCAATAAGACCAACTTGGAGTGCAGTTGCCCCAAATAGAAGTACAAAACTAAAACCAAATTTTATGAAAAAAGATTTGTATTTTGTTTTAACAGCAGGATTGATACCTTGCCCTGGAACAGTTATACTCTTTATCTATGCTTTTGTTCTAAAAACCTATTTTGCAGTACTTTTAGCGTCAATTTTTATTAGTCTTGGAATGGGGATTGTAATTTTTGGTTCATCTTTTTTAGGACTAAGTCTACAAAAAATCTCTTCAAAATCACACGCTTTAACAAACTTTTTGCAGATAGCTTCTCCTGTAATTATGTTTGTTTTAGGGATTTTACTTTTTCTAAATGCTTCTTTAGTGTAAGGGGAAAGCTTAAAAGCTCTCCCACTCATCATCATCTTTATTATTAGCTGTAATTGTTCTATTTTTTTCTTCAACTTTAGGTTTTTCAACTTTTTTTGTTAAAGGTTTAGTTTCAGATTTAGTTGTGACTTTTGTCAAAGTTTCAGTTCTAGAACTATTTTTTTTGGTAATTTTTGATGCAGATAATGAGTCTTTACCTATGAATTCTTTTTCATCAGCCTCTTTTACAATTGTGTTTGCAATCTCTTGGGTTTGATCTGCTATATCTTTTGTTTCATTTGCAACAGCAGCATTTTGTTGAGTTTGTCTATCTAAAAGATTTATTGCATCATTAATTTGAACAATACCTGTTTGTTGCTCTTTACTTGCAACTTCAACATCACTAATTAATTCTAAAGTTTTGTTAATATTATTATTTAATCCTTCGTAGCCTTTAATCATTATGTCAGCGATATTTTTACCATCATTAGCTTTAACTGTAGCATTTTCAACTAAATCCTTAATCTCTTTTGCTGCTTCAGCAGATCTACTTGCAAGATTTCTAACCTCTTGTGCAACAACTGCAAAACCTTTTCCTGCTTCACCAGCAGTTGCAGCTTCAACAGCAGCATTAAGTGAAAGAATATTTGTTTGAAATGCAATTTGATCAATTACACTAATCGCATCATTAATAGCTGTAACTTGTTCATTTATACTATCCATTGCAGAAGTAGTTTGATTGGCAAGTTTCTCTCCCTCATTTGATGAGGCTTTTAACTCATTAGCAGTTTGTGCCATTTTTACTACATTTTCTGTATTGTGAGAGATATTTGAGGTAATCTCTTCAAGTGCTGCTGCTGTTTCCTCTAAAGAGGCTGCTGCTTCATTTGATGATTGGCTTAATTTATCCACATTTCTTAATAAAGTAAAAGAGCTTTCTTGAAGAGTCAATCCTATTGATTTATTATCAACAAGCATTTTATTGATGATCTCAGCTAAAGTATTTAAACCCTCTGCTGTGTCACCTTTTGCATCTTTTATTCTAAATGTAAAGTTTAGTTTTTGGAACTCTTTTAGAGATTTTTTCATCTCATTTAAATCATCAGCAACGCTTTTTGAAATAGTAATCAACATGTCATTGAATATTGTTTTAAGCTCCTCAAGTGATTCATTTTTCGTTGATTTATTGATTTTCTCTTTAATATTTCCATCTTTAACTAAAGCAACAACTCTTTTTACATCTTCAATTAGAGCAATATCTTGTTCTATAAGAAGTTTAGTATTTTTGATATTATCATTTACTACAGTTGCTATTTTTGCTATCTCATCTTTTGAACTATCATCCAGTAAATCAACATTTGAATTCTCTTTATTTAAATATGCAAAAAAACCAAGAATTCCATCTCTGAATTTTGTAAGAGAGTTATTAATACTTTTACTAAGCATAATTGTAAGTAATATGCCAATTACTATTACTAAAACTGCAATTACAACAAAAGTTGTTAAAGAGTCAGTTATTAGTGAACTTGTATGATTTTTATTAGATTCAACAATATGATATGTTTCTTGACTAAAAAAATCAATCAAGTCTCTCATTATTTCATAATCTTTTACATAAGTATTAAAATAATATGCCCTTGCAGTATCTATCTCTCCTTTATCAATCAGTTCCAAAATCTTTTGTGTATGTTGTGCAACTAGAGAATACGCGGTGTCAAACTCTGCAAATTTTTCTTTATGTTCTGGCATATCCTTTTGAACAAAACCTTTAAATTTATAAAATCTCTGTTTGACTTGGTCTAGATTATCTTTTACTCCTTTATCAATTAGCTTCTTGATTTTTTCCATATTTGAGATATTAAAAATCTGTGCGATTGCTACATTTGATTGATAAGAGTCTCTATCAGCCTCTAATAAAACAGTGATACCTGCAAAATCTTTTTCTGTTAATTTAGAAAAGTTTGCCTCTACTTTTGTAATGTTATACGAAATATAAATATTTGATAATATTGATATCCCAATTAGTATCAAAAAAGAGATTACTATTTTTTGTTTAATTCCCATGTTTCACCTCAAAAAGTTAGTATACTATCCATTCTAAGGCTTATTGTCTTAAAACAATTTTAAGTTAAACTTATAATTATTTTGTATATTTTATAAGGTATAATTATTTTTTTAAAAGTTAAAAATGATTTTGAAATCAATATTTGTGAGACGATTATATTAGTTATTTTTATAAAATAATTACTTTTTTTATGCAAAAAAAATGTAAAAAAAATTTGTGAATTTTGTAAAAATATAATATTTATACTATTTTTGAGTAAAAGAGCTTAAAAGCTCTCCCACTCATCATCATCTTTTGTATTTGAAGTTATGGTCTTAGAAGCTTGGTTTTTTTGATTTTGTACTTTTGGTTTCTCATCTTTTGGTTTGACTTGAGTTTTTACCTCTTTTGTTGTTTGACTATTTTTAGAAGAATTAGAGTGTGTTTTTGTATTTGAATTTTCAGTTACTTTATCTTTTCCAATAAACTCTTTCTCATCAGCCTCTTTTACAATCTCATTTGCAATCTCTTGGGTTTGATTTGCTATATCTTTTGTTTCATTTGCAACAGCAGCATTTTGTTGAGTTTGTCTATCCAAAAGATTTATTGCATCATTAATTTGAACAATACCTGTTTGTTGCTCTTTACTTGCAACTTCAACATCACTAATTAACTCTAAAGTTCTAGTAATATTTTCATTTAGCCCAACATAACCTTTAATCATTGTATCAGCGATATTTTTACCATCATTAGCTTTTATTGTAGCATTTTCAACTAAATCTTTAATCTCTTTTGCTGCTTCAGCACTTCTTGAAGCAAGATTTCTAACCTCTTGTGCAACAACAGCAAAACCTTTTCCAGCTTCACCAGCAGTTGCAGCTTCAACAGCAGCATTAAGTGAAAGAATATTTGTTTGGAAAGCTATTTGATCAATTACACTAATTGCATCATTAATAGCTGTAACTTGTTCATTTATACTATCCATTGCAGAAGTAGTTTGATTTGCAAGTTTTTCACCCTCTGAAGATGAGCGTCTAAGCTCATTAGCATTTTGTGCCATTTTTACTACATTTTCTGTATTATGAGAGATATTTGAGGTAATCTCTTCAAGTGCTGCTGCTGTCTGTTCTAAAGAGGCTGCTGCTTCATTTGATGATTGGCTAAGTTTATCTACATTTTTTAAAAGTGTATAAGCACTATTTTGTAATGTTATACCATTTGATTTATTATCAACAAGCATTTCATTGATAATATCTGCTAAAGTGTTAAGTCCTTCTACTGTGTCACCTTTTGCATCTTTTATTCTAAATGTAAAGTTCAGTTTTTGATACTCTTTTAGAGATTTTTTTATCTCATTTAAATTATCAGCGACTGTTTTAGAGATGGTCTCTAACATATCATTAAAAATTGTTTTTAACTCTTCTAAAGATTGATTGTGTGTTTGTCTTTCAATTCTTTTTTTGATATCACCATCTTTAACTAAAGCAACAACTCTTTTTACATCATCGATTAATGAAATATCTTCTTCTAACAATATTTTCGTCTTATTTATATTTTCATTTACAACAGTTGCAATTTCGGCAATTTCATCATTGGAACTATTATCAAGTAAATTAACCGTTGTACTATCTTTGTTTAAATATGCAAAAAATCCCAAAAGACCATCTTTGAATTTTGTAATTGACTTGTTAATTGTTTTGCTTAAATAAATTGAGAAAAATATTGTAAGTGCAATACTAATCAAAGTCATAATTATAAAAGTTGTAAAAGAGCTACTTATAGCGGCATCTGTATCTTTTTGATTATTTTCAATTACTTTATAAGATGCTTCTGTAAAAAAGTCCATTGCTCCTCTCATCTTTTCATAATCTGATAAATATTGGTCAAAATAGAATCTATTTGCATCATTAAACTTTTCCGCATTTATCATCTCAATTAGTTTGTTTGTATTTTCTGTTGTTTTTTGATAGTAGGTGTCAAATTCATCAAATTTTGCCTTGTGCTCAGGCATTTCATGGGCCAAAAGAGCAGAAAACTTATCAAATCTTTGTCTTACCTGATTTAGATTATTTAACACTTCATCTTTTATTATTTTGTTTGCTTTCTCTTTATCATGACTTGCCAATGATTTAGAAATAGCTGCATTTGATTGATAAGAGTCCCTATCTGCTTCCAAAAGAAAAGTCATTCCAAAATTGATTATTTGAGATATTGCAACATTTGATTGATAAGAATCTCTATCTGATTCTAAAAGATAATCAACACCTGCATAATCTTTTGTTACAAGATTTTTAACATTTGTTTTAATATCACGGATATTATTTGCAACATAAAGGCTGGCCAAAATTGTAGTAATAATAAGTACCATAAAAGCACCTATGATTTTTTTCTTAATAGACATGTTAACTCCTAGTTCATTTCTTGAAATGATATTATCAAAGCTGATTTAGTAATAAATTAATTTTCGTTTCTATTTAGATAATATATACAAAAATTAATTATTTATAGATATTTATAACATATGTTTGATTTAAAAATTATTATAAGGTTTAGTATTATATTTTTTTAAATTCTTTTATAATCTCTTCTATTGGTTCAATTCCAACAGAGATTCTTAAAATATCGATTGGAAGTTCAATCTTTTGTAAAAACTTTTTTCCTTCTTCTGTTTTGATTAAATCATAGTGAGCCAAATAGGTGTAAGGCATAAGAAGAGTAAACTCTGTACCCAAACTTGGACCCTTTGCAAAGTTTAGTCTGTCATAAACTTCCCTAAAAGGTTTTGTAAAAGTTACTGAGATAATGCCAGTGTAGCAGTTGTCATCTATCATAGCTTGAGAGTAGTTCTCTTTGTTTGTTTCATCAAGGCAATAATAGAGTTTGTCTATTAGAGGTGAAGTTTTAAAATACTCAACTAATGCTTTGGTATTTGAAGAGATTTTTTTAACTCTTTTTTCATAATCTTTTATTTCATATGCTAATCTTTGGATATCTTTTATATATACTTTTTCACAGTGTTTAAAAAACTCACCACTCATATGAGATAGTCTATTTTTTTTATTTAAAATCAAAGCTCCCATTAAAACATCTGCATTTCCACAAGCAAATTTAGTTAAAGACTCCACAAAAATATCTGCATAATCTGTTAAATCAAGATTATAAGGAGTTGCAAAAGTTGTATCTATTACAAGGGGAATATTATACTTATCACAAAGCGCTCTTAATCTTTTTATATCAACACATTTTAGAAGTGGATTTGTTGGCATTTCAGTTATAATTGCAGTTACTTTAAACCCATCTTGTTTTAAAAAATCTTCTAGCAAATCAAGGTTGGCAATATCAGAAAATACCTTTTGTCTTTGGAAGTGATGGTTTACTATATTCATAGTATCTAAATATAGCCATCCAAATTGAACTAAAATATCTCTTCCATTGTGGGTTTGGATTGTATTAAGAGCTCTAACCACAGAATATATGGCATTCATTCCAGAGGGCGTTAGAGCTATATTTTCTAAGGGCTGTTTATACGCTTTTGCCAAAGTAGTTTTTACAATAGTTTGGGCATTTTTACTATCTTCTAACTTCTCTTTATGAAGTGAATCAATAAGCTTGTGTTTATAAAGATAATCTTCAGCTAATCTTGAAGAGAGGTTACATCCCACGTGTTGAATATAACTTAATACTTTTTGTAGTTGTGAAGTCCCATTTTGAACTAAAATTACACCAAAAGGTTCATTTATATCAATTTTATTGTAGATGTAGTATTTATCACTTACAAGTTCAACAGCTTTTTTTGAGCTTAGAATTACAACCTCATAATTATCACTTATTTGATACTTTTTCTTAATATATTTAGCTAGTAATTTTAGATATGGATGTAAAATAAATCTTGGATATCCACTTTTTATAACTTCTAAGGTCTTTTTATCTTGTTCTTCATATCCAATTACATCATCTAGCGTTGGCATAGATACGGAAACAGCATGGATATTTTTAATTGGCAGGGTTTCTCCTGCAACTATAGGCTTAAAAAAACTCTCATTCATCTATATTACAGCCTGTTTTATATCTTCTATTAGATCTTCAACATTCTCTAAACCAATAGAGAATCTAACTGTTCCCTCCGCTATTCCAATAGCTTCAAGCTCCTCTTTAGAAAAAGAGGCGTGGGAGATTTTTGCAGGGATTTCTACTCTTGAATCAGGGCTTCCAAAAGAGCACTTCTCCCCAAAGATTTTTGTATTTTCAATAAATTTTTCAGCTAAATCAAGAGATCTAAAATCTGCACAAAAAACACCTGGAATATATTTCATTTGTTTTTTTGCCAATTCATATTGGGGATGAGTTTTTAATCCTGGGTGAGTAACTTTTGTAATATAGCTTTGCTCTTCCAAAAATTTTGCAATTTCTAGGGAGCTATTTTGATGCTCTATCATTCGCACCTTTAAAGTAGGAACACCTAGGGAAATTAGATATACATCCATTGGATTTTGACTTCTTCCATGGGCATTTGCATAGTAGTGAATCTGTTCTGAAAGTTCTTGCGTTTTTGCAACTATTGCACCTGCAACAACTGCTCCATGTCCTGATACATATTTTGTAGTTGAAAATAGTGAGAAATCAGCTCCAAGATCTAAAGGCTTTTGAGAGATAAAAGTTGCAAGTGAGTTATCAACTGCAAATAGACTTTCATATTTGTGAACTATTTTTGCTACTTTTTCTAAGTCAATTATTTTAAGTCCAGGATTTGTTGGAGATTCACAAAGAACCAAATCTATTGGGTTGTTTTTTAAAATCTCTTCAAGCTTTTCAAAATCTAAAAAGTTTGCAAAATGTACTGTTATATTGTATTTCTCTTTAAATACTTTTAGAAGTCTAAAGGTTCCCCCATAACAATCAGCTTCTACAAGTATATGAGAGTTTGCTTTTAAAACTGTCTCAAAAAGTAAGGCAACTGAAGCAATACCTGTGTGTGTACACACGCAACCTTTTCCACCTTCAACATGGGCAAATAGGTTTTCTAAAACTTCCCTTGTTGGGTTATCACTTCTTGTATAGTCATATATTTTTTCACCTTTTTGTTTCTTTAAATCAAAGGTTCCTGTGTTATAAATTGGAAAGTGTGAAGCTCCTGCACTATCCTCAAAGGGTGCAAATTTAGTCATATGACTTAAAACTGTCTCAATATTTTTGTACATAATAATCCCTGCATATCTAATATATAATATTTTACAATAAGTTTAATTAGACAAACTTATATATCTTCCCTATGCTTTTTGTTCGGCATTTGTAACTATCTGTTTTTCTCTGAATATAAGATGTGGATCTTCGTAGTATTGCCCCCAATCTTTAGAGTTATTCTTTTCTCCAAGCGTTAAAACTAAGCCTTTTATATCGCTTCTTTCTATCTCAAACTCTTTTAAAGAAAACATAGCTTTACTAAAAGCATTTCTTACCATTGGGTTATTCTGGGAAGTAATAACTATCCCATCATCTTTTAAAACCTCTTTTATTAGCTTTGCAAACTCGAAAGTAACCAGAGAAGGGTTTAAATTTGGTAAAAAACTATCTAAAAAAACTATATCATATTTTTTTGTCAATTTTGTGATTGAGTATCTTGCATCATCAATAATTAGTTTTAGATGATTCTTTTCATCCTTATACTCTAACTTTTTAAAGATTTTTTCTAAAATCTCTTTTTCGTCTTTTTCTTTTATTAAACTAACTGCCTGTTTTATAATAACTCTATTTTTATCTAAAGCTGTAATATTTAGGGCATTTTTCTTTTTTAGTTTCATTGCACAAAGAGTATTGTAACCCATACCAAAACCAATATCTAAAAGTTCAACATCTCCTTTTTCCAATCTTTGCTCTAGGTTTGATTGTTTTATAAAAAGCTCCTTAGCCTCTTTATAGGCTCCAGCTTTTGCATGGTAGTAATCTTTATAGCTTTTATCCCAAATTGTAATACTTCCATCTTCAAGATTAAAACTATTTTGCTTTTGTATTGGAACTTCTATTTTTTCAAGGAAATCCCCTTGAAAGAAACCGCCATTTAGCATGGCTTCATTTATATACTCTATAAACTCACCCTTTTGCATATTCCACAAAGGGGCTATTAAATCAGTTGTAGGAGTATCTGTTGAGACTCTAATTATTGGGATATTTTTTGGAGTATTACGTATTAGAAAAATCAGCTCATTTGCATATTCATACTCCATCAAAGTTTTAAAAGGTTTTTTTTCATACTCTTTTTGAAGGGCTGTATTTTTTATAATATGGAGATTATGTATTTTTATTCCATCAACGCCAGCTTTTACCGCCCCATTTAAAGTATTTAGCCAATCTTCTCTACTCTCCCCTTGAAAACCCACAATTATATGGGCAAAGATTTTTATACCATACTCTTTTAATTTTTTAATAGCCTCTAAAGAGGTTTTAGAGTCGTGTCCTCTATTGATATTTACTAAAGTTTTATCATTTAGGGTTTGAACGCCCAAATCAACATATACATCAATATCTTCATTTAGCTCTTTTAGATACTCCAAGGTACTTTTACTTAAGCAATCTGGTCTTGTTCCAATGCTAATAGCTTTAAAGTTATAAAAACTAAGAAGCTCTTTATAGCTTTTTTTTTGATTTATTACAGAGGTAAAAGTTCCTGTATAGGCTTGAATATAGAGCATAAACTCTTTTGCCTTGTATCTTTTTTGGGAAAAATCTATTGCTTTTTCTATTTGCTCTTTTACACTTTGTGCATCTAAAGTTTGAGCTGCTCTAGCTCCATTTGAGGGACAAAAGGTACAACCACCTAGATTGTTTTCATCTCTATTTGGGCAACCTAAATCCAAATCAACTGGAATTGAGTGTAGAGTTGTGCCATATTTGTCTTTTAGAAATTTTTTAAAAGTGAAGTAGGGGGCAATTTGCATTTTTTTCCTTTTGCGAATTATATTTGTTTTTCTATTAAAAATTAAAGGAGTAATAAAGTTGAACAGAACTTATCTATTTTGTTAGGTTAAATATAGATTATTTTAATTTGCTATAATAGATGAAAATTTATTATTAAAGTTAAAAAATGGATAAAAAAAGAGTATCTTTGGTATTAGGAAGTGGAGGGGCTAGAGGTTATGCCCATATTGGAGTAATTGAGGAATTAGAAAAAAGAGGCTATGAAATAGTGAGTGTTTCAGGCTCTTCAATGGGAGCACTAATTGGTGGACTTTATGCAAGTGGTAAACTTGAAGAGTATAAAAAATGGGTTTTGGAGTTTAATGTATTTGATGTTCTTAAACTTGTAGATTTTGCCTTTAAAAAGAGTGGAATGATTAATGGACAAAAGGTTTTTGAAAAACTTGAAGAGTTTATAAAAGATATAAATATCGAGGATTTAGATATTAAGTTTACAGCTGTTGCAAGTGATATCAATAGTAGGGAAGAGGTTGTTATAAATAGTGGATCTCTAAAAGATGCAATTAGAGCTTCAATAGCAATACCAACACTTTTTACTCCACAAAAAATTGAAAAGAGATTACTCTTTGATGGTGGACTTTGTAATCCTTTACCAATATCATGTGTAGATAAAAATAGTGATTTAATAATAGCAGTAAACTTAAATGATAATAGCGAAATCAAAGAGGAATACAGCGATATTTTTACAAAAACAGATTCTCTTTTAGCCCTTAAAATTTCAGAATTTATCACTAATAAATCTAAAAAAGGTAAAATTAGTTACTTTGAAATAATTAGTAACTCAATAGAGACCATGCAAGAAGTTATTACAAAACAACAGTTAAAAGAGAACTCTCCAGATATTATGATAAATATCTCTAGCAAAGTTTGCAAGTTTTATGAGTTTCATAAAGCAAATGAGTTAATAGAATATGGAAGAAGAGTCGCAAAAGAGTATTTAGAAAAGGAGAAAAATTGATACCACCAAGATACAGAAGAGTTGTCTTTGCATTTTTCATGTCACTTTTTATGAGTTTTATAATGAGTTTTGTGATTACGTTTATAAATCTGGGTTTTATAGATGGTTTTATCTTAAAGTGGTTAGAGGCATTTTTAAAAGCATTTGTATGTGCTTTCCCTATAGTTTTTTTTGTTGCACCTGCTGTAAATAGACTTACAAATAAGATTGTAAAAGAGCTTTAGTCAAAATATTTAAAATCATCATCTTCACTTCCATCTTTTTTTCTATTTTTAAATTTCCACATAGTAATAAAGTATTTGAGTGAAGAGTAGAGAATAAAACAAGTAATTATACCCAATAGCAAAAAACTTACTATGTAGAATATTTCCATATTATCAACTATTTTTTATTTTTATCAGATTGGTATTGTAAAAAGTTTTTTGGCTCGTCAGAATCATCTTTTTGATTTTTATCAGGAACATTTTCAATACCTTTGAAATCATCAAACCACTTTAATTCAGAGGGCATATTAGGCTCAGTTTTACTTTTATTTGTACTAGAAAAATCAAATCCTTGTGTATTAAAATCAAATTTTTGATACATTACTAAAGTAAATATTATAATAGCAAGCACTAATAATATTTTGAATAATAGCTCAAGAACCATATGTAAGGTAGTTTTTTTCTTTTGTATCTTCTTTTCTTTTTCCATATAATCATTGTACAGTAAAATAAATTATTTTTTGCTATGATTTGATTATGAAAATGTTACAAAAAGAGTTTAAATTAAAATTACACCCTCGCGGTTTTCACTTAATAACTAATGATATTATGAAAAATATTGAAGATGAGATTAAAGATTTTCATATTGGAACTTTGAATCTTTTTATAAAACATACAAGTGCAAGTCTAAGTATAAATGAAAATTGCGATAGCAGTGTAAGAAGTGATATGGAAGTTTTTTTTAATGATGTTGTCTCAAATAAAAGTTATTTTGAACACACATATGAGGGTGATGATGATATGCCTGCACATATTAAAAGTTCAATATTGGGTTGTTCTTTGACAATCCCAATTACGAATAGAAAACTAAATCTTGGAACTTGGCAAGGAATCTATTTAGGAGAACATAGAAATTTTGGTGGAGCAAGAACTATTGTTGCAACTATAATTGGTGAATAAAAACTCTTTAATAGCTTTTTCATACCAATTTCTATAAACTTTCACAATTAATTAAAAATTAAAATACAATTAATCTACAATTTATAAATAATTTTTTAAAGGAATAATATTGAATTCTGTAATTATTGCAGTAAGCATAATGGTTTTATTAACTCTTGTTAGAGTTAATATTGTAATTGCTCTTATTGTTGGAGCAATTATTGGTGGACTAACAGGAGGCTTATCTCTAAATGAGACTATGGAAGCTTTTAATGGTGGCTTGGGAAATGGGGCGACAATAGCATTAAGTTATGTAATGCTTGGAACCTTTGCCGTTGCCATTTCAAAATCTGGAATTACAGATTTGCTTTCAAATATGATAATAAAAAAAGTAAATATGCAAGAGAGCACTTTTCATGTTTTATATCTAAAATATTTAATTCTAACACTTATTTTATTAGCTGCTATCTCTTCACAAAATTTAGTTCCTGTTCATATTGCTTTTATCCCTATTTTAATCCCTCCACTTCTTCACTCAATGGCAAAGTTGGAGCTAGATAGAAGGGCTGTTGCCTGTGTTATTACTTTTGGACTTGTTGCTACATATATGTTTTTACCAGTTGGTTTTGGTGGAATATTTTTAAATGAAATTTTATTGAAAAATTTAGTGGAAAATGGAGTAAAGGCTAGTTCAGAACAACTTCCAATTGCTATGGCAATTCCAGTTTTAGGGATGTTTTTGGGACTTTTAATTGCCATATTTTTTACCTATAGAAAAAAAAGACACTATGATTTTAAAAAGATTTTAGAGTTAGAAACAAAGAAAAAAGAGATAAACTCATTTTTTATTTTTATTGCTGCACTCTCTGTGTTAACTGCTCTTGGATTGCAACTCTACACAGATTCTATTATTTTAGGTTCACTTGCTGGTTTTCTAATTTTTATTTTGGCTGGAGTTGTAAAGGCTGATCAAACTCAAGATTTCTTTACAAAAGGTATTAAAATGATGGGAATGATTGGTTTTATTATGATTGCTGCAAATGGTTTTGCAAATGTTATAAATAGTACTGGTTCTGTTCAAACTTTGGTTAACTCTGTTGTTGAAATTATTGGAGATAATGGATCACTAGCAGTTTTACTAATGTTAGTTGTTGGGCTATTTATCACAATGGGAATTGGTTCATCTTTTTCAACTATTCCAATTATTGCTACAATATATGTGCCTCTTTGTTTGCAACTAAATTTTTCACCAATGGCAATTATTTGTATCGTTGGAACAGCTGCAGCTCTAGGAGATGCTGGAAGCCCAGCTTCTGATAGTACATTAGGTCCAACATCTGGACTAAATGTTGATGGGCAACATGATCACATTTGGGATACAGTTGTACCTACATTTTTACACTACAATATTCCACTAATACTTTTTGGCTGGTTTGCCGCAGTTTATATCTTCTAAAAGAGTTTTTCTCTTTTAGTTGTAATCTTTAAATAACCCTCTACTAAAAAATATAAAAATGCAGATAAGCAGAAGTAAGAAAATAAACATAAAAATAGTTGTATCCCAACCAAAAGTGCTATAGATTATTGAAGGAATTATTGAACCAACTGCACCTCCAATATAGTAAAAACTAAGATACATCCCTGAGGTTAATCCTCTTTGTGAAACTTTTAGGGAGTTTGCAACTCTTGTTGAAACCGTATGAATAGTAAACATTCCAACACAAAATACAAATACACTTAAAAATAGTATTGTTCCATTTTCATTTAAAAAAAGCAGAGTTGCAAGAACAAAAACAAAAAGTCCTGCAAAAATTGTTGGAATCTCTTTTTTAAAAAATTTAATTATTTTATGAATAGTTAGTGAAATCAAAATCCCCATACCATATCCTAAATACAGAAGTCCTATTTTTGTTTCACTTGTATCTGGCAAAAGCTCTTTTATTCTAAAAGGCAGAATATTTAAAAGTCCTGCAAAAACAAAAAAAACTATAAACATAAGTGCATAGATGGTGCTAAATCGTCTATCTTTTAAGATATCTGATATGTCTTTAAAGTTTGGTTTCATTAAGTCTGCATCACCTTTAAACTCAATTTTATTTATAAAATAAAATGCCACAACTAAAGCAAGGGAAAGGGATACAAACACAACTCTCCAACCAAACTCTTCTGCAATAAAACCAGAGAAAACCCTACCAATCATTCCTCCAAATACTGTTGCAGCCACATAAATAGACATATTTAGTTTTGTATTCTCTTTATCTTTTGCTAAAACTGTCATTGCTCCTGTTAATATTGCAGGAATTATTATTGCTTCAATTGTTCTAATAGTTAAAAACATCTCATAACTATTTGATAAAGAGAGACAGAAGTTGGTTATAAGAAGAATTATAAGGGCTATTTTTAAAACAGTTTTTGTTTTTACTGACTCTAAAATATATCCATATATAATAGGAGAGATTGCTAAAAATAGCATAATCACAGCTGTAAATGAAGAGGCTTTTGTCATTGAAATATCAAACTCTTTTGCTAAAAGTGGTTGCAAAGGTTGGGTTGCATACATTACAGATAACAAAATTGTAATTGTATAAACAATAATAAAAAGTTTGTCTCTTCTACTCAACTAAATAGCCGCTCCTGACACAGACATAATCTCTCTTGCCTCTTCACTCATCATAGATGGTTGCCACATAGGTTCAAAAACCAAATGAACATAAGCTTCATCTATTTCATCAACACTTTGTGTGTAGTATTTTACTTGTTCAACTAAGCTATCACTAACTGGACATGAAGGGGAAGTTAGAGTCATTTCTACTGTGCAGTAAGTATAATTATTTTTTACTTCAAATTCAATAGAATAAACTAATCCTAAATCATAAATATTTACAGGTATCTCTGGATCATATACGCTTTTTAACTTTTCAATTACTTTCTCTTTTAACTCTTCATTTTTCATTTTAAGCCTTTTGTGCCAACTCTTTAATCTTTTTTATCATCCCTATAACACCACTTTGTCTATTTGGAGTTATAACTTCAGATAAACCTAACTCATAAACAATATCCATATTTACACTTTTTAGTGTCTCAATTTTTTCCCCTGAAAAAATCTCTAAAATTATATAGATAAGCCCTTTTACAATAATTGCATCAGAAGTTCCTTTGAAGTAAAGATTCCCCTCTTTTTCTTCACTTATTAACCAAACTTGAGAAGTACAACCATGCACAATATTTTCAGGAGTTTTGTACTCATCCTCTAAAGAATCTAATTTTTTACCTAAATCAATAATATATTCATATTTTTGTAGTTCGTCCTCAAAAAAATCCAGATCCTCTTTTATCTTTGCTATTTTCTCTTCTATTGTCACAAACTCTCCTTAACTTAGCATATCCAAAGCTTTTTTCAGTGCTTTTATTAATCTATTTACATCTTCATAATCATTATAAAAAGATGTTGATACTCTAATAGTTCCTTTTATACCCAATTTTTTCATAATAGGTTGTGCACAATGGTGTCCAACTCTTACAGCTATTCCCATTTTATCAAGCAAAATTCCTATATCATCATGGGAAATATTTTTAATATTAAAACTTCTACTTCCTATACAATCTTTTGTATCATTATAAAAAATGATATTTGGAATCTTTTCAAGTTCACTATTTAAGTAGTTGTATACATCTTTTTCAACAGTTTTAATATTTTCATAACCAATACGGTTTATATATTTTAAAGCTTCACCAAAACCAATAACACCAGCAATATTTTGAGTTCCTGCTTCAAATTTGTAAGGGGAATTCAAAAGTGTAGAACTATTAAAATCTACTTCATTAATTGTTGCTCCACCTGTTTGATATGGTTTCATATTTTCTAAATGTTTCTCTTTTACATAAAGTGCACCAACTCCTGTTGGTCCAAAGGTCTTGTGTGAAGATAGAGCTAAAAAATCAACATCAAGTTTTTGCACATCAATTTTTGCATGAGCCAAAGATTGTGCACCATCAACTAAAACAACACTTTCATATTTGTGAGCTAAGTCGCAAACTCTTTTAATATCATGAATTTTTCCAAAAGCATTTGAGATATGAGTAACACTAACAAAAGAGTTTGGATTTTTTTTCAAAATATTTTCATACTCTTCAAAGTCGAAGTTTAGGTTATTATCACACCCTACAACTTTTAAACCATTGGTTAAGTCTCTTCCTTGCATATGCCACGGAACGATATTTGAATGGTGCTCCAATGAAGAGATAATGACACTCTTATAATCCCTTGTAAAAGTATCAGCAATCATATTGATTGCTTCAGTCACTCCCTTGGTAAAGATTATCTCTTCACTCTTTTTTGCATTTATAAACTCTTTTAAAAGTTCTCTACTATTTTCATATTTTCTAGTTGCCATATTTGCATCACCATAACTACTTCTATGGGTGTTTGCGCAATATTTTTCATAATACTCAATTTGAGAATCTATTACATTTTTTGGCTTTTGTGTTGTTGCTGCATTGTCTAGATATACTGTTTTAGAGTTTGCAAAATAGGGAAAATCTCTTTTAAACATTGTTATCTCCTTTAAGAGTTTCTAAAAAGTCAACTATTTTTGAGTCCTCTATCTTACTGTATATTTCATTCTCAAAAGCTTTTAAAAGCATCTCTTTTGCTTTTCTCTCTTCTATTCCCCTTGATTGAAGATATAGAAGTTGATCTTTGTCTAAACTTCCTGTTGTTGCCCCATGACTAGCCTCTAATTCATCAATATTTATTAGAAGATGAGGTTGGGCAAATATTGCTGCATCATCACTTAATAAGATTGTATTTGAGCTTTGAAATACTTTTGAATAAAGAGCAGATTCATTAACTTCACTTAAAGCATCAAAAGTAGCCTTTGAACTATCATCTAAAATGTGTTTATAGGCAATATTACTAATACAATTTGAACCATTATGAACAGTTCTAAAAATTGATTTTGAGTCAGTATCTTGTGAAAGTTTGACTAACCCATTAATATTTAATATTGAGCCTTTTTCATTCAAATCTATAGTGTAGTTACTTTTATTTGAACCAAAACCTAACTCTAAATTTGTCATATTCAGTTTAGCATCTTCTTTTAAATTAATACTATAGTTCATATCAAGAATAGAGTTTTCCCCTACATTTTGGAATTTTAGATACTCTAATTTAGCTCCTGTTTCAACAATAAACTCCCTATCAAACTCAACTATTAAATCATTTCCTGCAAAAACTTCAACTATTGAAGCAGAAACATTCTCTTTTATTCTTATTTTCAGTCTATTTTTTTTCTCTTTTTTAGGATAATAGATAATTTTAATAGGTTCTGTTGTTGGTTCATCAATTAAAAGTTCTTCATTTTTAAGATTTATTAGTCTCATTTCCTATTCCCTCATAACCTTTACTATCAATTTCAAGTGCAAGATTGTAATCTCCTGTTTTTACAATTTTACCATCTTGCATAATATGTACAAAATCTGGTTTAATATATGACATTAGTTTATCATAGTGAGTTATCATCAATACTGATCTATTCCCATCAAGAAGATTGTTTATAACATTTGCAACAGTTTTAATTGCATCCACATCAAGTCCAGAGTCAATCTCATCTAAAAGAATTAAATCAGGTTTTAATAAAAGAAGTTGAATAAGTTCATTTCTCTTTTTTTCTCCTCCACTAAATCCATCATTTAAATCCCTTTGAAGAAGCTTTTTATCAATTCCAAACTTTCCTAACTCCTCTTTTGTTAGTTTTAAAAACTCTATGGCATCAAGCTCTTTTTCACTATTATATTTTCTTTTTTCATTAAGTGCTGTTTTTAGAAAGTAGCTATTATTTACCCCTGGAATTTCAACAGGATTTTGAAAACTCATAAAAATACCTTCATTTGCCCTGTCACTAACACTTAAATCTAAAAGGTTTTTATCTTTATATTGTAGTTCCCCTTGGGTTACTTTACAATCATAATGATCACTTAGAGTTTTAACCAAAGTTGATTTTCCTGCACCATTTTGTCCCATTAGAACATGCACTTCACCTTTTTTTATCTCTAAATCTAAACCTTTTAAAATCTCTTTATCATCTATATTTACTTTTAAATTTTTAATATTTAACATAAAATATCCTTAAAATTAGTCCCCAATTTTAAGGGACCTTTTTATTTATGACTTCTTTTAACGGTATGGCTAAGCCACACCTAAAGAAGCCTGTGTTTACACTCTCTTCGAGAAACTCTAAAGGAGACAACGAGTTGTCTCTTAACGTTTTTTTGTTCTTATCTGAGTTTTTATCCTACGCTTCCCTCTAAAGAGATACTAAGTAACTCTTTAGCTTCTGCTGCAAACTCCATAGGAAGCTCTTTTAAAACCTCTTTACAAAAACCATTTACAATCATGGCAATGGCATCCTCTTCATCAATTCCCCTTTGATTTAAATAAAACAGTTGTTCATCGGAAATCTTTGAAGTTGTTGCTTCATGCTCTATTTTTGCACTGCTATTTTTTATCTCATGGTATGGAAAAGTATGAGCTTTACACCTATTACCAATTAAAAGAGAATCACACTCAGAGATATTTCTTGCATTTTTAGCATTTTTACCAACTCTAACTAGACCTCTATATGCATTAACACCTTTCATAGCTGAGATACCTTTTGAGATAATAGTAGATTTTGTATTCTCTCCTATATGTATCATTTTAGTACCTGTGTCAGCTTGTTGGGCATGGCTTGAAATTGCCACAGAATAAAACTCTCCAACAGAGTTTTTCCCTTTTAAAATACATGAAGGGTATTTCCAAGTAATTGCTGAACCCGTTTCAACTTGAGTCCAAGAAATTTTTGAGTTTTCCCCTTTGCAAATTCCTCTTTTTGTAACAAAATTTAAAATACCACCTTTTCCATCTTGATCTCCTGGATACCAGTTTTGTATAGTTGAGTATTTAATTTGTGCATTATCCAAAGCAATTAGTTCTACAACCGCTGCATGAAGTTGTCTTTCATCTCTACTTGGTGCTGAACACCCTTCATTATAAGAGACATAAGAGCCTTCATCACAGATTATTAAAGTTCTCTCAAATTGTCCTGTATTTAAAGCATTTATCCTAAAGTAAGTTGATAATTCCATTGGACATCTAGTATTTGGTGGAATATATACAAAACTTCCATCAGTGAAAACTGCACTATTTAGCGCAGCAAAATAGTTGTCAGCTTTTCCAACAACTGACGCTAGATATTTTTTTAAAAGCTCAGGATGTTTATGTGCAACTTCTGAGATTGAGCAAAATATAATTCCGAGTTTTTCAAGCTCACTTTGAAAAGTTGTTTTTACCGACACTGAGTCAAACACAGCATCAACTGCAACACCTGCTAAAACTTTTTGTTCCTCTAAAGGAATTCCAAGTTTTTCATAAGTTTTTAAAATCTCTGGATCAACTTCTTCTAAAGAATCAAGCTTTTTTTTAGGAGCTGAAAAGTATGAGATGTCTTGGTAATCTATTTTTGGATATTTTAGATTTGCCCAGTTTGGTTCTTCCATTTTTAACCATTTGCTATAAGCACTTAATCTAAATTCAAGAAGCCATTGTGGTTCATCTTTCTTTTTTGATATAGCTTTTATAACATCTTCATTTAGTCCCTTAGGGAAAGTATCACTCTCAATAAGGGTTTCAAAGCCCAATTTATAGTCTCTGTTTAAAATCTCTTTTATCTGTTTATTATCACTCATTTTAAACCCCTTTTATAAATAGGATATAAATTGTCCTATTTCATAAATGTAATGTAACATATGTTCATTAAAATACAATTAAATAATTAGTCTAAATTCAAAAGATTAAGAATTGTTGTAATAATATATAATTTTAAAAAAATGAAAAAAATTAGTTTTGTAATAGAATAAAATAGCTAATCAATTTAATTAAGACTATTTTTATCCTATTTAAAATATAATTTCGAAATTTTAATTAAAAATGGCAAATTTTTGTGGAACGCTTCTTGCATTAAGTTTGCTAAAGAATGAGAAATAGGAATATGTATGGAAGTATATTTAGATAACAATGCAACAACAAAGGTAGATCCAGAAGTTTTTAAAGCAATGGAACCTTTCTTTTGCCACATATATGGTAACCCAAACTCTCTTCATAAATTTGGAGCAGGAACCCATCCAAAAATGGTTGAGGCTTTAAATTATTTATATGAGGGTATAAACGCAGCTGATGAAGATGATATTATTATAACTGCAAATGCTACTGAGAGTAATAATACTGTTTTAAAAGGTATTTGGATTGATAAAATATTAAATGGAAATAAAAATCATATTATTACATCAGAAGTAGAACACCCTGCAATCACTGCAACTTGTAGATTTTTAGAGTCTCAAGGAGTAAGTGTAACTTATTTAAGTGTTAATGAAGAGGGTACTTTAGATGCACAACAAGTAAAAGATTATATTAGAGAAGATACAGCATTAGTATCAATTATGTGGGCAAATAATGAGACTGGAAAACTTTTTCCTATAAAAGAGATTGGAGAAATCTGTAAAGAGGCTGGGGTTCCTTTTCACACTGATGCAACTCAAGCAATTGGAAAAGTTCCAGTTGATGTTCAAGCAACTAATGTAACTTATTTATCTCTCTCTGCTCATAAATTTCATGGACCAAAAGGGGTTGGAGCTTTATATGTTAAAAAAGGTTTTGAGCTAACTCCTTTACTTCATGGTGGTGAGCAAATGGGTGGTCACAGAGCTGGAACAGTTGATGTGGCTTCTATGGTAGGAATGGGAGTTGCAATGAAATTGGCAACTTCAAAAATGGCATTAGCTTATGAAGATAATCATGTAAGAAAATTAAGAGATAAGTTAGAAAATGCGATTTTAGAGATACCTGATACAATTGTAATTGGTGGTAAAGAGAATAGAACACCAAATACTACTCTTATCTCAATTAGAGGTGTAGAGGGAGAATCTATGCTTTGGGATTTAAACCAAAAAACAATAGGTGCTTCTACAGGAAGTGCATGTGCTTCAGAAGATTTAGAGGCAAATCCTGTAATGAATGCTTTTGGAAGTGATAGTGAGTTGGCTCATACTGGTGTTAGATTTAGTTTAAGTAGATTTAATACTGAAGAAGAGATTGATTATGCAATTGAAATTATTAAAAATGCAGTTACTAGATTGAGAAATATTTCAAGTTCATATGCATATACACCAAAAAATCACGTGTCACAATTGTAAAAAATAGAGGAAGGAAATTAATAATGGCAAAAAATGATTTAATTACAGGTTCAATTTGGGATGAATATTCAAATCAAGTTATAAGAAGAATGGACAATCCAGTATATCAAGGTGAGATTACAGAAGAGCAAGCAAAAGAGATGGGTGGAAAACTTATCGTTGCTGACTTTGGAGCAGAGTCTTGTGGAGATGCAGTTAGACTTTACTGGTGCGTAGAAGAGGGAACAGATAAAATCTTAGATTCAAGATTTAAATCTTTTGGTTGTGGTACAGCTATTGCTTCATCAGATGCAATGGCAGAACTTTGTATTGGTAAAAGTGTTGATGAAGCTGTAAAAATTACAAATATTGATGTTGAAAAAGCTTTAAGAGATCATCCAGATGTTCCTGCTGTTCCTCCTCAAAAAATGCACTGTTCTGTAATGGCTTATGATGTTATCAAAAAAGCAGCAGCTACATATAAAGGTGTAGATATGGAATCTTTTGAGGAAGAGTTCATTGTATGTGAGTGTGCAAGGGTATCTTTAGCAACACTGCAAGAGGTTATTAAAATAAATGACCTTAAAACTGTTGAAGAGATTACAGATTATACAAAAGCAGGGGCTTTTTGTAAATCGTGTATAAAACCAGGTGGACATGAAGAAAAAGAGATGTATCTTGTAGATATTTTAGAAAATACAAGAAAAGAGATGGACCATGATAGAATGAAAACTGCTGCTGATGCAAGTGCTTCTGGAGAATCTTCATTTGATAAAATGACAATTGTACAAAGAATAAAACTAATTGATAGTATTTTAGATTCAGATATTAGACCAATGCTTATGATGGATGGTGGGAATATGGAAATTATTGATATAAAAGAGAATATTCCACACTATGATATTTATATTAGATATTTAGGTGCTTGTTCAGGTTGTGCTTCTGGAGATACGGGAACGCTATATGCCATTGAATCAGTACTTAAACAAAGAGTAGATGAAAACATTAGAGTTTTACCTATATAACTTATCTCTTCATATATTATTAAAATGCCCCTGTAGATACCAAAATAGGGGCATTCTCTTCAACTTACTTTAATTATAAATCATTAAAATTAACCTAAAATAATAATAAAAATTTTTAATAGAGGGGAGTATTTATGTTTAATTTAGGGAAAAGTGAAGAGGAATCTGCAAGACTGATCGCAATGGAAGAAAATTATGCGATAATTTCATTTAAACCAGAAGGTACAATAATACATGCAAATAGTAATTTTCTAAATGCATTGGGTTACAATCTAAATGAAGTTGTAGGTAAACACCATAGAATGTTTTGTGAAAAATCATATACAAATACATCAGCTTATGAAACTTTTTGGAAAGATTTAGCAAACGGAAAATCGCAAATAAACGAGTTTGAGAGGATTAGAAAAGATGGCAGTTCTATTTGGATTCAGGCTTCATATACTCCTGTAAAGGACAATAGAGGTAGAGTAATTAGAGTTGTTAAATTTGCACAAGATATAACTGATGCAAAAAAAGTTATAGATAATGTAAAAAAATCTATTGAATTAGCGAAAACTGGTTTTATGAAACAAAAAATTGTTGAATCTACTAAAAATGAAAATATTGAAGAACTTAAAAATGGTATAAATGAACTATTTGAAATAGTATCTTCAAAAATTGATAGTGATTTAAATAGAATATCAAATATCTTATCATCTTTTCAAAAACTAGATTTTACACATAGATTAACAGGGGACGATTTAGGGGAAACAGCAATAGGTTTAAATAATTTTGCAAATATTATTAATGAAATGTTAGTGGAAAATAAACAAAATGGTTTAACCCTTGATGAAAGTTCAAATATATTACTTACAAATGTGGATATTTTAAATAAAAATTCAAATGAAGCAGCAGCCTCTTTAGAGGAGACAGCAGCAGCTTTGGAAGAGATTACAGGTAATATCTCATCTAATACTCAAAATGTTGTGAAAATGTCTCAGTTTGCAAATCAAGTAACAAATTCTGTAAATGAGGGTAAAAAATTGGCCCATGAGACTACAGAAGCAATGAATGAGATAGATGTGGAAGTAAACTCTATAAATGAAGCAATTACTGTTATTGACCAAATTGCATTTCAAACAAATATCCTTTCTCTTAATGCTGCTGTTGAAGCAGCAACTGCAGGTGAGGCAGGAAAAGGTTTTGCCGTTGTTGCCCAAGAGGTAAGAAACCTTGCAAATAGATCTGCTGAAGCTGCTAAAGAGATTAAAAATCTTGTTGAAAATGCAACTAGCAAAGCAAATAATGGTAAATCAATTTCAGATAAGATGATTGAAGGTTATAATGAATTAAGTCTTAATATCTCAAAAACTATAGAGTTGATTTCTGATATAGAGGCAGCTTCAAAAGAACAATTAACTGGAATTGAACAGATAAATGATGCTATAAATAGTTTAGATCAACAAACTCAACAAAATGCTTCAATAGCTAATCAAACCCATGATGTAGCAGTTCAAACAGATGAAATAGCAAAATTGATTGTATCAAGTGCAAATGAAAAAGAGTTTATAGGTAAAGATAGTGTAAAAGCAAAAAATTTTGGGAAAAAGAATTTAATAGCTAGTTCATCTATACAAAAAAAGAGTAAACCAAATCAAAAGCTAAAAGTAGAAAATAATAAAATTAAACCAAAAGTATCAGATGATAGTGAGTGGGAAAGTTTTTAGTATTTAAGAATTTTTAATTGTGGTTAAAAGAGGGTCTATATTTAACATAGGCCTTTTTTTATTATGTTATAATTTATTTTATTTAAAGGAGATATTATGACAGCACAAGATAAAGAGTTAGAACAACTACATGATGATATTGTAGAGGATGTGGAAGGTTTAATTGAAAAATATATGAGTATTGTTGGTTGGGATGTCCCTGAAAATGATGAACCAGAAGCTAGAAAAAAGATCTTTAATATTATAAAAGAGACAATTAAAAAAATTGAAAATGAGAAGTGATTTCAACCCATTTAACTAAATATAGTTATGATATAATTCCCCAATCACCAATTAGGATAATTTATGCCAAATCAAAATAATCAAATATTAAAAAATACAAATGCACAAATATTAGATGAGTTTAATGCTTCAATTATGTTTGATAAAGAGTTATATGCTCAAGATATTAGAGGTTCTATTGCTCACTCACAAATGTTATGTAAACAGGGAATCTTAACTAAAGAAGAACAAGAGGCGATAGAAAATGGTCTTTTACAAGTAAAAGATGAGATAGAGAGTGGAAAATTTGAGTTTTCATTAGCTTTTGAAGATATTCATATGGCTGTTGAGAGTAGATTAACTGAGATTGTTGGAGAACCGGGGAAAAGACTTCATACAGCAAGAAGTAGAAATGACCAAGTTGCAACAGATTTTAGACTCTATGTACAAGATAAAAATGAGAGCATAAAAGAACAATTAAAAGAGTTAATTTCTGTTTTTATTGATGTTGCAAATAAACATACAACTACACTAATTCCTGGAATGACTCATTTACAACATGCACAACCACTAAACTTCGGTTATCATATGCTTGCATATGCAAATATGTTTAAAAGGGATTATGAGAGATTTGAGAGTTCTTATGAAAGAAATAACTATTCTCCTCTTGGTAGTGCAGCACTAGCAGGAACTCCCCATAATATTGATAGATTTTTAACAAGTCAAACTCTAGGATTTATCTCTCCAACAGCAAATGCAATGGATAGTGTAAGTGATAGAGATTTTGCTTTAGAGATACTTTTTAATATTTCAACTTCTATGATGCATGTAAGTAGAATAGCTGAAGAGCTTATTTTATGGTCTTCATATGAGTTCCAATTTGTAAGAATGAGTGATGAATATGCAACAACAAGTTCTATTATGCCTCAAAAGAAAAATCCAGACGTCCCTGAACTCTTAAGAGGAAAAACAGGAAGAGTTTATGGAAATCTTATCTCACTATTTACAGTAATGAAAGGACTTCCTTTAGCATATAACAAAGATACACAAGAGGATAAAGAGGGTGTTTTTGATTCTGTTAAAACCATTGAAATCTCACTTAAAATTTTAACTGAAGTAATTAAAACAATGATAGTTAATGTAGATAAAATGGAAGCAGCTTGTAAAATTGGGCACTTAAGTGCTACAGACTTGGCCGATTTTTTAGTACAAAAACAGAATATGCCTTTTAGAACAGCTTACTATATTACAAAAGATGTTGTTAGCAAAGCTAACTCTTTAAACAAAGATATTAGTGAATTAAGTTTAGATGAGATTAGAAGTGCAAATGATGAGTTAAAAGATATTAGTGAAGATATTGTTATGTATCTTGATTTAAGAAACTCAATGAATGCAAGAAACTCTTTTGGTGGAACTTCAACAATTCAAACCGTTGAACAAATTAAAGTGTTTGAGCAGTGGCTTAAAAAAGCCTAAGTAGAAAAAGGAGAAGCGCTTCTCCTTTTTCTTATCTAAGATACTGTTTTACAGCTTGATATAAAGCTTGAATATCAGTTTTACCTATAAAACCTTCAACACCTATTTGAAGCATTTTATTTTTAACAGCATCTGTAGTCATAGATGAATTAACTACTATTGGAATATTACAATATTCATCATTTCCTTTTATAAATGAAGCAACTTGGAAACCATCAGCTGCTGGCATCTCAATATCAGTAATAACTAGACCAATATCTTCAGGATCTAACTCTTCAAGTCTTTTTAAAAGTTGCGCTCCATCTGTATATACTTCATAATTTGCTTTTGCTTTTTTAAAGAATTTAATTAAAACTTCTCTAGCAACATTTGAATCTTCAGCTGCTAAAATTAGTCTTGAAGTATCAAAAGGTGATTCCACATATTTATTTAGTGTATCTTCACCATCATCAACCCAACCTAAATCTTTTAATAATTGCTCAGCATTAAATACAGTACATAGTTCATCTTTATTATGAACTCTTACATATGTAGTATAAGTTATTTTAGAGTTTGTCTCTTCTGAATGTCTAAGTTCATCTGTTGTTTTTTCAACTATATCAAGCATATCTTTGATCAGAAAACCAACTTTTTTATGGTTAAATTCACAATAGATAATTAATTTATAATCTTGAATAGCATGTCCAGGATGTCCAAGCCAAGCATCTAGATTAACAAGTGTCACAGGCTCCCCTCTAATAGTTGCAATTCCTGCAATTACATTAGTGTTTGTTGGAGTGTCATTTATTGTAACTTCTTCAGTAATAATAAATGCTTTAACTTTAGCAATGTTAATTGCATAAATATTATTGTGACCCGTATAAAATACTGCTAACTGCTGAACATTTCTTAGGTGACCTTGTGTCATTTGTTCAACACTATTGATACCACTCATAAATACCCTTTGTATGGATTATTGTTAAATTATAATGCTTTTTTTCTTATACTTAACTTTAGAAAATTATTTTACTTTTTCTTATTAATTAGTTTTTTAATTGTAACTGAAGCCATCATAAAACCAAAAGAGCCAGTAACTGCTTCAAAGCTTCCTTTTTCCAAGCAATTAGGGTTTTCACTTGAAAAAACAACTTTAAATTTTCTTTTAAAGCCTAGTTTTTTTAATTCAGTTCTAATTTTTTTAATAAAAGGATCATTATATGTATCCCAAATTGATAAATACTCTATTTTGCTTGGATCTAGCCTTTTCGCACTTCCGCTTGTAGAGATTACTCTTGTATAATATTTATTTATAAGGTGAACTTTTGGTTTAATATCATCAATAGCATCCAAAATATAATCATAAGATGAAAAATCAAAATTATCAATCCACTCTGGAGTTATTTTTGCATGAATTGGTGTGATTTTTGGGTATCTCTCTTTTAAAGCTTCAACCTTTGTTCTTCCAATATTGCCATGACTTCCCAATTGTCTATTCATATTTGATTCTTCATAGGTATCAAAATCAACAATTGTTATATTTGTAATTCCTGTATTGTAAAGAGAATCAAGGGCAAAACTTCCAACTCCTCCAACTCCTAGAAGAATTAGCTTTGCATTTTGAAATATTTTAAAATTCTCTTCACCAAATAGTTTCAGTGTTCTATCATATCTTTGCATATCTACTCTTTTATAAAAATTTCGGTATTATACCAAAGAAAATCAAAACATAAATTTATAGAAATAGGAGGCTTATATGGATAAAGAGCCAATGACACGTGTCGGGTATGAAAAAATAACAAAAGAGTTAGAACTATTAAAAAGTAGAGAAAGACCTGATACAGTAATTGCATTAGATGAAGCTAGACAATTAGGTGATTTAAAAGAGAATGCAGAGTACCATGCTGCAAAAGATAAATTAGCTTTAATTGATGCACAAATAGCGGAACTTGGTTCAATTATTTCAAAGGCTATAATTATAGATCCTGAAAGTTTGCCTCACAATAAAGTTAGTTTTGGCTCAACTGTTGAGTTACTTGATGTTGATACAGAAGAGGAGTTTACCTATGCAATTGTTGGTGGAGTTGAGTCAAATGCAGATAAAGGAATGATATCTTTCAACTCTCCTTTAGCAAAACAACTATTAGGTAAAGAGGAAGGTGATGAGATAACTGCAAAACTTCCTGGTGGAGAGAGAACATATGAGATTTTAAGTGTTACATATAAGGAGCTTAAATTATAATGAATGTAGCAATTATTGGAGCTAGTGGATATACTGGTCTTGAATTAATTAAAATATTAATAAACCATCCAAAATTTGATATTACTTATATAGCAAACTCAAGTGGAGAAGAGACTCTTGAAGAGTTGCACCCTTGCTTAAAAGATGTATTAAATGTAAAGGTGCAAAAAGCAGATGCAAAAGAGATTAGCAAAGTGGCAGATTTGGCATTTTTGGCGCTACCTCATAAGACTTCAATGGCTTTTGCAAAAGAGCTTTTAGAGCTTGGTGTAAAAGTTGTTGACTTAAGTGCTGATTATAGACTTGAACTTGAAACTTATGAAAAACACTATTGTCCCCATGAAGATAAAGAACATATAAATGAGGCAGTATATGGTCTTCCAGAATACTATAAAAAAGAGTTAAAAGAGGCAAAGCTAGTTGCAAATCCAGGTTGTTATCCTACAGCTTCACTATTGGCACTTCTTCCTTTTGTAGATTTTATAGAAGAGAAAACACCAATTTTTATAGATGCAAAATCAGGAGTTAGTGGTGCTGGGAAAAAATTAAGTGAAACTTCGCATTTTGTTCATTTAAATGAGAATATTCATGCATATAATCCTTTTAAACATAGACATATGCCAGAGATTCAAGAGAAAGTAAAATTAGTAAAATCAAAAGAGTTTCAAATAAATTTTGTACCCCACTTGTTACCTATAACAAGAGGAATGTTAGTGTCTGTTTATGCAACACTAAAAGATGAAATTGATGTTGAAAAAATTCTTGAAGAGAGTTACAAAAATTCAAAATTTGTTAGAATTAGAAAAACTCCAGTTGATATAAAATCAACAGCAGGGACAAATTTTTGTGATATTTTTGTAGCAAGAAATGGTAAAGCACTATTTGTAAACTCATCAATAGATAATCTATTAAGAGGGGCTTCATCTCAAGCAGTTGTAAATGCAAACTTAATGTGTGGCTTTGAAGAAGATGAAGGGATTCCAAAAATAGCATATGTACCTTAATATAAAAAGAGATGCTATTTTTGTAGCAGATTCACATTACAATGAAAAAAGATTGGAGTTTCGAATCTTTTTAGAGAAGTTGCAAAGTGGTGAAGTGAAGTGTTCTCAACTTTTTTTGATGGGAGATATTTTTGATTTTATTGCTGGGGAGATTGATTTTTTCATTAAACAAAATCAAGATATTATTGATAAAATAAATGAGCTTTCAAATAATCTTGAAGTTGTTTATTTAGAGGGGAATCACGATTTTAATTTAAAAAAACTTTTTCCAAAAGTTTTAATAATTGAGAGAAAAAAGCAACCAGTATTTGCAAAATATGGAGAGAAAAGTGTAAAGATTGCCCATGGAGATATTTTTACTCCTTGGCATTATAATCTCTATTGTTCCATTATTAGAAATCACTATTTATTAAAAATTTTAAATTTTTTAGATTTTAATTATTTAATTTCAAAAAAAGTATATTATACTTTAATAGAAAAAAATATTTGTCGCAAAATGGAGGATTTTAACTCCTTTGCCAAGAATAGGGTGAAAAATTATAATTCGGATATTATCATAGAAGGACACTACCATGAAGGTAAAAGTTATGAACATGATAAAAAGCTCTATGTAAATATTCCATCACTTTGTTGTGATAAAAAATATTTTAGACTTGCAGATAGGTTTATTGGGGAGAATTTATGAGTCATTTAGCTCTTGTTTTTTTATTAGTTGTAGGAGCAATTTTAATATTAGTTTTAGTTGCAATTGCAATTTTACTATCTAATGGTTCAACAAAGAGCAGCCCTGTTACAAAAAAAAGAACTAATTCAAAAACGTCTTTTCGTGTGCCTATGCCAAAAACATATAGTCTTTATGTTCCCCCTGCAATTGAAAAGATGGGAACTTCACTGTTAAAAGAGATTAGTAGAAAAATTTTTGACTCATACAAAACCTTTAATTATAAAGATAAAAGAATTAGTGAACTTGATGCAAAAGAGTGGCACTCTTGGCAAGTATCTATTCTTTTGGCAATTTTTAAAAGATCTGATGATATTCTAATTTATGATCAAGAGACAATTTTTCATAAATTTCTTCTTGATTCAAATGAAAATGATATAAAAAGTTTGATGACTGGAATTATAAAAAAGTATGAAGCATATGTGGACTTTCATGCGCAAAAAGATGATTTATGCAAACATTATATCTGGTCAAGTAGAGAAGTCTCTGTTATTTTCTACTTTCTTGCAAATTATAAAGATTACGCGAAATAGATAAATTTTATATTTATCATTAAAATGTAACTTTTTTTGGATATTTTACCTTTTTAATTTTGGAGATTAGTAATGAAAATTGATAAATTGTATGAAAAAGAGATTGAAGATATATTGGATTATAACGAGTTTATAAAAACAATAAAAGCAGATCCTTCAGAAGAGTTTTTAAAAGATTTACATAAAAAGTACGAATATAGATCGCAAGAAGAGGCTTTAAGAACTCTTCAAGTTGAGCTTATAAAACTACAAGATCATCTAGAAAAATATAATGAAAAAATGATAATCTTAGTTGAAGGTAGAGATGCTTCAGGTAAAGGTGGAGCAATAAGAAGAATAACTAGATACATGAATGAAAAACATTATAGAGTTGTTGCTTTAGGTAAACCCTCTGATGTTGAAAGAAGTCAATGGTATTTTCAAAGATATATTGAACAATTCCCAAAAGGTGGTGAAATAGTTATTTTTGATAGAAGCTGGTACAACAGATCAATGGTTGAACCTGTTTTTGGTTTTTGTAGTGAAGAAGAGTATGAAATCTTTATGAAAACTGTTCCTAGATTTGAAGAAAATTTTGTAGAAAATGGAATTCACTTTTTGAAAATCTATTTTTCTGTATCAAAAGAGGAACAAGCAAAAAGATTTGAAGAGAGAGAAGAGAATCCATTGAAACAGTGGAAACTTAGTGAAATTGACCTTCAAATGCAAGAGAGATGGGAAGAGTTTACTCAGAAAAAATATAGAATGTTAAAAGAGACAAATACAGAGATATCTCCTTGGACAATTATTAGAAGTGATGATAAATTTATTGCAAGATACAATGCAATAAAAACTATATTAAATAAAGTAGATTATGAAGGAAGAGATACAAGAATAGATTTTACAGTTGACCCAAATATAGTTATTTCAGCTGATAAAGAGTTACAAATAATGGCAGAAACAGCAAAATTAAGGGAAATGAGAAAAAACATATAACTTTTATTTAATACAAAATGTAAAACTACTCATAATTAATTCTTCGATATAATCTTGCCCATGAGTAATTTTAAAGTAAATAGTGAATATAAACCTTCAGGGGATCAACCCCAAGCAATTAAAGCAATAAGTGACTCCATCTTAAGTGGCAATAAATATACAACTTTAGAGGGAGTTACTGGTTCAGGTAAGACTTATACTATGGCAAAAGTGATAGAAAAAACACAGATGCCAACTCTTATCATGACCCATAATAAAACTTTAGCAGCACAGCTTTATAGTGAATTTAGACAATTTTTCCCAAACAATCATGTTGAGTATTTTATCTCATACTATGATTACTATCAACCAGAAGCCTATATTCCAAGAACTGACCTTTTTATAGAAAAAGACTCCTCTATAAACTCTGAACTTGAAAGGCTAAGATTATCTGCAACAGCTTCACTTCTTAGTTTTGATGATGTAATTGTAATTGCTTCAGTTTCAGCAAACTATGGTTTAGGAAACCCTGAAGAGTATAAAGCAATGGTTCAAAGAATTGAGGTTGGTTTTGAATATTCTCAAAAGCAGTTTTTACTAAAACTTGTGGAGATGGGATATAAAAGAAATGACAATTTTTTTGACAGAGCAGATTTTAGAGTAAATGGGGATGTTATTGATATTTTTCCTGCTTACTTTGAAGATGAGTATATTAGAGTTGAGTTTTTTGGTGATGAAGTTGAATCTATAACCAAACATGAGTATTTGACAAATGAAAAAGTAAAAGAGCTTGATGAAGCAATTATTTACTCTGTAAATCCTTTTGTTGTTACAAGTGAAAATTTAGGAAGGGCAGTAAAAGAGATTGAAGAGGAGCTTGATGAGAGACTTGATTTTTTCCAAAAAGAGGAGAAATTAGTTGAGTATCAAAGATTAAAACAGAGAGTTGAGTTTGATCTGGAGATGATTGAAGGTACTGGTATGTGTAAAGGGATAGAGAACTATGCACGACACTTAACAGGACTTAAACCAGGTGAGACTCCATACTCACTTATGAACTATTTTGAACAAATGGGTAAAGATTTTCTTTTAATAGTTGATGAATCACATGTATCTCTGCCTCAATTTAGAGGAATGTATGCAGCAGATAGAAGTAGAAAAGAGGTTTTAGTAGAGTATGGTTTTAGACTTCCAAGTGCTTTAGATAACAGACCTTTAAAATTTGAAGAGTTTATAAAAAAAGCACCAAAATATCTTTTTGTTAGTGCAACTCCTGCTGAGTATGAGTTAGAACAAAGTTCAGTAGTAGCTAAACAAATAATAAGACCAACAGGATTGCTTGATCCAATTATTGAGATAATGGATAGCCAATTCCAAGTTGAAAAACTGCATGATGAAATAAAAAAAGTGATAGCAAAAAATCAAAGAGTTTTAGTAACGGTATTAACTAAAAAAATGGCAGAAGAGTTAAGCTCTTATTACTCTGATTTGGGAATAAAAGTTAAATATATGCACAGTGATATTGATGCAATTGAGAGAAATCAGATAATTCGAGAACTAAGACTTGGAGAGTTTGATGTTTTAGTTGGAATAAACCTTTTAAGAGAGGGACTAGATATTCCAGAAACTTCACTTGTTGCAATACTTGATGCAGACAAAGAAGGATTTTTAAGAAGTAGAACCTCTTTGGTTCAAACTATGGGAAGAGCCGCAAGAAATGAAAATGGTAGAGTAATCCTTTTTGCTAAAAAGATTACAGACTCTATGCAATATGCAATTGATTTAACAAATAAAAGACGTGAAATTCAAGAGGCTTTTAATAAAGAGCATGGAATAACTCCAAAAACAACAAAAAGAGCATTAGATGAGAATCTAAAACTTGAAGAGTATGATGATACAGCTTGGAAAAGAGAAAAAATGAATAAAATTCCAGCAACAGAGAGAAAGAAAATTTTAGTTGAATTAAATAAAAAGATGCAAAAAGCTGCAAAAGATTTGAACTTTGAAGAGGCTATTAGATTAAGAGATCAAATAGAGAAAATTAAAAAGGCTTAAAATGAATATTGCAATTTATATATATGATGAGGCTGAGGTTTTGGATTTTTCTGGACCTTATGAGGTTTTTTCAGTTGCAAATAGATTTTTAGAAGAGAGCAAAAAACATAAGCTTTTTTTAGTCTCTCAAAATAAAGAGGTAAAAGCAAGGGGTGATTATAAAGTTTTATCCCATTATACAATTGATAATCATCCAAAAATTGATGTTTTGGTTGTTGCAGGTGGAGTTCATACAGGTGAACTTAAAAAAGATGAAGTTATCTCTTGGATTTCAAAGATTGCAAAGAATGTAAAATTTGTGGCATCTGTTTGCACAGGAGCATTTTTATTAGCAAAGGCAGAGGTGATAAAAGAGCATAAAGTTACAACACACTGGGAAGATATTCCTGATTTAAAAAAAGATTTTCCACTTTTAAAAGTAGTTGAAGATGTAAGATGGGTAGATGAAGGTGATATTATAACTTCAGCAGGGATATCAGCTGGTATTGATATGAGTTTGCATTTAGTTTCAAAACTTTATAGTTTAGAATTAGCACAAAAAGTTGCAAAACAGATGCAGTTTGACTGGACAAAAGATAGTTAGAGGATATAAAGTTGCCAAAATTAAAAAAAGCTACAAAAGAGGATATTGAGATTATAAAAGAGGCATTTTTGGAAAATTTCAATAATGCAGTTACAGAGCTAAACTATAGAAATGATTATGAACTATTAATTGCCATTATTTTATCAGCCCAATGTACAGATAAAAGAGTAAATATTATAACTCCAGTACTTTTTGAGAAATATCCTTCTGTTTTTGAGCTTGCTGACGCTTCTTTGGATGATGTAAAAGAGCTTTTAAAGAGCTGCTCTTTTTTTAACAATAAATCAAAAAATATAATAAAGATGGCGCAAAGTGTAATTGCAAACTACAATGGAGAGATTCCTCACAATCAAAAAGAGCTCCAAAAATTAGCAGGGGTTGGAAACAAAACAGCAAATGTTTTTATGATTGAGTTTGAAGGTGCAAATTTAATGGCTGTAGATACCCATGTTTTCAGAGTTTCTCATAGATTGGGACTCTCTTATGAAAAAACAGTAGAAAAAACTGAAGCAGAACTTGTTAAGAAATTAAAAGATGATTTGCATATTTTTCATCAAGCAATGGTTCTTTTTGGAAGATATACCTGTAAGGCATTAAATCCTGAGTGTGATAAATGCCTTTTTCCACAAGTATGTAAAACAAAAAGCTCTTTTAAACCTGCATAAAAGAACTAAAATTTTTCAAGAAAAAGAGACTTTATCTCTTCATTTAGTCCATTTGCATTAAACATAATTAGTTCTCTATAGTATCTTTGAAGAGTCTTCTCTTTTAAGATAGATTTCCCTCCATCAACTATCATTGCTAATGTTATGATTTTTTGAAGAGTATTAAAGAGTTTAACTCTTAGTTTATCAAGCTCTTCTGGATGATTTGTATTCATAAATGCATTTTTTATCTTTTTTAATTTCTCTTTAGAGTTTGCCTTTAGATTTTTATCATTTATAAAATTAAGTGAGCCAATTCCTAATCCATAAAGCGCATAATGAACTGTTTTTGAAAGAGATTTATTTTTTGTGTAATTTCCAATTGGATTTTTTGAAACTATATCTTCATCTTTAATAAAAAAATTCTCAAGTTTTACATTTACAGTATTTAGTGATTGTCCAACAAAAGTCTCTGGTAAATCAATAATTTTAAAACTTTTATTCTCTTGAAATAGTGAAAGACCTTCAAGCTCTTGATCTTTATAATGGAAACCAATTAAAAGGTGGTCAAAAATCTTATATCCACTAGCCCAAGTTAAAACCCCTGTTAGTTCATATCCCCCTTCACACTTTTTTGCTTTTACAAAACTTTTTTTCATTCTTAAATGATTTATTGCAATTCCACACTTTTGTTTAAAGTAGTGTTCTCTTTTTGGAAAATTATTTTTAGCCATAATAGCATTGGCTGCAAGTATTTGGATTGCTAAAAAAGTAAAAGATGCAGAGTGTTTTGTAAGTTTTGAAAAGAGTTTGAACTTCAATTTATCTTGAAGCTCTTTGTCAAAGTTATATAACTTAAAACAGTTTTTCTCATAGGCAAAATTAAAAATCTCTTTTAGAAGCTTTGCCTCTTCATCTACTCTACTTAAAGGTAAAGTTTTTATCTTTTTCTCAACTTCATTGAGATTTTTTATATATTTTTTATACTCTTTCATCTCTATTTCTCTTGACAATTTTCATCCATTGTATTAAAGTTTTCAAAGATATATTCATCTTCTATTTTTTTAATTACTACATTTTTAACTTCACAAACCAGCTCTTTATTATCTTTTGAAATAATAAAATCAAAGTTATAGACAAACTCAGTTTTAGACGTGATATATTTATTATTTAATCTCTCATAACTCATTTTTGAAATTGTAACTTTTCTATTTTGTTCATATTTTGTTTTAAAAAGTTGAGGAACTTTCTCTTCTTCATTTCTAAGAAGCATTACAAGAGCCAATACAGAAACAACAATTATTGAAACTAGGATTATTAACTCTTTTAGTGCAAATCTATTATTTATTTTATAAATTATAAAACCAAGTAATGCAATAAATAAAATAGCAACAAGTGTTATTTGCATTTTTATTTTCCTTTTAATTTGTTTTTGAACTCTTGGGCACTAAGATATTTGCTTGTTGAAATATTTTTAGGTAAAAATTCATCCATTTCAACTTTTTGTTGAACTCTTTTTTTATACTCTTGTTTTGACAGGTATTTTTTTGATGAAGTTGTATCAAGAGATGAAGATACTGGTTTAATTTTTTGACTCTTTTCAACTTCAATTTTATCTATCAATCCTGCTTTGAGATTCTCTAAGATATTTAGAACAATTGGTAGTTTTTTATCATCTATATCTAAACTAATTTTAGCCATCAAACTCCTTTTGTGCTTAGTATATCATAAATATAATAAACAATTTTTATAATCTTAACCTTAATATAATATTAATATTAACAATTAATTAACAGATAATAAATAGAATAAAAAAAATCATAAAAGGAAATAAATGAGAAGAATAGTAGGTATTTCATTGGTTTGTGCATCTATGCTTTGTGCAGAAAATAGTGTGGATATTGGTTCACTTGTTGTTGAAGATGTAACTACACAAGTTGTAGAGGATATTAGCTCAGATGAGATTAAATCAGCAGATTTGGCTGAAACATTGATGAAACATATCCCATCAATAAATATAGTAAGAAGAAGTGGTATAGCAAATGACATTATACTAAGAGGATCAAAAAAGGATAATATCAATGTTCTTATTGATGATTCAAAAATTTATGGTGCTTGTCCAAATAGAATGGATCCACCAACTTCACATGTATTATCAAATAATGTAGAATCGGTTGAAGTTGTAGAAGGTCCTTATGATGTGGAAAATTTCGGTACTTTAAGTGGTTTAGTAAAAGTAAATACAAAAGAGATATCAAAAGATCTAAGTGGAGAAGTTGACTTAAATATGGGTAGTTTTGGTTATAGAAAAGGCTCTTTTTCTGTAAGTGGAGGAAATGATAATGTAAAATTTCTTATCTCTGCATCAAGAGAGTTTTCAAATCAATATGAAGATGGAGATGGAAAAGATTTTCTTGAACAACAAATAGCTCATTCAGTAGCTACTGCAAATAGATATTCAACAACAGGTTTAGAAGCTTATGAAAAACGAACACTTTTAACAAAGTTGATTTTTAATATAGATGATAGTTCAGATATCTCACTTTCATATAATGCTAATAGAAGTGATAATGTTCTTTATCCAAATACTCCTATGGATGCAGACCATGATAATTCAAATATCTATACTCTTTCATATAGTAAAAGAGATTTAGGTGAATACTCTAAAGAGCTGAATATCAACTATTACTATTCTGATGTTGACCATCCAATGAGTACAACTCTAAGAAATAATGCAGTTGGTTCAAACTATATGACAAATAATATGAAGTCATCAATTTGGGGAGCAAAAGTTAAAAATTCACTTGACTTAGCAGGTGGAGAGTTAGAGTTTGGAGCAGATACAAGTACAAGAAATTGGAGTGGACACTACTCAAATATTTTAAATCCGTATATAAGAGCGTCTATTTCAAGTGCAGATACTCAAAATGTTGCCCTATTTGGAAAATATGAGAAGAGCTTTGGAAAATTTGATTTAGAGATTGGTTCAAGATTTGATGACACCTCTATTGATGTTACAGATGAAACAAAAAGAGATAGAGATTTTGATTCTTTAAATGGTTATGTTTTTGGTACATATAATTTTAATGATACAACAAAAGTATTTGCAGGTATTGGTAAATCTGAGAGAGTTCCAGATGCAAGGGAGTTATATTTTGTAAACTCTGGGGGAGCAATAGTAGGAAATGATGATTTAGATTCTGTAAAAAACTATGAACTTGATTTAGGTTTTGAAAAAGTTTTTGATAGTTTTTCTGTTAAAACAAAACTTTTTTACTCACAACTTGATGATTATATCTACAATAAAGCTGGTACAACATTTGAAAATGTAGATGCAAAAATTTATGGTGTAGAAGTTTCTGGATATTATCTTCCTTTTGAGAATTTTATTGTTGATTATGGTGTTTCATATATAAGAGGTAAAAAAGATGATGCTTTATCTGGGCAAAGTGATACAGATTTGGGAGAGATTCCACCACTAAAAGCTAATCTATCTTTAACATATGATTTTGGTGCTAGTCAATTAATAACTCAAGTTATTGCTTCAGATAGATGGGATAGTTATGATGCAGATAATGGAGAACAAGAGCTTGCTGGATATGTTGTTGTTAACACAAAATATAACCAAAAGATTAATAAAAATCTTGATGTAACAATTGGAGTTGATAATATCTTTGATAAAACTTATGCTACAACAAATACTTATAATGATATTACATATGTTGCAACAGGAGGAACACCAGTATTATTAAATGATCCAGGTAGATATGTTTACGTTAACTTTAAATTTAGCTTCTAATGATTAAAAGAGATTTTCTCTTTTAATCAAAATCTTATAATATTTCTTAAAAATAAATAAAAATTAATAATTAATTAACAAATCAAAAATATAATGCAATATTTTTTAATTAAGGATATGCATGAAAAAAATAATCACAATAGGAGTTGTATGTGCTTCAATATTATATGCAGATAATTCTGTAGATATTGGAACACTTGATGTTATTGAAGAGATAAATTCAAAAGTTGTAAAGGACGTAAGTTCAGAAGAGATAAAATCAGCTGATTTAGCTGAATCATTGATGAAAAATATTCCATCAATTAGTATTGTAAGAAGAAGTGGTATTGCAAATGATATTATTTTGAGAGGTCAAAAAAAAGACAATATAAATGTTTTGATAGATGATGCAAAAATTTATGGAGCTTGTCCAAATAGAATGGATCCAACAATTTCACATGTTTTATCAAACAATGTAGATTCAATACAAGTTATTGAAGGTCCTTATGATATTGAAAACTTTGGTACATTAAGTGGAAAGGTTAGTGTTAAAACAAAAGAACCAAAAAAAGGTTTTTCAGGAGAAGTAAATGTAGGTGCTGGAAGTTTTGGATATAGAAAACTTAGTACAACATTAGAAGGAGGAAATGATAAAATTAAATTTTTAATTTCAGCTTCTAAAGAAGAGAGTGACCAATATGAAGATGGCAATGGAAATGATTTTTATGGTCAACAAGTTGAATCTGGAATTGCCTCTTCAACAAGTGAATATTTAGCAGCATATAGAGGGATGAAAGCCTATGAAAAAAAGACTTTACTTGCAAAAACTATATTTAATATTGATGATAGTTCTGAAATAAAAGTCTCTTATACAGCAAATAGAAGTGACAATATTCTTTATCCAACAGGTGGAATGGATGCAGATTATGATAACTCAAATATCTATACATTTGGATATACAAAAAGAGATTTAGGAGAGTATTCAAAAGAGTTAAACTTTGATTATTATTATTCAAATGTTGATCATCCAATGAGTACAAGATATAGAGACTCTGGAAATATGATGTATATGACAAGTTTTATGAAAACATCAATGTGGGGAGCAAAACTCAAAAATAGTATGGATATTTTAAATTCAACTTTGACTTATGGTGTAGACACAAGTATAAGAAATTGGCGAAGTAATAACTATATGACAACAAGAGTTACAGGTGCTATAACTCCAAGTGCTGAATCATTTCCTTCAACTGATACAAAAAATAGAGCTCTATTTTCAAAACTTGAAAAACAAATAGGTGATTTAAAATTAGAATTTGGTTCAAGATATGATAATACAGATATAGAAAATATTAGTAATAAGAAAAATTATAGTGCGATAAGTGCAAATATTTTTGGGACATACTCTTTAGATGAAGATACAAGAATTTTTGCAGGGATTGGAAAGTCTTCAAGAGTTCCTGATGCAAGAGAGTTATATTATAGTGGTATGGGATTTACAGCAAATAAAAATTTGGAAGATACAAAAAATTATGAAGTTGATTTAGGTTTTGAAAAAAATATAGGTGATTTTTTTATAAAAACAAAACTTTTTTATTCAAAACTTGATGATTATATTTATAATATGGGAACATCTTTTGAAAATATAGATGCATATATTTATGGTTTAGATATAAATGGCTCATATTTTATTAACGAAAATCTATCTTTTGATTATGGAGTTGCCTATCAAAGAGGTAAAAAAGATGGAGATTATGCCGATAAAGATTTAGCAGAAGTTACACCATTAAAAGCTAATTTTGCATTAAATTATGAAGTGGGAAAATCAAGACTAACAACAGAAGTTATTGCAGTTGATAGTTGGAGTGATTATGATAGCTCAGCATTAGAACAAGAGTTAGGTGGATATGCATTATTAAATGCTAAGTTCAACCAAAAAGTAAATAAAAATTTAGATATTACTTTAGGAGTTGATAATATTTTAGATAAAACATATAATTCAACAAATACATATAGAGATATTAGTTATGTTGCAGTAGGAAGTGAAAGAACACTTTTTAATGATCCTGGTAGATATGTTTATTTTAATTTAAAATTTACTTTCTAAATAGATTAAAAGAGATTTTCTCTTTTAATCAAACTCCATTCTAACTTGAGTTTGTCCTGTTGTACAAAACTCTTCATCAATATCTTGAGCTAATTGTTTAAAATCAACGCCTTCTATCTCTTTTAGTGTTTTCATTATCTGTTTTTTCCCATTAAGAAGCTCTTTTGATTTTATACCATGGGAAATTGATAAGCTAGCTTCAACAAAAGCAGAGAGTTTATCACACTGTTTTAAAGCTTTCCCATCAACAGGAGAGTATCTATCCATATTAAATTTTGAGATTTCATCTACGAACTGAACCTCTCCATCATAAATTCTATTGGCAAACTCATCTTTTGAGTTTTTATAAACTCCTAAAATATAGCAAAATTCATCTTGAGTAAACTCTGGAATATTTGGCAAAATATCTTCATTTATCTTTTTAATTTCATACTCTGCAATAATATCTGATAAGTCATCAACTGAGTATTTTACAGGAGAGATTATATCCCTAGTTAAAGCTTCAGGTAAGTCATGAAACAAAGATACATAAAAGTTGTTTTCAAGTCTTTTATCACAAGCATTAACTTTTAGGGAATAAAAATATGAAAAAATAGCTACTGTTAACATATGTCCTAATACTGAAGTTTCTGGTATTCTTGGAGTTTGTGCCCATCTTTTCTGAAATCTTAATCTTCCACTTAAGTCAACAACTTTTGCCAATTTTTTATTTAAAGCTATTTTTCTAACACCAATTAGTTCATAATAGTCTTCTAACTCTTCATCAACACTTTTTTTGACACTTTCTATATCAGACAAGAAACTTGATGTCTGATATACAATAGAGAACTCCCATCTTGTAGATAGATATGAAGCAGCTTTTAATATAAATCTCTCTTTTTTATAGATATGTGGATTATTTAGATACTCTTCAAATTTTTGTAAAAATAATCCATTGTCTATATCTTCTAAAGAAGTTTCAAGATTTTTAATAACCCAAGAGTTAATCTCTTTTGCTCTTTTTTGTAGGGCATTTCTAAATACATCTGGTCTAATATCTGTTACAACTACTCTTCTTAAAAATTCAAAAATCCCAGCTTCTATTAAATGTTTATAATTTACATCATCTTCAAACTTTGCTATAAAGTATGCAATAATAAATTTATGGGCTTGTTTATCAAGTTCAACAAGCTCAACCATTCTTGGATAATCATTCCATCTTTGAATAGAAGCAGAAGAGAATATATAGTCAATAATTTTTGGATTAATCATTATTTTTATCACTTTTTATTTCATTAGGAAAGAAGATCATTTTTTTACCTAACATCATTAATGCAACAACAGTAAAAACAACTAAATATGCTACGAAATCTTCACTCATTTTAACTCTTTTTTTTTCTTTTGATTATTTCATAATATTGATAAATAGGCGCTTAGAAGATTTTTGTTTATTTTCTTTTATTTTTGATGCAAATTGAAAAAATAAGGAGTATAATTTCAAAAAAATTCAACATTAAGGAAAAATTAAAAATGTCAACACTAACAATTGGCAACCACATTTTAAAACATTTTGATTTGAAAGCAAGAGATGTAATGACTGCGTATCTTAAACAGATAAATGTAGATCTAAGTGATTATACATTCGCAGGAAATTATATCTGGTTATCAACGGCAACTGGATTTTATGCAATCGTAAATGATACATTCTGTCTTTTCATTTTAAATTCAGGTGAGTTGTCAATGCTTTTACCTCCATTGGGTAAAAAAGAGAATACTTATAAAGCAATTTTAGAGTGCTTTGAGATTATGAATGACCATAACAGTAATAGAAATTACTCTAAAATCGAATATGTACATGAAAATATTCTAGAAGGATTTGTTGATTATCTAGAAGAGGGTACTTTAATCTATGAGATGTTAAAAGATTTCATTATCGAGAAAAAGTTAGTTGACTATATTTATAAGGTAGAAGACCTAATAGATTTAAAAGGTGACTCTTATAAATCAAAAAGAAATGAGATAAATAAATTCAAAAAAATTTATCCTGAACATAGAATAGAAGTTTTAGATAAAGAGAAACATGGAATAGGGGTTCTAAATCTATTTAATAAATGGGTTAAAGATAGAACAACTTATATGCCAAAAGAGGAAGTTGAAGTCTTTTTAGATGGTATATATTTTGAGAGATTTGCAATTAAAAGATTGATAAATGATTATGAAAATCTTGATGTTGTAGGACTTGTTATCTATATAAATGATGAGATAAAAGGTTTTACAGTTGGTGAGAGAATTAACGAATCAACTGCAAGTGTTATTATTGAAAAAACAGATTTTGAAATACTTGGTTGTGCACAATTTATTTTCAGGGAATTTACAAAAATTCTAAAAGATAAATATGATGTTGAGTATGTTAACGTTGGTGATGATATGGGATTTGAAAACTTGAAAAAAGTTAAAATGTCATATAGACCAAATAAATTAGTTCCAAAATATACAATATACCAAAAATGAAAATCGAAAAAGCAACAAAGAGTGATGTAAAAACACTCTTTGAAATTGAAAAAAATGTCTTTTTAGGTGATATTATGGCTTTAGATTTAAGCTCATTTTATTATCATGTAAAAAAAAACAATCTATATAAAGTAGTTATTGAAAACAAAATTGCAGGGTATATTTTGTGGTTAAATAGAAAACATTTTTATAGATTGTACTCTTTGGCAATTTTAGATGAGTTTAGAGGTTTGGGTATCGCATCAAAACTTTTAGAGTTTAGTTTAGAAAAACTAAAAGACAAAAATATGCAGCTTGAAGTTAGAAAATCTAATTTTAAAGCTATAAAATTGTATGAGAAGTTTGGTTTTAAAGTAGCAAAAGAGCTTAGAGATTATTATGAAGATGAAGATGGGCTTTTAATGAGATTGGAAAGATAATCTTTCCAACTCTTAAACTCTACAGCTTCCAAAAAGATTGTTTATCTTTTCAACTCTGCCTTCATGTCTTCCACCTTCAAAAGAGGCTTTATCCCATGCATCAACAATAGCTTCAACCATACCATATCCAGAAACTCTCTCCCCAAGACATAATACATTTGCATCATTGTGTTCTCTTGCCATTTTTGCAGAGTATTCATTGTGACAAAGGGCTGCTCTAATTCCATCAAATTTATTTGCTGCCATAGACATACCAATGCCTGAACCACAGATTAAAATTCCTTTGCTTCCCTCATTTGCAAGAACCTCTTTACAAACTTTTGCAGCAAAATCTGGATAATCAACTCTATCTTTTGAAAAAGGACCCATATCAACTACTTCATGACCTCTTTTTTCAAACAACTCTTTTACATAAGCTTTAATATCAATACCTGCGTGATCAGCACCAATAAAGTATTTCATTAATATATTCCCTTTTCATGATTTATTTCTAATTTTTTACCTTCCATATATTTTTCAATGCTGCTAACACTTCTAAAGACTCTATCCCATCTAATCTCTTTGTCTTCACTCCAAGAGAAGTAGATAAACCAAGGTTTTCCTACAATATATTTGTATTCAACTGTTCCCCAAAATCTTGAATCATTTGAGTGATCTCTATTATCACCCATCATAAAAAATTCACCTTGTGGTATTTGTATTGGAAGCATATCAAAAAGTTGATATGGTTGAAGCCCATCTTTAGTAACTGCTGGATCATTATGAATTCCAGGATGATCTTTTCTATATGGATCAACAATAAAAAGTTTTCCACTAATTTCCACTACTTGTTGATCTTTATAGTTCTCTTTTACAAACTCATTACCTTCACTTGGGTGTAGTAATAGATGTTTGTCTTTAAGAGCAATAATATCTCCACCTGTTGCTACACATCTTTTCACATAATGAATTGCATCATTTCCTGGATATCTGAAAACAACAATATCACCTCTTTGAGGTTTATCTCCATCTATTAAGTGACCATTTCCTTTTAAATCGGGGAATACTGGTATTTCAAGCCAAGGAATTCTTGGAACAGGAACTCCATAAGAGAATTTTTTTACAAAAAGCATATCACCAATTAAAAGAGTGTTTTTCATACTTCCACTTGGTATTACAAAAGCTTGTGCAACAAAAAATATAATAGCTAAAACTATTATAACAGTTCCTGTCCATGAACTAGACCATCTATAAATTTTTCCTAACATTTAACTACTTTCTTTTATCTCTAAGCTTTGCAGCTTTAATTGTATTTTTTAGAAGCATTGCAATGGTCATTGGTCCAACTCCACCTGGAACAGGAGTGATATAAGAGCATTTATTTTTGCACCCTTCAAAGTCTGCATCTCCAACAAGTTTTCCATTTTCTAATCTATTTATACCAACATCAATAAGCGTTGCACCTTCACTTATCATATCAGGAGTTACAAGGTTTACTCTTCCTGCTGCAACAATAATAATGTCAGCTCTTAATGTATGGGCTTTTAAATCTTTTGTTTTTGAGTTACACACTTCAACCGTAGCTTTTGCATTGATTAAAAGTGAAGCCATAGGTTTTCCAACAATATCAGAAGAACCAATTACACACACATTTTTTCCTACTAAATCTATATTATACTCTTGGAACATTCTCATTACTCCAAAAGGGGTTGCAGGTAAAAATGCATCTAAGTTTGACACCATTCTTCCTACATTATAAGGATGGAATCCATCTACATCTTTTAGTGGATTGATTGCTTCTAAGACAGTAGTTGTGTCAATATGTTTTGGTAGCGGCAGTTGAACTAAAATACCATCCAATTTAGAGTCGTTATTCATCTTTTCTATTAAACTTAAAAGTTCCTCTTGTGTTGTAGAAGAGGGTCTTGTGTGTACTTCTGAATAGATACCTGCATTTTCGCAAGCTTTGTGTTTGCTATTTACATAAGTTGCACTAGCTGCATCATCACCAACTAAAACAACAGCTAATCCAGGAGTGATTTGTTTAGTTTTTTGAAGTTCTTCAACTTCAACTTTCACCTCTTCTTTAATCTTTGCTGATAGAGCTTTACCATCAAGTATTGTCATGCTTATTAGCCTCATATATATTTAATTTTAGGGTGCTATAATATCCAAAAAAGTTTTACACAAAGGTTAAGATTGAAACTTACACTTTTATTGTTTCTTTTCCCACTTTTTCTCTTTTGTAAAGAGGACGATAACTCTTTTATTACTAAATTTGAATATGGTGCTATGCTTTATGAAAATCCAAGGGGAATAGGGTGCGTCAAATGTCATGAAAAGGGAGATAAAGATGTTCTTATTGCCCAATATAGTGAGTTTGACAAAAAAAGTAAAGGAATGAAAATGAAATCAATTATTGCACCAGCTATAAACAGGGTAAGTTTTCAACTCTTTATAGATAAGATGACAGCAGATAAAACTGACTCTAAAATTATGCCCACATACTTTTTAACAGATGAAGAACTAAAATCTCTATATTATTACATTAAAAATATAAATAAAAAGTAGCTTAAACAAATTTTAAACTTAAATTAAATATAATCACGCTCTTAATTTTAAAACAAAGGAAAGTTATGTTAGAGGGTATCAAAAGAGATAGTATGACAAAACAAGAGACTAAATCTTTAAGAAGAGATGGTTACTTAATTGCTAATATCTATGGTAAAGGTTTAGAAAACGTTAATGCTGCATTTAAAAGAAATGACTTCATTAAATATTTAAAAAATAAAGCTTCAGTTGCATTTGATGTAAATGTTAGCGGAAATGTATTAAAAGTAGTAGTTCAAGAGTATCAAAAAGATCCAGTTACATCTGATTTATTACACGTTGATTTAATGGTTGCACAACCAGGTGTTAGAACTTCTTATAAAGTTCCTGTAACAGTTGAAGGTACACCAAAAGGTTTAAAAAACAAAGGTCTTTTCATTTTCCATAAGAAAAGAATTCCAGTAAAATGTACAATTGAAAACTTACCAACATCTTTCCATTTACAAATTGCTGACCTTGATACAGGTGACTCTATTTTAATTAGAGATATTTCTATGCCAGAAGGTGTTGATTGTTTCTTAGACCCAAGAGTACCAGTTGTGGGTGTAATTAAAGCTAAGTAATTTAATTAAAAATGTACTTAATCGTTGGCCTTGGTAATATAGGGGAAAAATACCAGTTAACAAGGCATAACGTAGGTTTTTTAATCATCGATGAGATGATTAAAGGCCAAAACTCTTCAAATATAAACAAATCAAATTTCAAAGCAGATGTTTACAAAGTAGGTTATAATCTATTTGCAAAACCAAAAACTTATATGAATCTTTCAGGTGAAGCTGTAATTGGAATAAAAGAGTATTATAAAATTGATATTGAAAATATTATTGTAATTCATGATGATTTGGATTTACCATTTGGAACTGTAAAGTTTAAAATAGGTGGTGGGCATTGTGGTCATAATGGTTTAAGATCAATTGATTCACACATAGGAAAAGAGTATATAAGGGTTAGAGTAGGTATTGGAAAGCCTCTTAATAAAGAAGATGTTTCAAACTATGTATTATCAAACTTTTCAAAAGAAGAATTAAATAAATTAGAAGGTATAATCACCCATACAATTTCTGCAATTGATGCCCTCAAAGGTGGTGAATCAATAAACGAAGTTAAATCAAAATTTACGTTGAAATAAGATGAGCATCCTAACAAAATATATATTAAAAAAATATTTTTTACACTTTTTTATTGTTCTTATGTCTCTAGAACTCTTTTTTGTGGGGATGGATTTTCTTCAAAATTCAGGAAAACTTCCTAGTTCTGCAAACTTACAACTACTATATTTAATGTATAATGGATTTTTTACTCTTACATTAACTTTGCCTTTGTCTCTTGTTTTTGGATGGATTTTAACTCTGGTTATTTTTGTAAGAAACAATGAGTTAGTAGCTTTTACCTCTTTAGGAGCAAAACGATTTAATATCTATTTCCCTATTATTGTTATCTCTTTAATCCTTATAATTTTGCAAATAGCAATTCAGATGACACCAATGGCATACTCTTATGAACAGAAAAAAAAGATACTTGACGGAAACTATTTTACAAATACAAAATCTGATATATTTTTAAAATACAATGATAATTTTGTCTACTTTAAAAGACTTATTCCTTTGAAAAAACAAGCAGAGGGAATTCATATTTATAAAGTTAAAGATGATGATATAGTTGAGACAATTATTGCAAAAAAGGCATATTTTCAAAATGATAAGTGGTATGTTCTTGATGTAAAAGTTGTTAAAAAACCAGAATTTATGAATTTTGAAACCTCTAAGCTTGAAGTTAGACATGAAAAATTTTTAGTTACCTTAGATGGATTTAAACCTAAAATTTTGGATAACGTATATGAAGATAAATCAAATTTTTCAGTTCTTGATGCAATCTCTGCTCTTTCACTTTTATCAAAGCAGGATATAAATACAGATAAAATTAGAGCAGCTATATATTATGATATATTTATGCCATTTTTTATAATACCTCTTATTATGTTGATTTTTATTTTTACTTCATATAATAGAAGATTTTTTAATATGGGGACTTTTACCTCATTTTCTATTTTCACTACATTAGTAGTTTGGGGAGTCTTTTTTATGCTTCACAAATTCTCAAATAGTGGAGTAATAAAACCCGAATTTTCACTTTTACTGCCAATGTTTCTTTGGTTTGTATTATCACTATTTATCTATAAAAGGAAGAGTAGAAATTAATGGCAAAAATAGAAGCTTATGGAATAGTTCTTTATAAGATTGAAAAAGGCAAAACAAAGATTTTATTATGTAAATCAGTAAAGAGTAGAGAGAAGTGGGGCTGTTTAAAAGGGGTTAAAACTTTTGGTGAAAACTCAAGAGAGTGTGCAAAAAGAGAGTTTCTTGAAGAGTGTTCAATTAAGGTAGAGACTTTCTTTTTTGAAGAGTATTTTGAACAAAGAAATGACAAAAAAAATATTGGTGTTTGGATTGTTGATGCAAACAAAATATCTAAGATTGATGAATATTTTGTTGAGGATAAACTTTTAGAAAAATATCTCTCTTGGGAAAACTCAAAAGCTAAATTTTTTGATATTGATAATTTGCCACCAATAAAAACAAAACAGATATTTTTAATAAAAAAGATTACGGATTTTTTGCGAAATAAGAGTCAATTCCATTAGCAATTCCAACTGCTAAAGCCTCTTGATATTTTTTATTAAATAATCTTTTACCCTCTTTTGGGTGAGTAATATAACCAATCTCAATTAAAACTGAAGGCATTTGTGCTCCAACTAGAACCCAAAAAGGACCCTCTCTAACACCACCATCTTCAACATCTTTATGAAGTAATCTTGTTTCATAAAGCATATTTCTCTGAATATCAATTGATAGTTTATGGGATGCTGTTATTCTTGGTCTATTAAGTGACTCTAAAAATGCTTTTTGTGTTGAACCACTCATATTGCTTATATCAGACTGATTTTCCAAAGCCGCAACTCTTTTTGCTCTTTCACTTCTTGCAGGGCTTAAGAAGAAAGTTTCAATCCCTTGAAGTTCTTTTATTTTTGATTTATGTGCTGCATTTGCATGGATAGAGACGAAAATATCTGCATGTTTATCATTTGCTAATACTGTTCTATTTCTAACTTTTATAAATCTATCACTATTTCTAGTAAGATAGACTTTATATCCTCTCTCTTTTAAAACAGACTCTAGATATTTTGTTACATTAAATACAGTATATTTCTCATACATTTTATCTTCACTACCAATGGCACCAGAGTCTTTTCCACCATGTCCTGCATCTAAAACTACAACTCTATTAAGACCTGGCTTATACACTTTTACAGCCTTTGAAATAGTAGCTTTATTTTTCTTTTTGTTTAAATCTAAAACCTTTAAAACAACTCTATTTCTATTTATAAAATAGATTGTTTTCAAATTTGTTTTATCTTCAAATAGGATCTCTAAAGTTTTTGAATCTTTCTGTTTTATAACTATTTGATCAACACCATTTATAGAGAGTTTAGTTGGATAAGCATCTTTAAAATTACCTTTTAGTTGGTAAATGTCTTGGAAAGTGTTTGAAGTTTTATCCTCTTTGAAATCAACAAAATCTTTTGTAATTGAGTCATAAAAATCGATAATAATCATATTATCTCTTGATACAACTGCTTTTATAGTATATTTTGAAGAGTCAGCATTATCATCTACTTTAGGTTTTTTTATATTATCTATTTTTTTTACATTTTCAATTTCATTTAGTTTAATTATCTTTGGTCTCTCTTTAGATACAGCTTGACCATCATATTTTTTTAACTCTTTTTCATATTTTGAGACATCTCTTTTAAGTTGTTTTCCAGTAGAGATTAATATTTTAAGATTTTTGATTTCAAGATTTTTATCATCATTTAATACAGCTTTTAGATAACCCATTCTAGCATGATTATAGCTATTTTCTAGGTTATCAACTGCAAAGAGTGATAGGTGTAATAAAAGAGTTAGAAGAATAAACTTTTTTAAAATTTTATTCTCCTTTTGTAAGTTTTTCCATTAATTCATGAACTGAGATAAGTTTATCTAGTCTATATCCATTTGAACCAGAGAAGAACAATCCCGTATCTAAATCACCTTTATAAGCTGCCCCTAATCTATCTGCAATACAGTAGCCTACAATTTTTGCTTCACGTCCTCTATTACAAGGTGCCACACAGTTTGATACACATGCAACTTTAGGAGCTGTTCCATCTTCCATTGATTCCTGAAGCTTAGTCATAACTCCTCTAGCTGGAAGACCAACAGGAGATTTCATAAGTTGAATATCTTCCTCTTTTGCATCAATAAGAACTTTTTTGAACTGTGCATCTGCATCACACTCAAAAGTTCCAATAAATCTTGTAGCCATTTGAACACCAGAACAACCCATTGCTAAAAATTTGTCAATATCATTTTTGTCCCAGATTCCACCAGCAGCTATTATTGGTAAATCTCCCCAATTTTTAGATTCTTCTATAACTTCTGGTACAATATTTTCTAATTGGTACTCCTCTTGGAAACATTGCTCATAAGTAAAACCTTGATGTCCTCCTGATTTTGGACCTTCAACAATTACTGCATCAGGAAGTTTATTATATCTTTTCCATTTTTTACAAATTAGTTTTAAAGCTCTTGCACTTGAAACTATTGGGATTAAAGCAACGTCAGGGAAATCTTTTGTAAATTCTGGCATATTTGTAGGAAGTCCAGCTCCTGTAATAATCATATTTATACCAGCTTCACAAGCATCTTTTACTACTCTTCCATAGTCATTTATTGCATACAAAACATTACAAGCAAGTGGAGCATCACCACAAATTTTTCTTGCATTATCTATTATTGCAGTTAGTGCTTCTTTTGAGTAGAAGTTGATTACATCAACGGGTTTATTTTTTCTAGTTTTGATATTAAAATCTTCAGTTTTATAATATCCTGTTCCCACAGCAGAAATAACTCCTAGTCCCCCTTCAAGACTAACAGTTCCAGCTAATTTGTCCCAACTAATTCCAACTCCCATTCCACCTTGGATAATTGGATGCTTTATTTCATATTTCCCTATTTTCAAACTTTGCCTTTATTTTATTATTATCTTAGCGAAACTTTTTTTACCTTTTTGTAAAATATATTCACCTATTTCTAAATTTAGTTTTTCGTCATTTACTTTTTCTTGATTTATACTAACTGCATTTGCTTTTATATCTCTTCTTGCTTGCGAAGTTGAACCAACTAATTGTGCATCAACTAAAGCTTGACAAAGCCAAATTCCAGATTCCATCTCATACTCTGGCATATCTGTAGGAATATCTTTATTTGCAAATACTTTTTCAAATTCCGCTTTTGCTTTTTCACCTTCACCTTCACCATGGAATCTCTCAACAATCTCCATAGCTAAAGCTTCTTTTACTTTTTTAGGGTGTAAAGTTCCATTTTCTACACCATTTTTTAACTCTTCAATCTCTTTTAAAGATTTTGAAGATAGAAGTTCATAATATCTCCACATTAATTCATCAGAAATTGAGAGTGTTTTCCCAAACATATCGTTTGGTTCATCTGTAACACCAATATAATTTCCTAAAGATTTTGACATCTTTTGAACCCCATCAAGTCCTTCTAAAATTGGCATCATAAGAACTGCTTGTTGTTTTCCAGTATTATACGCTTTTTGTAGAGTTCTTCCCATAAGTAAGTTAAACTTTTGATCTGTTCCACCAAGTTCTATATCTGTACCCATTGCAACAGAATCATATCCTTGAAGTAAGGGATAAGTAAATTCACTTACAGCAATTGGTGTATTGCTCGCATATCTTTTTGAAAAATCATCTCTTTCTAACATTCTTGCAACTGTTAAATGTGAAGCTAATGAGATAAGTCCACCTGTTCCTAACTCTTTTAACCATTTTGAGTTAAATTTTACTTCTGTTTTTTCTGGGTCTAAAATTTTGAAAACTTGTTCTTTATAACTTTGTGCATTTGCAATAACTTGTTCTTCTGTTAATACTTTTCTTGTTTCACTTTTTCCTGTAGGATCACCAATTGTTGCAGTAAAATCCCCAATTAAAAACTGAACTATTCCACCAAATTTTTGGAAAGTTGCCATTTTTTGAATAAGTACTGTATGTCCTAAGTGTAAATCTGGAGCAGTTGGATCAAATCCAGCTTTTACATAAAAATTTTCACCCTTTTCATAATAGTTTTTAATTAATATCTCTATTCTTTCAATATCAATAATTTCTGCAGTTCCTCTTTGAATCTCTGCAAGGGCTTCTTTTACTCTCTCTTCCATTCTCTTCTCTCTTATTTTTTAGTGTATGCATCTTTTTTTGAGAAAAACTCTATAACTTTTGCTTTTTTCTCTATAATTTTTCTAACCTCTTCAACATTTGCAATATTTATTTCAAACTCAATATCACAATATTGTCTATATGAGTGTCTCTCCCTACCATAGTCAACTGATAATATATATCCTTCATATTGACTCATATATGATAACAATCTTGCAAGCTCGCCTTTGGTATTTGGGAGGCTTACAACCATTTTATATTGGTAGAGTGTATCTTTTGTCCATTTACAAAGAAGCATTTGTTCATTGCTCATAATTTTTTTATAAGCTTTGTCACACATCTTATGGTGAATAACAGCTTTGTTTCCATCTCTAAAAGCTACTATTTCATCGCCAAATTTAGGGTGACAACAGTGGTCAAATGATACAGAATTAATACTAAAATTTGAATATAAAATCATATTATCAAATTTAAATTTCTTTATTTTTGTGGTGTAGATTTTAAATCTTGCTACAAAACCTCTATCTTCAATTATCTTTTTTTCAATTTCATGCTTTACATGTTTGAAATAATCAATAATTTGAGGCACTTTAAAAAGTGAGTCAAATTTGTATATAGAGGTTACATTATCCATATATTTAGAAAAAACAGTATTTATTATATTTCTTCCTGTTAGTTCATCAATCTCTTTGATTCTTTGAGAACAAAGAAGTCTTATCTGCTTTTTTGCCCTATTTGTTTTTACTAAATCTAGCCATGAACATCTAGGAATTGCATAATCAACAGTTTTTATTGAAACTATATCTGAACTATGAAGTTCTGTTAAAAGAGGCTTTTTAATTTTGTTTATATAACACTCAATGGCATTTTTACCAACATCTGTGTGAACTGCATAGGCAAAATCATAAGCGGTTGAACCTCTTGGGAGATTAAAAGTGTCTCCATGTGGTGAATATACAACTATCTCTTCAGCGTATAAATCATCTTTTGTATCTTGGTAAAACTCTTCTACATTATCATTTGAGTACTCTAATGATTTTAGCCAGTTCAAATTTGGTTGATGTTTTAAACCGCTTTTATATTTCCAGTGTGCTGCAATACCATACTCTGCAACTTTGTTCATCTCAAAAGTTCTAATTTGAACTTCATAGATTTTTGAGTTATAAAATACTGTTGTATGGATAGTTTGGTACCCGTTCTCTTTTGGTGTTGCCACATAATCTTTAAATCTAGATATTAGAGGTTTATACTCCAAGTGTAAAAATCCTAGAACTTTATAACAATCAATATCTTCAGGAACTAAAATCCTAATTGCTAAAAGGTCTAAAATCTCATCTATAGTTACACCTTTTCTTTGCATTTTTAAATATATTGAGTAGTAGTGTTTAATTCTGCTGTAGATTTGTACTTGGTTTAAATCAAAACCATTTTTCTCTAAAACTTTTTTTGTTGAAGAGATAAATTTATTAAAAGATAGTTGCATTGCATGTTGATGTTCTACCATAAAATCATCAATCTTTTTATACTCATTTGGGTAAATATATGAAAATGCTAAATCTTCCAAAGTATTTTTAACTGTTGATATCCCAAGCCTGTGAGCAATTGGTACATAAACTACAAGAGTCTCTTCCGCTATTCTTTGTTGTTTGTTTTCAGGAAGAGCTGAAAGGGTAAGCATATTGTGTAATCTATCACAAAGTTTTACTATTAAAACTCTTACATCATCAATTGAAGCAATAAGCATTTTTCTAAAAGTCATTGCTGAAGAGATGATTCTTTTGTCAGAATCCGATGGAATAAGCTCATGTTCCCTTATTGCATCAATTTTTGTTAATCCATCAACCAAATGGGCAACACCATCTCCCCATTTATCTCTAACAAACTCTAAAGAGTATTTTGTATCTTCCACCACATCATGAAGTAATGCAGAAGCAATTACATCTTCAGCAGTTGAGAAGTGTGAGACAACAGTTGCAACTAAAATTGGGTGAATAACGTAAGGTTCACCACTCTTTCTAAATTGACCTTCATGTGCCTTTATTGCAAAGTCAATTATCTCTTCAAGTTTTGGGCTAACTCTTGTTTCGTGGTGAAGTAGTGCTATAGCATCATCCAAAGTATTAATACTTTGGACTTTTTGAATAAATGGATCCATAAGTGTACCTAAGGTAATAAAGCTTTAAGGCTTTATTACTCTTTAGAAACCAAACCTTCGATTTTTAGAACTCCAGTTGCAATTTCATCAATTGCAATATCTGTATATTTCATATTTTGTGTATTTTTATCTAAAAGAGGTTTTGCACCTTTACTTAATTCATCTGCTCTTTGTCCCACTGCAATTGCTAAAATATACCTATCGTTATTTACTTTTTTCAAAGCTTGTGACATTCTCTCTTCTAATCTCATTGGTTTTCCTTAATATTTATTTTACTATTGAACATCTACTTAAATCACCATTGATTATTTTTAGTAGATTACCTTTTTCACTCATATTAGCTACAACTATTGGAAGTTTGTTGTCTTTTGCTAACGCAATTGCTGTATCATCCATTACTTTAATATGATCTTCTAAAGCTTGATCATAAGTAATAACATCTAATTTAACTGCATCTGGATATTTCATTGGGTCTTTATCATAAACACCATCAACTTTAGTTGCTTTGATTAACATACAAGCATCAATTTCTGTTGCTCTTAAAGTTGCAGCAGTGTCAGTTGTAAAGTAAGGGTTCCCTGTACCAGCACTAAATATAACAACTCTTCCTTTTTGTAAGTGTCTAGTTGCTCTTCTAACAATATAAGGTTCAGCAATTTGTTCCATTTTTATTGCAGTTTGAAGTCTAGCAGAAAGTCCTTTATGTTCTAAAGCCTCTTGCATAGCAACACCATTTATAACTGTTGCTAACATTCCCATATAGTCAGCACTTGTTCTTTTAATAACACCATCAGCTGCAGCTGTAACACCTCTGATGATATTTCCTCCACCAATAACAATACCAACTTCAATATTGTTATCAATTAACTCTTTTATTTCATTACCTATATAATCTAAGATTTGGGTATCAATACCATACCCTTCTGGACCAGCAAGGGCTTCACCAGAAAATTTTACAAGTACTCTCTTTCTCATTTGTGTCCTTTTGTAATTGTGCGATTTTATCTAAAAAATCCTAAAAAAAAGTTGATAAAATTAACTTAGAGCCCATTCATAGAATGGAAGTACACTTATTTTAATATCATTTGAATTTATAACTTCACTATTTGAAACAGTTACTATGTTCACTTCTTCTATCTTATAATCAAGTGCAATTTTTTTTATTTTTTTTAGTTGAGATTGCATCAAAACAGAGTTGAAAAAAGGGATAGAGATAATTGCAAGATTTTTTTCAGGAATAAAAAAATCTATATAATCTAGATAATAAATCTCTTTAAACTTATTTTTTAATTCTTGAAAAATAATATTTGTTAATTCATTTTTAAACTTCTTTTTATGGGTGATTGCATCAAAAAATGCCCCATTATAAAGAAATATTTTTCTGTTTGCTTTGCTTTGATTATATTTTGGTAAAAAATAAATAATATTTTCTTCTTCAAAAGTTTTGCACTCTTCATAAAATTTATCTTTTGAGATTTTCATCTTAGTTTTAAGATTCAAAAAAAGTTGATTTAGTGATTTTTTTTCGTCAATATTTAAAATAAGAGTTTTCAAAATCTCTAAAGAAGTTTCATCTTTAGTAATAAGTTTTAAAATATTTTGTAACTCTTTATATATTTTAAATTCACTGATTTGAACACTTTGAGGAAGATTTCCATATTTTAAAAAACTATTAAAACTTTGAGTGATATTTTGATTTTTTTTATCATGAAGAAGATACTCTTCAAAATCCAATGCCCATAAAAATAGATTTTTATAACCTTTGATTTTGTTATCCATTTTTGTAGTTATAATAACACTATCACAAAAAGGAATTTTTATATCAAACTGGAAATTTTCTAAAACTATTACTTTGATTTTATTTCTAAATATATACTCTTCTAATCCTAAAGATATCTCCTCTTTATCAACTCTAAAATCTAGAAAGTCTATGTAGATATAATCTTTGGGTGCAAAATTTGATAAATAGTCATATATTAAAAAACTTTTGCCAACTCTTGGAGAGCCTCTTAAAATTGTTTTTGGATGGGTGATTCTTATCTTTCTTTCAATAAAATTGATTTTATTAAATTCAAGCTCATGGCAGAACTCTAAAGATGTCATACTCTATTTTCTTGAAGATTTACTGCCTCTTTAATTGCATTTTTATAGCTTTTACAGTTTATGGCTCTATTTTTTTCATATGCAATATCAAAAGCTGTTCCATGGTCAACTGAGGTTCTTACAATTGGAAGGTTTAGACTTATATTAACGCTTTGGTCAAAGTATAGAGCTTTTAGTGGAGCTAAACCTTGGTCATGATACATGGCAACAAAATATCTAAAATTACTTCTTGAGGCTTTTGAAAAGGCAGTATCAGGTACAAGTGGTCCTTTAAAAATCTCTTTATTTAAACTACTATTTGCATTTTTTATAGCTTTAAAGATTTCTACCTCTTCATCTCCTAAAACACCATTGTCACTTGCGTGTGGGTTTAGAGCTAAAACTCCTATTTTTTTAACTTTCACACTTTTATAAAAGTCAATTAAAAAAGAGCTTAGACTCTCTTCATCAATTGATTTTGCAACTTGTTTTAGTGGAATATGTTCTGTGTATAAAGATACAAAAAGCTTTTTACAACCAAGCATCATAATTGCATTTTTCCCAAAATAGTCCCTTAGAACTTCTGTATGACCCTTATATTTGATTTTTGCTTTGCTCCAAGATTCTTTGTTTATTGGTAGAGTAACAATGGCATTTACTTTTTTGTCATTTGCCAGATTAATTGCTTCCATAAAAGAGTCATAAGAGTATCTTCCACTTTTTTTTGAAACTTTCCCTGGTTTTATATCAAATTCACCTTTTATCTCATAAAGTTTGAAATCTTCTGGAATTTCTAGTTCAAGTAATTTGGCAGCTTTGTTTAACATAACCCTATTAACACAATATAGAGGTTTACAATATTTTTTAATCTTTTCATGGGATCTAAGTGCTATTTCAATACCAATTCCATTTAAATCACCAATTGATATTGCTATAGTTGGTTTATTCATTATAGAAGCTCTTTCATCTCTTTTATTGCTTTTTCAAGTCCAGTAAAAACAGATCTTGCAATAATACTTTGTCCAATATTTAACTCTTCTATAGCCTTTATTGAAGAGATTGAAGTTACATTTTGATAGTTTAACCCATGACCTGCTGCAACTTTCAAATCTAATTCATTTGCTCTTTTAGAAGCAATTTTTAACTCTTTTTTACTTTTTACAAGTAACTCTTTTAGCTCTTCTCTTGGTAAATCAAGCTCTTTAATACAGTGGTGAGTATTTGCCAGATTGCTATATAACATTGCATAGATATTTGCAAAACTTCCTGTATGTAACTCAATCCACTCAACATTTAATTGTGAAGCTAATTCAATCATTTTTAGATCTGGGTCAATAAATAAAGAGACCTCTATTTCATTATCATGGAGTTTTTTTACAGCTTTTCTAATTTTGTCAAAGTTTGTTTTTAAATCAAGTCCACCTTCAGTAGTTACCTCTTCTCTTTTTTCAGGAACTAAAGTAGCTCTTAAAGGTTTTAATTCACAAATTGTATCAATAATATTTTCATCAATTGCACACTCTAAATTTACAGGTAAAGGTGAGAGTTGACATATAAGTTTTGCATCTTCATCATGAATATGTCGTCTATCTTCTCTTAGATGAATAGTAATCTGATTTGCACCTGCTAGTTTACAAATTGAGATTGCATCTAAAGGATTAGGATCGTTTATTTTTCTTGCTTCTCTTAAAACGGCAATATGGTCTATATTTACTCCAAGTAACAAAATTCTTCCTTTATGATAAATCTTTTAGTGTTGAGATATTTGCTGCTAGTTTATTTTGAACTTCTAAGAACTCCATTTCAGGAATACTATCAGCAACCACTCCTGCTCCTGCTTGGAAAATAACAGTATCTTTTGTAAGCATAGTAGTTCTAATTGTAATGGCACTATCCATATTTCCATCAAAACCAAAATATGCAACACTTCCTGAATAGAAGTTTCTTTTGATACCTTCAAATTGTGCAATTAGTTCCATTGCCCTAATTTTTGGAGCTCCTGTCATAGTTCCAGCTGTAAATGTTGCTGCAAAAAGGTCAAACATATCATATTTGCTCCCATCAATTTTTGCTTCAACATCTGAAACCATATGCATTACATGAGAGTATCTTTCTACTCGCATCAAATCTGTAACTTTTACTGTTCCAGGAAGGGCAACTCTTCCAACATCATTTCTTCCTAAATCAACAAGCATAATATGTTCTGCTCGCTCTTTATCATTTTTTACCATCTCTTCTTCAAGTTCTAAATCTCTATCTAGATTTTTCCCTCTTTTTCTAGTTCCTGCAATTGGTCTTAGTAAAATATGTTCGTCAACAAGTCTTACCATAACTTCAGGAGAACTTCCTGCAATAGAGAAATTATCAAACTCTAAGAAGAAAAGATAAGGGCTAGGATTTTTACTTCTTAGCACTCTATAAAAACTTAAATGATCAACTTCAGCTTTTTGTATAAATCTATTTGACATTAAAATTTGAAAAATATCTCCAGAACGTATCATCTCTTTTGATTTTGATACCATCTCAAAAAATTGCTCTTTTGTATAGTTAAATTTTCCTTCATCAAAAATTTTTGCTTTTTTAATTGGAGTAAATTTATATGGAGAAGTTAGTTCTTGATATATTGATTCTAAATCAGCCTCTTTATTTTTTAAAGAGGTAACCATTATAAGTTTAGAAGTTTTGTGAGAGAATCCTAAAACAATTTTTGGTCTAATTAAGTCTAAATCTGGGATATCCAATTGGTCTTCAAGATTATTCATATGTTTTTTTAAAACAGGCTCAAACTCTTTAGCCATATCATAACCAACATTTCCAATAAACCCATCAATAAGTCCAATTCCTAACTCTTCTGATTTATTTTTATAAAAGGTTTTGTCTATATTTTTATAGTAATTTTGTAAAAATTTAAGAGGATTTGAATCAACTTCTGTTACTTCTTCTGCTTCGTTTTTATAAAAACATTTTCCATTGTTGTACCAAACTCGCTCTCGATCACCAATAACTATATATGAGTAGTTTCCTTCAGCTGAATTAATAGTACTTTCATATAAGAATGTTATCTCATTTTTGTATAAACTTTTAACTTTTTCGTAGATAGATACCGGAGTAAACTGATCTAGAAAAAGCTCTTTTGAAAAAAAATCCATCTAATCTTTACCTTATTAGTATGTTAGTATAAATGCCCCTGAAACATTTAACTCTTTTTTAATATTTTCTGAAGCACTTTTTGCAAGTGTTCTTGAATTATAAGGGCCAATTAAGACTTTATGGAATATTTTGTTGTTAATTGAAACCTTATATATTTTATATGAAAAACCTTTGCTAGAAATGTTTGTTAAATATTTAGCTGTAGGCATTTTTGAAAACGCACCAATTTGAACAAAAGTTCCTTTTGGTTTTGTTGTAATACTGTTTGATATAGGAGCTGTTTGTTTAACAGGTTCAGCTTTTTTTACTACAGGTTTGTTCTCTTCAACTTTTTTTACTACAGGAGCAACTGGTTCAGCTGGTTTTATCTCATCTTTAACTTTAAAAACATCAGGTTTAACCTCAGGTTTCTCTTCAACAAGCTCTTTTTCTTCAATTTTTGAAAGATTAAGATTCTCATTTATTTTATCTTCTATTTGAGCCTCTTTCTCTTTCTCTTCTTTTATATTTTTTAGTTTTTCATTTATAATTTTTTGGTACTGATCCTCAATATTTTCACCCTCAGTGCTAGTCTCATTTGTAGCAGTACCATTTTTTGTAAATGAATCATTTGAAGTAGAATCATTTGTAACAAGGCGAATTATAATAATTGTCAATAAAAAGAGTATAACTAGTATAAGCCCTAAAATAAGATATCTTTTCTTACTTTTTTCATTTGAACCTGCTTTACCTAGCATAATATCACTATACTCTCTCTCCTCTTGAATCTCAATCTCCCTATCAAATTCTGATTGTTGTTGAGCTGGTCTTTGTCTTGTTTGTTCATCAAAAAGAGATTCACTATTTTTTATCTCATTTAATCTTTGTTCTATCTCATTTCTCTCTTGTTGTAACTGAACTTTTTTTATAAAATCTTCGCCTCTAATTTCCATAAGTAATCCTTGATACTTTTAAGTTATAAACTTTTAGTATGTTGATTTAGTGTAAATTACAAAACCTCTAGCTAACTCTTTTAATTCTTGTTTAATATTCTCTTGTAATTGTGTGTTGTTTATATCATCTAAAACATCACAAATTTTGTTTGCAATAATCTCAAACTCTTTCTCTTTCATCCCTCTTGCAGTTAATGCTGGAGATCCTATTCTAATACCTGAAGTAATAAATGGACTTCTTGTTTCTCCTGGAACTGTATTTTTATTTACTGTTATCCCTGCATTCCCTAATGCTGCATCTGCATCTTTACCTGAAAAATCTTTATTTAAAAATGATACAAGAATAAGGTGATTATCTGTTCCTTCTGAAACTATATCATAACCTCTTGAAACCATAACTTTTGCTAAAACTTGTGCATTTGCTTTAACTTGTTTTGCATACTCTTTCCATTTTGGATCAAGTACTTCTTTAAATGCAACAGCTTTTGCTGCTATTACATGAACAAGTGGTCCACCTTGAATCCCTGGAAAAATTGCAGAGTTTATTTTTTTTGCAATCTCTTCATCATCACATAAAATCATACCACCTCTTGGTCCTCTTAATGTTTTATGAGTTGTAGTTGTAACTACATGTGCATAAGGAAATGGGCTTGGATGTTCATTTGCTGCAACTAATCCTGCAATATGTGCTATATCTGCAAACAGGTATGCTCCAACTTCATCAGCTATCTCTCTAAATCTTTTAAAATCAATCTCTCTAGGATAAGCAGAAGCTCCACAAACAATAATTTTTGGTTGAACAATTTTAGCAATCTCTAAAACTTTATCATAATTGATTCTACCATCTAATTCAACTCCATAATAGAATGCTTGATAGTTTTTACCAGAAAAGCTTGGTTTTGATCCATGAGTTAAGTGTCCACCATGGCTTAGATCCATACCTAGAATTTTATCTCCTGCTTTAATAAGTGCTGCATAAACTGCACCATTTGCTTGACTTCCTGAGTGAGGTTGAACATTTGCATATTTACAACCAAATATTTCACATGCTCTATCAATAGCTAATTGTTCAGCTTTATCTGCAAATTCACATCCACCATAATATCTTTTATATGGATATCCTTCTGCATATTTATTTGTAAATACTGATCCCATTGTTTGCATTACTGCTGGGCTTGTGAAGTTCTCACTTGCTATCATCTCTAAGTGGTCTGTTTGTCTCTCTTTTTCAGCCTCTACTAAATCAAAAATCTCTTTATCTGCTTCTTCTAATGTTGCATCTGAAATAAAACTCATTCTATTATCTCCTGGTTATTATTAATTATTCTTCTTCGTTATCAAGTAAATTCACTTCTGATTTCACTGGTTTCATTGCTGGGAATAGCAACACATCTCTTATTGAGTGCTCATTTGTAAGCATCATTACTAATCTATCAATACCAATACCTTGACCAGCTGTTGGAGCCATACCATAAGATAAGGCATTTACAAAATCCTCATCCATCTCATGTGCTTCATCATCGCCGCTATCTTTTGCAGCCATTTGTGCTTCAAATCTTTGTAATTGATCAAGTGGATCATTTAACTCACTAAAGGCATTTGCAATCTCTTTCCCTGCAATAAATAGTTCAAATCTATCTGTCAAATGTGGTTTTTCATCACTTCTTCTAGCAAGTGGTGAAATCTCAACTGGATACTCTGTAATAAAAGTTGGATTAATAAGTTTAGCTTCAACAAACTCATCAAAAAGTTCCCCTTGAAGTTGACCTAAATTCATCCCTTCATTTACTTCAAGATTGTTTTGTCTTAAAAATGCAATAATTTTATCTTTGTCTTGAGTAATCTCTTCAGGAACACCACCAATTGTAGATAATGATTCAATTAAAGGAATTTCACTAAATTTAGAAAAATCAATTTTATTTTCCCCATAAGGAAGAAGGGTTGGTAAATCTAAATGATCAAATAGGTACTCAAAATACTCTTTTGTTAGAGCTATTAAGTCTTTATATGTTTTATATGCCCAATAAAATTCTATAGAGGTAAACTCTGGATTGTGTGTTGCATCCATACCCTCATTTCTAAAGTTTCTATTGATTTCAAAAACTGCTTCAAATCCACCAACTATTAATCTTTTAAGATATAACTCTGGTGCGATTCTAAGGTATCTATCTACATCTAGTGCATTGTGATGAGTAACAAAAGGTTTTGCATTTGCCCCACCTGCAATTGGGTGCATCATTGGAGTTTCAACCTCTAAGAAACCTTTTGATTCAAAAAATCTTCTTGTAAGTGAGATAACTTTTGATCTAATTTGAAAAGTTTTTCTAACTTCACTATTCATAATTAAATCTAGATATCTTTGTCTATATCTTAGCTCTTTATCTTGAATTCCATGATATTTTTCTGGAAGTGGCGAAATAGCTTTTGTTAAAATAGTTAAATCTGATACATGTAGTGATAATTCACCTTTATTTGTAATAAATGGGTATCCACTAACTTCTACAATATCTCCAATATCAACAAATTTCTTAAAAATTTCATTATAAAAATCTTCAGGAAGATTGTCTCTTGCTACATATATTTGTAAAACTCCACTCTCATCTTCAATTTTTAAAAATGAAGCTTTTCCCATAAGTCTAAAAAATTTAATTCTACCAGTTACTGTATAATTTCTATTTTCATCTCTTTTTTCTTCAGTTTGAAAAAGGTCACTATTTACATTTAAGTATTTTGAAATAGTGGTATTTCTATGTGATTCATTTGAATATGGATTAATACCTTTTTCTCTTAATAAATTTGCTTTTTCTATTCTTTGTTGTATAAATTTATTTTCAAACAATATTAATTTCCTTTTTAAATTTTATTCTGCTTTTGTTTCTGTATTGCTTGGTGTCTCTTCGCTATCATTTGATTTAGTTAGCTCTTCTACAACGCCTTTTTTAGCACTTTGAATTACTGCATTTGTAGATTCAACTGTTGCATCTTTTAAATCTTTTACTGTCTGTTTAATCTCATTAGTAATAGATTTTTTCTCAGTTAAATCTGGATCTTCTTCCATTTTCTCTTCTGTTGATACACTATCTTCAACTTTTTTAACAAAATCAGAAGCATCAAGTTTTACTATAAAACTTCCAGTTTTAATAAGAAGTGGAAATGTAGTAGAATTTGCTGTTTTGTCAACCATTAAATCTTTAAAAGATTGGATTTGGTATAAAGAGTAAGCAATAATAGAGAAGATAAAAAACATCTTTGCACTTCCAAAAACAAATCCTAAAATTCTATCAAAAACCCCAAGTCCACTCATTGAAAAAATTTTACTTATAACAATTCCCAAAACATAAACAATTGCCCAAAAACCAACAAGTCCAACAATAAAACCAACTAATTTGATTGTTGCATTATTCTCTAAAGATAAAAGAGGTGCTATTTTTGTTCCAATTTCAAGTGAGAGTCTTGATGCTACAAATATACCACCAATAATTCCTACTAAACCAAATACTTCTCTTGTGAAACCTCTGAAGAGTCCCTTAAGACCAATTAAAACAGTTAAACTTACAATTACTATATCAAAACCAGTAAAACTTTGCATTTAATTCCTTATATATAGTATGGCGCAATTATATCTTAGTTTATCAAAATAAAAGTTTAATAGGGTTCATATCCAAAAAAAGTTTTAGATAAAATTGATTTTAAAACAAGCACCATAGAATTTCTCATTTTCAAGAGAAAAACTACAGTTATTAACCTCTAAAATATAGTTCATATGTTTTGTCAAAATTTCTCTTGTCATATAAAGACCAATGCCTGTCCCTTGGCTTTGATGTTTTGTAGTAAAATAGGGCTCAAAAATTCTACATATTATATCTTCAGGAATCCCTCCTGCACTATCTTTTATATATAAAATATTGTCAATATATTCAATTAAAACAACTCTTCTTTTATTGCTGTCTTGTGAATCAAAGGCATCCGAAGAGTTATTCAAAATATTTAAAATTGCCTGCTGAAACTCATTTTTAAAACCAAATATTTTAATATCTTTATCAATATTAACAATTAACTCTATTTGGCTATGTTTAAACTTGTCTTTTAACAAAGAGAAGTTTTCAAGTATAGATTTAAGAAGTGAAAAGTTTGTTTTACTCTTCTCTTTTTTAAAGAAGTTTTTAAAATCTTCAATAGTTTGTGAAAGATATTCTGAGTTTTTAAGTATCATCTCACAAGTTGAATCAAAATGTTTATCATCAAGTAAATCTAAATCTTTTTGTAGTTTTAAAGAACTAATAGCTGTAGAGATAGAGGTTAATGGTTGTCTCCATTGATGGGCAATATTACTTAACATCTCACCCATTGCAGCCATTTTACTTTGTTGGAAAAGCATCCTATCTTTCTCTTTATTTTTTTGTGTTTCCTCTTCAACTCTTTTTTCTAAGGATTCATTAAGTTCTAATAACTCTTTTGTTTTTAGTTCAACTAAGTCTTCTAAACTATCATTTAATCTCATCAATTTTTCTTGTTGTTCAATCTCATGGGTAATATCAGTTAGTGTTACAATAATATAGGGAATAGTTTCATTGTCAAATATTGTGGAGTTTACATTTAAAGTAAAATGATAAAGTTTACTATCTTTTAATATTGCAGCTTTAAATTTAATATCTGGATTTGCCAAAATATGTTCAGCCCAATTTTTACCACCATAATCCTTGTCAACAATATAGGTATCATCATACATATCAATAAAAGTTTCACAAATACATTTGTATCTATTTTGAAAACTATCCAAACTATTGAAGTTAAAGAAATCAAGTAATTGTTTATTTGAATTTTTAATTATACGTCCATCAGTAATTACTATGATATTTTTTTGAGAATCAAGAATAATTTGATTTTTTTCCTCTTGTTTTTTTATTTCATCAAAATTATTTTGCAGTTCAATATTTAGTTTTTTAATACTATTTAAATAGATATAGTATGAGATAATTGTATATAAAAGACCAATAAAAAATATTATAAGAAGAACAAAAAGTCTAGAGTTTCTTTTGAAATTTTTCACATCTAAAAGATCAATCTCATTTAGATTTTTTACTAAGATTACATATCCTATTTGATTTTTGTATTCATTAATTTTAAAAGTAGTAATAAGTTTATCTTCGATAATTAAAAATTTCTCTTCATTTAATATTCTTTTTACTCCCTCTTTTTTTATAAAATCAATTAAAGAGGGTTTTGCATTTAAATTTGCAATATAATAATCCTCTAAAAACATTTTTGTAAAAGGGTAAATTATTTTATCTTTGTACTTTTCATCTGCTAAAACAATAGAATCAATTTTGGTTTTTTCCAAGGTTTTTGATATTGAGTTAAAGTGGGTAATTATTTCAAAAACACCTATTGCTTCATTATTGTGAATAATTGGAATCATTGATTTAAAAGTCATATCAAATTTTCCAATACTAATTGTGGCTAAGTTTTTTTTCTCTTTTAATACAATATTTACATTATCTCTAAAAACCAATGAGTCATCAGTCTTATTTGTCCAACTTCTATAAAAACTATTTCCATTTTTATTAATTATTTGAAACCAAACATTTTTAAATTTTGTATTCTCTTTTAACTCCTTTGAAAACTCTTCAAATTTTAAATTTGAATTATTATTTGATAGAAGTGAATTAATTATATTTTTATTTCTTGAGATGGAAATTGCCATTGCTAAAGTAGCATTTTTTTTCTCTGAAATAAGGTTAGCAATATCATTTTTCATGGAGATGGAGATATTTGTATATTTTTGATTTAGCTGCTTTTTCTCCTCAGATTGTATATAAAAGGCAGATGAAACATAAATCACAAGGGAGATAATCGAGAAGACTATAAAATTTATCAAAAATCTATTTTTAAACATCAAAATCCAAATTTAATTTATATTTTATTATATATAAAAATTATTTATTTTTTGATAAATTAAAGAGTAGCCTTGAAAAAAACTATTGAAAATAAAAGAGTAAAATAGTAAAAATTTTTTACGAATAATTAATATTTTTTGGATAAAATCCACCTATGAAAAATATAAATAGATATCCAACAAAAAAGATATATGTAGGGAATGTGGCAATTGGTGGTGATGCACCAATTTCAGTACAATCTATGACATATAGCAAAACTTCAGATGTAGATACAACAGTTGAGCAAATAAAAGCATTGCATTTTGCAGGTGCTGATATAGTAAGAGTTGCTGTTCCTGATATTGAAGCAGCAAATGCATTAAAAGAGATAAAAGCACAAAGCTCTTTGCCAATTGTTGCAGATATTCACTTTAATCATAAATTAGCTCTTATTGCGGCAGAAGTTGTTGACTGTATTAGAATCAATCCAGGGAATATTGGTAATAAACAAAGAGTTGCAGAGGTTGTAAAGGCTTGCAAACAAAGAAATTTACCAATTAGAATTGGAGTAAACTGTGGTTCTTTGGAATCTCAATTTGAAGATAAATATGGACAAACAGCCAAAGGTATGGTTGAGAGCGCTGATTATAATATAAAATTTTTGGAAGATTTAGGATTTGAAGATATTAAAATCTCTTTAAAAGCAAGTGATGTTCAAAGAACAGTAGAAGCTTATAGGCTTTTAAGACCTATGAATAATTATCCTTTTCATTTAGGAGTTACAGAAGCTGGAACTTTGTTTCACTCAACTATTAAATCTTCAATTGCATTAGGAAGTTTGCTTTTAGATGGAATAGGTGATACTTTAAGAGTCTCTATTACAGGAGAGCTTGAAAAAGAGATTGAAGTAGGTAGGGCTATTTTAAAAGATGCTGGACTTACAAAAGAGGGACTTAATATTATCTCTTGTCCTACTTGTGGAAGAATTGAAGCAGATTTAGTAAGTGCAGTAGCGCAAGTTGAACAAAGAACAAAACATATTAAAACTCCACTTAATGTTTCAGTTATGGGATGTGTAGTAAATGCTCTTGGTGAAGCTAAAGCAGCAGATGTGGCAATAGCTTATGGGAAGGGTGTTGGTCTTATTATAAAAAAAGGTGAAACTATAGCAAAACTTCCAACAGAAGAACTACTTGATAGATTTTTAGAAGAGGTAGAAGCTGAGGCTAAAAAAAATAGCTAAAGCTTCTGCTTACAACCACTTATAAAATAAATTTAGCTACAATTTAACCCTCAAAAAAATATAAAATAATACTTTTTAATTGGTACGTGTATGGAGAGTAGATGGATAGTATATATAGTGTAAATATTGAAAGAGCTGTTTTAAGCTCAATTCTTTTTAATCCCGAAGAGATTGAAGATGTTTTAGGGGTTTTAAAACCAAAAGATTTTTATCTGCCTGCGCACCAAAAGATTTTTGATGTAATGGTAAAACTTCATAGTTCAGATATGCCAATTGATGAAGAGTTTATTAGAAAAAGAGTTGATTCAAAAGATGTTGATGACTCAATATTATTAGAAATCTTGTCTGCAAACCCAATTACAAATACTTTAGCATATGTACGAGAGATAAAAGATGGTGCAGTTAAAAGAGAACTTGCTAACTTAGCAACAACTATTAAAAAAGTTGCTCTAGAAGATGAAACAAGTGCAAATGATGCTTTAGATGTAGTGCAAGGGGAGCTTTACAAAATCTCAACAGATAGTGCAACTTCAGAGCTAAAAAATATGGAAGTTGTAACAGGAGATACCCTTTCATATATTAAAAAAATGAAAGAGTTGGGAAATAAACACCTAATTGGTGAAACCACAGGATTTTATGATTTAGATAAAAGAACAACTGGATTTAACCAAGGGGATTTAGTAATTATTGCAGCCCGTCCAGCAATGGGAAAAACAGCATTAGTTTTAAATATGTGCCTTAAAAATGTTGAAGCAGGAAAAGGTGTAATCTTCTTTTCTCTGGAGATGCCAGCAGAACAACTTATGTTAAGGATGCTTGCTGCTAAAACCTCTATCCCTTTACAAAATCTTAGAAAAGGTGATTTAGATGATAATCAATGGTCAAATCTAAATGGAGCCTTTGAAGATTTAAATAGAAAAAAACTCTTTGTGGATGATGGAGGAAGTGTTAATATTAATCAATTAAGAGCTAGAGTTAGAAAACTTGCTCAAAATGAAGAGAATAAAATCTCAATGGTTATTATAGATTATCTTCAACTTATGCAAGGGGTTGGAAATAAAGATAGACACCAAGAAGTATCAGATATTTCAAGGGGTTTAAAAATGCTTGCAAGGGAGATGAAAATACCAATTATTGCCCTTTCTCAGTTAAATAGGGGACTTGAAAATAGACCAGATAAAAGACCAATGTTAAGTGACTTAAGAGAATCTGGAGCAATAGAACAAGATGCAGATATTATTATGTTTGTTTATAGAGATGATGTGTACAAAGAGAGAGAAGAGGCAAGAAAAGAGAAAGAGGCATCTGATAAGGGTGAAGAGTATAAATCAAAATTCGTAAATAAACCTGTTGAAGAGGCTGAAATTATTATTGGTAAACAAAGAAACGGTCCAATAGGTACTGTAAAACTTGATTTCCAAAAACAGTTTACAAGATTTATTGATAAAGAGAATGCAAATGATGCCCCAATTGAGGTTGTTTTTGAATCAATTGCTGATACTAATAAAGAGACAAATATAGAGATACCAAATATTTTATAATGGGAAAAAAAGCAAAAAAAGTTAATTTCTAATAATTCACATAATTATTTCTTAAGATTCTAACTAATATAATTTTTATAATTATATTATAAGGAAGTAGAAATGAAAATGGCTTTTTCTCTATTAGAACTTATATTTGCCATAGTTGTTATTGGCATAATCTCTTCTTTTGCTCTTCCAAAATACTTAGATACAAGAAACCAAGCAATGGCTTCAACCATACAAAGAGATGTGGTCACTGCTATAAGTTCCATACAAACATACTACTTAATAAATAGAAAAATTGATAATATTGGGGATGCTCTTACATTAAATACTCAATATTGGCATACAGAAAAAATGAAAACTATCTTTGATGAAAATAGCAAAGATTGTGTTATTTTAGAAATTACAGATGAAAAAATTCAAATTATAGTAAATGAAGAAGCTGGTTCTGTTTGTGAAGAGCTTGTAAAAAGAGGAATAACTACACAAGATATTGATTTAATATAAATTTGATACAATGCATATATGAAATCAAAAAGGTTTAATATGCAAAGAGCAGTATTTTTGGATAGAGATGGTGTAGTTAATGTTGAAAAAAATTATACTTCTAAAATAGAAGATTTTGAATTTATTGATTCTTTATTTGATTCTTTAAAATATCTACAATCTTTAGGTTATAAACTTTTTATAATAACAAATCAATCAGGTATTGCAAGGGGTTATTATAGTATCGATGATTATAAAATATTAACAAATTGGATGATTGATAAATTAGGTGAAGAAGGCATAGTTATAGATCAAGTTGAATTTTGTCCCCATGGTCCAGAAGATAATTGCTCTTGTAGAAAACCAAAAACAGGTATGGTTGATAATATCCTTAAAAAACATGAGATTGATTTAGAAAACTCTTGGCTAATTGGTGACAAAACAGCTGATATAGAGTGTGCAAAAAATGCAAAAATAAAAAATACAATTCAAGTAAAATCGGGACATAAGTTTGATGAAAAAACTTCAATTGCAGATTTTGTATGTGATTCTATTAAAGATATAAAAAATATTATTAAAACTTGACTATTATACAATCATAATTTTTTTTTAGCTAGAATATAACTCTTTTTTTAAGAGAGATTTCTAAATAGTAAAGAGAGATTATGATATTAAACGAAGCAGATAAAAATTTAATTCAAAATTCAATTAGAGATGTACACGATTTCCCAAAAGAGGGTATTGTATTTAAAGATATTACAACCCTTTTAAACAATAAAGAAGCTTTTAAAACTCTTATGAATCACTTAGAAGAGAGATACAAATCTTATAACTTAGATTATATTTGTGGTATTGATTCTAGAGGGTTTATTTTTGGAGCAGCATTGGCGGATAGACTTGGAATTGGTTTTGTTCCTGTTAGAAAAAAAGGGAAACTTCCTAGTACAACTGTATGTGAAAAATATGAGTTAGAGTATGGTTATGATGAGGTAGAGATACATCTTGATGCTTTCCCTAAGAAAAAACCAAATGTTTTACTTATAGATGATTTAATTGCAACTGGTGGTACTGCAACCGCAGCTTCAAAACTTATAAAAAAAATTGATGCAAATTTACTTGAAGCTTGTTTTATTCTTAATCTTACATTTTTAAATGGTGTAAAAAAAGTTGAAGAGCATACAAAAGTGTATGCAGTTTTAGATATATAAAGAAGAGATTATGAAAGAGAATTATTATATTCCAAAACCTTCTAAATTTGACCCAGATGTAAATGGACATTTTGGCAAATTTGGGGGAAGATATGTTCCAGAAACCTTGATGCCAATTCTAATTGAGTTAGAAGAGAGTTATAAAAAATTTAGATTTGATAAAGAGTTTTGGAAAGAGGTTGATTATCTATTAAAAGATTATGTGGGAAGAGAATCTCCACTATATTTTGCAAAAAATATTAGTGACGAAATAGGTGCTAAAGTCTATTTAAAAAGAGAAGATTTAAACCACACAGGAGCTCATAAAGTAAATAATGTTATTGCCCAAGGGCTTCTTGCAAAAAAACTTGGAAAAACAAAAGTTATTGCTGAAACTGGTGCTGGACAACATGGAGTTGCAACTGCTACAATTGCTGCACTTCTAGGTTTAGAATGTACAGTTTTTATGGGTGCAAAAGATGTTGAAAGACAAGAGTTAAATGTGTTTAGAATGAAACTTCTAGGAGCAAAAGTTGTCCCTGTTAAAAGTGGAAGTAAAACACTTAAAGATGCTATGAACGACGCAATTAGATACTGGGTTACAAATGCAAGAGACACTTTTTATATAATTGGAACTGTTGCAGGTCCTCACCCATATCCTATGATGGTTAGAGATTTTCAAAGTATTATTGGTTGGGAAGCTAGAAGACAGATACAAGAGAAAGAGGGAAGACTTCCTGATTTCGTCATTGCATGTATTGGTGGTGGTTCTAATGCAATAGGTTCTTTTTCTCACTTTTTAGAAGATAAAGAAACTAAATGTATTGGAATTGAAGCTGGTGGATTTGGTATTGATACTAATAAACATGGATGTTCACTTAAAAAAGGAACTCCAGGGGTTTTACATGGTCAGTGTTCATATCTTCTTCAAGATGAGGATGGACAAGTTTTAGAAGCACACTCAATTTCTGCTGGACTTGATTATCCAGGGATTGGTCCAGAACACTCATTTTTAAATGATGAGGGTGTAGTTGATTATGATAATATTACAGATCAAGAGGCAATGGATGCTTTTGTATGGCTTAGTCAAAAAGAGGGAATTATTCCAGCATTTGAAAGTGCCCATGCAGTTGCTTATTTAAAAAAAGCAAAAGAGAAATTCAAAAATAAATTATTAATTATTACCATCTCTGGACGTGGTGATAAGGATATGGTTCAAGCAAAAGAGATACTACACTTTAGTTAGGGTTTAAAATGAGAGAAAAAATTCAAAATAATTCAGGGAAAATCCTATTTGTAGTGGTGGCTCTTTTTATTATATTTTTAGGTTATAATCTATACTTAGCCCCGGTAGAAGGAATTGAAAATAAATTTGTGTATCTTCTTAAAACTTATGGATACATAATTTTATTTGCATGGAGTATTTTAGAGGGTGAGGCTGGTTTGATTATGGCTGGACTGCTTTCTCATGTAAGTCACATGAATCTTTATATGGCAATTTTTGTTGCTGGACTTGGAGGATTTACAGGAGATCAGATATATTTTTATATAGGCAGATTTAATAAAGCTTATGTTCATAAAAATTTTAAAGAGCAAAGAAGGAAGTTTGCTTTAGCACACCTTCTTTTAATGAGATATGGATGGCCAATAATTTTTGTACAGAGATATATGTACGGGATGAGAACAATTATACCAATATCTATTGGTCTAACAAGATATAGTGCAAAAACCTTTGCATTTATTAATTTAATTTCGGCTTGGGTTTGGGCAGCAGTAACAATTCTTCCTGCTTGGTATTTTGGTGAAGAGATTTTAGAGGTCTTACACTGGGCAAAAGAGCATTGGTATTTTGCAGCACCTTTTGGATTGATTATTGCTGGAAGCATAATCTTTTACTTTTATAAGGCAACTAAAAAAAAGGAGAAAAGTCTTGAAAGTTAGTTTAATTGAAAATGATTTTAAAAATGTAGAATCAGAATTAGAGATTTTTATAGTTGATGATATTGAAAATAGTAGTGATAAAGATATTTTAGAAAGTATTGGTTTTGAAGAGAAAGATGAATCTCTTGCACTTCTTCCTGAAATAGGAAGAATCTATGTTGGTTGTGAAGATGAAAATTATGAAAGTATAGCCATTGCAATTTCAACGGCAATTAGAAAATTCAAAACTACAAAATTTGAAACAGCAAAGATTGAGTTAAAAGATATGAACTTAAAAGCACTTGTTGAGGGTGCTCTTTTAGGAGAATATGAGTTTACCCAATATAAATCAGAGAAGAAAAAAAGTAAAAAGCAAGAGCTTTTAATTTGTGTTCCAAAAATTACACCTGAGATTAAAAAAAGCTTTGAAGAGTCAAAAATTATCTCAAAAGCAGTTAATAAAACAAGAGATATTGTAAATACAACTCCTGCTGATTGTTATCCAAAAATTATGGCTCAAACTGCTAAAAAAATTGCTAAAGACAATAATTTAGAGTGTGAAGTTTTTGGAGAGAAATATCTTGCAGAAAATGGAATGAATGCAATGCTAAGTGTAGGTAGAGCTTCTGTTCATGAATCAAAACTAATCCATTTAAGTTATAAACCAGAAAATGCTAAGAAAAAAGTTGTATTAGTTGGAAAAGGTTTAACTTATGATTCAGGTGGGCTTTCACTTAAACCAGCTGATTATATGGTAACAATGAAGAGTGATAAAAGTGGAGCTTCGGCGGTATTAGGAATAATGAGTGCTGTTTCTAAACTAAATCTTCCAATTGAAATTCATGGAATTATTGGTGCTGTTGAGAATATGATAGGTGGAGATGCCTATAAGCCAGATGATGTTTTAGTAGCAAGAAATGGTAAAACAATAGAGGTTAGAAATACTGATGCTGAAGGAAGACTTGTTCTTGCAGATTGTCTTTGTTATGCTCAAGATGAGATTGAAGATATTGATTATATCTTTGATTTTGCTACTTTAACAGGTGCTTGTGTTGTTGGAGTTGGTGAATATACTATTGGAATTATGGGAAATAATACAGTTTTAAAAAGAGAAGTTGTATCAAACACTTTAGAAGCAGGGGAGTATGCAACTACACTTCCTTTTAATAGATTTTTGAGAAAAACAATTAAATCTGAAATTGCAGATATTTGCAATGTGGCAAATACAAGATATGGTGGAGCAATCACAGCAGGACTATTTTTGGATAATTTTATAAATGAAGAGAATAAAGATAAATGGGTTCACTTTGATATAGCTGGACCTGCATATGTGGAAAAAGCTTGGGGATATAATCCTCATGGAGCAAGTGGAGCTGGAGTTAGAGCAACTTTACAGTTTCTAAAAACAATTGAATAAATTTTGCGTTAGGAATAGATATGATTAAAATGGATAAAAAAGCAAAAGTTTTAGTTATCGGTGATTTGATGATTGACTCTTATTTGATTGGACATTGTGACAGGATAGCACTTGATGCACCTGTTGCAATTGTTGATGTAAAAGAGGAAAAAGATGTTTTAGGTGGAGCTGGAAATGTTATTAGAAATCTAGCTTCACTTGGAGCAAAAGTGAGTGTAATGTCTGTTGTGGGAAGTGATGATAATGCAAAACTTTTAAAACATATGTTAGATGAAGTGGAAACAAAATCTTTTCTTTTGGAACAAAAAGGGAGAAAAACTTCTAAAAAAACAAGAATTATGACTGCAAATCAACAAATATTTAGATTTGATCATGAAAGCAGAAATAATATCTCTTTTGATAACGTTAAAAAACTTTATGAAAAACTTCAAGAGAAAATAAACGCTTATGATGTTATTTTACTTGCAGATTATGGGAAAGGTGTTTTAACAAAAGATTTTACACAAAAAATTATCTCTTATGCAAATAAAAATAATGTTAAAACTGTAGTTGATCCATTTGGAACAGATTATAGTAAATATCAAGGTGCCTATTTAATTATTCCAAATAAAACTGAAGCAATAACTGCAACTGGAATAGAGATAGAAAATAGTGATGATTTGCTTGAAGCACTAAAAGAGATAAAAAATAAATTTGAAACCAAAGAGGCAATTATTACTTTATCAGAACAAGGTGTAGCTTTATTAAAAGATGATAAGTTATCAGTTCTTCCAACTGTACCTTTAGAAGTATATGATGTAACAGGTGTGGGAGATACTCTTTTAGCATCAATTGGTTTTGCCCTTGCCCTTGATAATGATATTGTTGCTTCTTTAGAGTTTGCAAATCTTGCAACTGGAGTTGTATTAAGAAAAGCAGGAACTGCAACAGTATCACTTGCTGAGATTGAATCAGACCAAGTGGATTTAGATAAAAAAATTATTGAGACACATTTAAGTTGTCAATTAAAATAAAAGGAAATTAATGGGATTAGGTGTAGGAATAGTAGGTCTTCCAAACGTAGGTAAATCAACAACTTTTAATGCTTTAACAAAAGCACAAAATGCAGAGGCGCAAAACTATCCATTTTGTACAATTGAACCAAACAAAGCAGTTGTGCCTGTACCAGATAAAAGACTTGATGCATTAGCAAAAATTGTAAATCCTAATAAGATTCAACATTCAACTATTGATTTTGTTGATATTGCAGGACTTGTTAGAGGAGCCTCAAAAGGTGAAGGTCTTGGAAATCAATTTCTTTCAAATATTAGAGAAGTTGAAGTTATTTTGCATATGGTAAGATGTTTTGAAGATGGTAATATTACTCACGTTGAAGGTGATGTTAATCCTATTAGAGATATTGAAATTATAGAAACTGAACTTATTTATGCAGATATTTCTCAATTGGAAAAAAAGATTGATAAACTGAAAAAACAATCAAAAGGTTCAAAAGAAGCAGCTTCAATGTTAGTTGTAGCAGAAGCTGTATATAAACATATTGATGAACTTAAACCTGTAAAAACTTTTGAAGATAAAGATAGTGAGCAGTTTATCCTTTTAGATAAAGAACTTAGATTTTTATCTAATAAAGATGTAATTTATGGGGCAAATGTTGATGAAGATTCATTGGCAAATGGCGGTAATGAGTATGTTGAAACAGTAAGAACATATGCGCAAGAAGTTGGTGCAGATGTTATTATGCTTTGTGCAAAAATCGAAGAAGAGTTAGTGGGACTTGAAGATGAAGAGGCAAAAGAGTTTTTGACTGATTTAGGTGTTCAAGAGTCAGGTTTGGAACAAATTATTCAAAAAGCATTTGACAAACTTGGACTTCAATCATACTTTACAGCAGGTAAAATAGAAGTTAGAGCTTGGACTATTAGAAAAGGGACAAAAGCTCCACAAGCAGCAGCAGTTATCCATAATGATTTTGAAAAAGGTTTTATCAAAGCTGAAGTTATTTCATATGAAGATTATGTAAATTTTGGTGGTGAAACTAAATGTAAAGAGGCTGGGAAATTGAGACTTGAAGGTAAAGAATACATTGTTCAAGATGGCGATGTAATGCACTTTAGATTCAATACTTGATAAGGTAATTAAAAATAGATATAATTATTATCTAATAAAGCAGGAGTTAATCGTGACAGAAAATATTATTGAAAAAATTGAATCTCTTCCTCCTTTACCTAAGACTGTTATAGAAATTGAAGAGTTTAGACAACAACAAGAAAAAGAGCCTTATGATCTTTTGAAAATTATTGAAAAAGATGCTCTTATTGTCTCAACCCTTCTAAAAGTTTCAAACTCTGCAATGTTTGGTTTTAGAAGTAAAGTTGAGACAGTAAGTAAAGCGATAAACCTTTTGGGGATTAATTTTACTATTTCAATAGCTATTGGTGGAACTATACAAAATCTATTGAAAACAAATTTGTCTCCATATGGGATTAATAGTGATGATTTTATGAAAGCCTCAAATTTGGCAACAACATTGGCTTCTTTGTGGTTAGGTAGAGTCTCTTTTGATTTAAAAGAGGAGCTTGTTTTACCAGCGTTATTACAAGAATCAGGAAAGTTCGTTATTGCTGATATTATAGCTTCAAACAACAAAGTTGAAGAGTTTCAAGAGCTTCTTGCCACAGGTAAACCAATTGCCCAATGTGAAATGGAAACTATAGGATTAACAACTTCTGAAGTTACGGCAAGAATTTTTAAACATTGGAATTTAAGTGATAATCTGATTAATGTTATTGAAAAAGTTGATGATCTAGATAACTGTAATCCTGAATATTTACAAAAAAGTCAAATTCTTTTTGTATTAAAATCAATTTGTAATATTAGAGATTGTTTTTCACAAGAGAGCATTGGTTATGGGATTGCTAAAGCAAAAAGTTTTAATTTAGAAACTAAAAACTTAGAAACCTCTATAGAAAAACTACAAGATAGACTTTTAGATGAGTAATTAAGAGTAAATCTTAATTACTTAAACTCATAATATCCTTCTTTACTATCTTCTGCAAAGTTTAAGCATAGTGTTGCTTTTTCTAAAATATTATTTTTATTTCCCCAAGTTATAGCAATAGTCAGTCTTGGATTTATTAATTCATCCATTACTAGCATTTCAATATTTTTTATCTCTTCAATTAGTGCTTTATATTTTTTACTATTTTCAACTATAAAACCAATTTTTGGTCCATTGAATCTATATAAAGGGGTGATTTTTTCTACAATTTTAATGTACTCTCTAAAATAATGATTTATTTTTTCATATCCATATGTTTTATTTAATCTAAAAAGATCTTCATAATAAAGTTGTACTAAAATAAACTCTTTGTCATCTCTTTTTAAAATATCAGTTTTAAACTTTTCATGATTTCTAAGTCCTGTAACAGAGTCATTGTAAACAAGATTACTTCTTAAATAGCAAATAATAAGATTTATAATATTTTGTTTTATATAATCACTATTGTCTATGTAAAGTCTTTCAAAAACTTGTTTAAAAACCTTTGAGTAGGCAATTCTTAATTTATACTCATCAAATAGAGTTATACTTATTCTTTCATATCCAATATCAACAAGAGTGCACTGTTGCTTGCATAAACCATCAACTGATACAAAAGTTAGACCAAAGAAAATCTCATTTGAAATAAAGTTCTCTATCTCTTTATTTAAAAGCTCATTATCTAAGTTTTTATCTGTAAATATTTGTGTAACGATATTTGAGAGTTTTTGATTTACTCTATTCTTTTTATTCATCTCTTCTTGAACAAAATATTTATTAAGTGCATTCTCTCCAACTTCTAAACATTTTGCATCTGAGATTAATACATTTTCTAAATTTAGTTCATTTATATGTTGATTTCCATGGTTTATCAGTATAGTTCTATTTATTTTTGAATATTCATTATCAAGAAGTTCATAACCATTTACACTAACATAATAAAAATAGTAGAGTTTTGATTTTTCAATACAATTGTAATTATCTGAAAAAGAGTAATATAAAGATATTGTCAAATAAAGTTTTGCATATGTTGACATTTGATGAGATGCAGTTCTATTTTTATGAATATAATTTATAATTTTATCTATTAATTCATCTTTTAAAGTTATTTTTCTTTGAGCAATAAATTTAGTAATGATAACATCACAAATACTAAGTTTTAAAAATTCATGGTAATCGTTATTATATTTTTGAGATAAACTAAATTTTTCTAAGACTGAAATTAATTTTTCCTCTTGAATCTGCGTACTAAAAAGAATTGTAGTATGTAGAATTGACAAATATACACTTTTGAAATTTTCATTATTTAAAAATTCATCAACAATAAAAAGATGGTCTTTCTCTTTAACATTTTCATCATAGATATAGATATAATTTTCCAAAAGATCTTTTTTTAAATCTTCTAGAGTCTCTACATTATGATTTTTTTTGTGCTTAATCTCATTTTTATAAAGAGTTATAATCTGGTTTAGCTCTTCAGTATTTGAAAAATCCTCACTTGAATAGTTATATTTAAGTTTATATAGAAGTGTTAAAAGTAAGGTTGTTGTTGAGTTTAAAAAGATTTTATAAAAAGGTTTTTCATCTACATTTAGACCAAATCCTGTATTTTTTGATAGATCATAACCATAACAAATCTTCTCAAAATTAAAATGGAACTCTTCAATTAAGTATGAAGAGTCTTTGTTTGCTGTGTCAATATATGGAACATGAGAATAGAAAAATAGAAGTTTCCCTAAAATATTGTTTAATATATTTATTTTTTCACTATCTAATTCAATATTAAATTTTGACATACTAATAGTCTCTGTAATTATCTCAACTAAAGGTTTAATACTCTTTTTTCTAAGAATATCAAGTGAGTTTATTGAACATAACTCATTTATAACCTCTATTAAAATAGTATAGTGCTTAAAAGTTATCTCAAAATCATCTCTATTAGCTTCATATAAAATCTTTAATCTCTCTTCATACTCTTTAAACAAAGAAGATAGATTATCAAGATTATAAGAGTTGTAGCTATTGAAAATAGAGAATTTTTTACCAAAAGAGAGAATATCAATAATTGTTGAAATCTCTTTAAAAATAATAGTTGCATTATCATTGATAATGCTATTCATCTTTTTTTCTAAAGCATAAATAATAAAAGATTTAAAATTAAGATTATTTAGTAACTCTTCTACAATGTCACTTGGAATATCTTTTTCATTAAAATATAATTCATCAATATAATTTAATAAGGCAGAATAATCATCATGTAAACTATAAATAAGCGAGTTTGAAATTTTTATATTGTATTTAGTTAAAAGTTGAGATACTTTATGATCTTCCCCCTCTTCATCTATAAAGTTTAATATATCTTTCTCTTGATGAATAAACATTTTAAATCCTATTAATAATATATACTAACAATTATATTATTTTTAAACTTACAGTCCTTGAAGTACTATTTTCCATAAATAATCAATTTCATCATCACTAAAGGCAATTAGGCTTTTTTCATCTAATAACTCTTTTATTTTTTCAAACTCAAAAGCTCTGCTATAAGTACATGAAGCATGTACAGGCATAAAACTTCTAACCAATGAGATATTCTCTTTTATCTCTTTTTCACATAAAAAACAGTGCAAATCTTTATGTAATCTTCCTTCGTGTTCAAGGAGAAAAAGATATGCTTTGCAAATTGCTCTTTTACTATTTTCTTTAATCATTTTATGACAAAGAGTTTCTAAAAGATTAAAATAAAAATCATCTATGGTTTCAACATCTTTTAAATGAGGGTAAAAAAGCTTTATAAATCTTTGCCAGCAATAGAGTTTTTCATTGTCAAATATCCATTGAAAACCAAGTTGGATAACATCCTTTAGTCTTGGAATAGAGCTTTTTAGATTTGACTCAAGCTCAAAATCTATTTTGTAGCCAATATTGATATTTGAGTGTCTAGCTCCATAAAATCTATATGTGGTGTAAATATGGTTTTCAGTTAAGATTGATACGATTAAATCGTCATCTTTAACTGTTTTAATCTCTATTATATAGCCCTGCATAAAACTTTCTATTTAAAAATATGAAAAATTATAACAAAATAAAATTAGAAATTTGCTTCAAATAAATATTATGGTAGTATTACAAAAATTTTATTTTATAAAAGGGAAATTGATGGAATTCAATAATGTTTCAATTGGAAAAGAAGCAAACATTCTATATGATGGAAATATCACTAGCAGAAGTATTACTTTCCAAGATGGAAGTAAAAAAACTTTAGGGATTATGCTACCAGGAGTATATGAACTAAATACTGTAAATAAATCAATTATTGATATTAACTCAGGTGCATTAGAAGTTATGTTACCAGCTGAAGATTGGGTTGAATATGTAGCTCCTGCAAGTATTGAAATTGCACAAAATTGTAAATATAAGTTAAGAGTGACATCTTTAGTAGATTATTGTTGCTCTTTTGAAAGAGTAAAATATTAAAAAAAAGACTAGAGTTATCTCTCTAGTCTCTCTAATCTCTCTAGTCTCTCTAGTCTCTCTATTTTATAGTTAACATCTCTATTGAATTTGCAATTAAATCTTTAACATTAAATGGCTTTTTAAGCAATTTCGTTATCCCCAAGCTTTGAAGATTATCTTTTACCTCTTCATCATATGCTGAAGTTACAATTGTTGGAATTAAAGGCGAAATCTCTTTTATCTCTTTAAGCATTGAAAGTCCGTCTTTATTTGGCATATTTAAATCTGTAATAATTAAATCAATTTCAGATGAATTGAATTTTTCAACCCCTTCTTTCCCATCTTTTGCCACAACAACATTAAATATATACTCTAAACAGCTTACAACATTTGTTCTTATTGTCTCTTCATCTTCCACATATAAGAGTGTATATTTTTTTAGGTTTTCTATATTTGTAAACATAGCAACCTCCTATAACTACAATTATAAGGGAAAAGTGTATCAAAATAGTACCAAATATTTTAACTATAAAATCATACTTTTAAGACATAACCATAGTTTGATATATTTTCAATACAAAGTGTTGGAACTTTCTTTTTAAGTCTTGAAATTGTATCTCTAATTGTAGAAGAGGATATCTCTTTTGCAAACCATATCTCTTCCCTTAGTGTTTCATAAGATATCCTTTGATTTGGGTTCTTGCATAAAAAATCTAAAATTAACATCTCTTTATTAGTAAGATTAATTACAAGCCCTTTAAAAGTTAAGGTTTTTGAGCTTATACAGTAATCATAACCATCTTTTAACTTTATATTTTCTATCTTTTTAGAACCTATTTCTTTCTCTTTTTTTATCTTTTTTAGATTTTCCATAAGGTTTAGAGCCACTTTAAGTGTTGCTTCAACACTATCCATTGAAAAGGGTTTAATCAAATATCCAAATACATTGTCATTTTTTGCCTCTTCAATTGTATTTGAATCTGCATATGCTGTTGTATAGATTATTGGTATAAAATACTCTTTATCTAACATCTTTACGCACTCTATCCCATCTAAAGAACCATCTATATTTATATCCATAAAGATAAGATCAATATGAGTATCTTTTACAATATCTAAAACCGTAGAAGAGTCATTAGCATGGTAAATATTTTTAAAATTAAGTTTTTGAAGAATACCTTTTAGATACTCATAGGCAATAGTATTATCTTCTACAATTAAAAGTTTATATTCCATATTTCCTCTTTATATTCCAAGTTAAAAAGCATTCCTTCATCAATACTAAAGTTATATGTAGAATTTTTTAATTTTTTTGCATAGTCTTTTATTAATTTAAGACCAAGCCCTTCATTTATCTGGTTTATATCAAATCCTTTTCCTTTGTCTCTTATTTGCAAGTGTACAATTTCATCATTTTTTTCTAAGGTAATAAAAATTTTTATATTATCCAAACTATCATTGTGCTTAACACAATTATTTACAATCTCATTTATTATTATAGTCAAAGAGATGGCATTGTCAAATTTTATTTGTAAATCAGGGATAGAGTAAATAATATCAACTTTTTTATTTGTGTAGGTATCAACAATAGTTTGAATCACCTCTTTAAAATAGGACTTTACATCTATATCTTTAATATTACTTGAGTCTTTAAGAAGGTATTCATGAATCTTTGACATAGATTTCAGTCTATTTGTTAAATCAGAAAATATATTTGTATCTTTATGTTTTTGCTCTTCGAACCAAAGCATACCTATTATCATGTGGAAATTATTCTTAACTCTATGTAATATCTCTTTTAATAAAAGTTCTCTTTCTTCTACTAAATCTGATAATCTATTATTAGCAATTAAAAGCTCTTTTGTTCTTGCCTCCACCTCTTTTTTTAAGAGCTCTTCTTGACTATTTTTTATAGTTAGTAGCTCATTTTGTGCTTTTAATTGTGACTCTTTTAAATCATCATATCTTTTAATAATAAGAATTAGAAAGATTAAATTCTCTAAAGTACTTCCAATAGCAATTCCATATCTTGTGTAATTGTTATACTCTAAAACACCGGCTATCATTAAAAGAAAGAGTATTGCAAAGATGAAAAAGATAATTTGTGCAAAAGTATAATAGATACTCTTTTTATTTCCTTTATAGTATATATAAATAGATAGGGGCAATAAAACTAAAGTAATAAGTAGTGATGCACTGTTTAATATTCTATTCCAAGGTTCATATTGAAAGAAAAACATAAAACCAATAAAAAAATATAGTAGTGAACTTAATCTTAATGCAGAATAATATTTTTTTAAATAGGTTTTTATCTCCAAATATTCAATAGAGAATAAAATCAAAAAAGCACCTAAATATGCCCCAGACATATTTAGAACATAAATATATTTTTGTAGGTCTAAGTAGGTGAGAATTCCACTTATTTTTATTAGAAAGATGATATTAAAAAAGATGTAACTTGCATAATAATAGTATATTTTTTCTTTTAATGTTAGGCATAAACCAATTGTAAAAAAAAGAATAACAAATGTAATTCCTAAGATAAAGATATAAAAATTATTTGAATCAAAAAAGTTTTTTTGTTTAAAATAGGTGTCATCATAAATTATTATTTTCCCAAAATAGGAATATTTTCCATAAATTTCTAAATATATACTGCTACTTTCATTTTGAACTAGGTCAAAAATAAAAGATAGTTTATTATATGAGACTTCTCTTTTATCTATATAAGTAAGTAGTCCATTCTCTTTTTTTATCCATTTTCCATCTTTTTTATAGTATAAATTAGCTTTTTCATAAAAAGTTTCATTTAAAGTTAGAATAAAATTCTTTTTATTGCTTTTATTTGAAATATCAATTTTTATCCAAGTTGTATTATTGGAATAACCTAATGAAAAACCATTTTTAATAAAATTATTAAATTCTTTTTTTTCTATATCTTTTATACTCAGACTCTTTGAATAATCCTTTATATAGTAAATTTCAAAATCGTCATAAATTGGAATTTTATTATTTATTATTAATGTGGAATTATTTGCAAATAAAATGATAAAAAATAGATGAAAAACAGTGATAATTTTTAGCATTATTACTCCAAAAAATAACCATATTATAGCATATCCATGCTACTTTTTCCGTCAGAATTCCGTCAGGAAAATGTTAAAATGTTAAAAATTTCAAGCTAGGTGAATTTAATGAAAAATATGCATGAATATAAAAATGCCTTTAGAATACTAAAAGGTGGGAAAATAAGTTTAGTAGTAAGTGCCTTACTTACAACTACTTCACTTTTCTCTGCTCCAAGTGGAGGAGTTGTAACAAGTGGGTCTGCTACAATTAATCAAAGTGGTAGTGTAACTAATATTAATCAATCTTCACAAAAAGCTAGTATTAATTGGAATAAGTTTAGTATTGATAAAAATGAAATAGTAAACTTTAATCAACCAAATGTAAACTCAATTACTCTAAATAGAGTAGTTGGTAATGAAACTTCAGTTATAAATGGAGCACTTAATGCCAATGGACAAGTTTGGATATTAAATTCAAATGGGGTTTTATTTGGTAAAAATGCTTCAATAAATACTTCAGGATTATTAGCAACAACAAAAAATATCTCTGATTTAGATTTCCAAAGTGGAAACTATAGTTTTAAAGGAGATTCTACAAGTTCTATTATAAACCAAGGAACAATAAATATAGAGAACTCTGGATATGTAGTATTTGCTTCAAATGAGGTACAAAATAGTGGCGTAATAAAAGCTATAAAAGGAGATGTTCATTTAGTTGGAGCAAGTGAATATAGTATAAATCTAAATGGAAACTCATTAGTAAACCTAACAGTTGACAAGGGAGTATTAGATGCTTTAGTTAAAAACTCAGGAACTATCATAGCAGATGGTGGAGAAATATATCTTACAACCAATGCAGTAAATGAGTTACTAAAAGGGGTGGTTAATAATACAGGTGTTATTGAAGCAAATAGCTTAGATGATGTTACTGGTAAAGTAGAACTCTTTGCCCATGGAGGTGAAGTTCAAGTTGGTGGAATTATTAATGCTACTGATGGGTTTGTGGAGACTTCTGGGAGAGATTTTAGAATATTTGATGGTGCAACTATTAGTGCAGAAGAGTGGTTAATTGACCCTGTTAATATAACTATTGATTCAACATTAGCAACTGCAATTTTAACTGCACTTGGCACTACTAATGTAACAATTGAGACAGATACTCCAAATTATTCAGATGTAGATACATCTGCAAATGAGAGTGGAAGTGATGGAAATATCTATGTAAACAGTAGCATTATTACAACAGCAGATTTAGGTGCGGAGAGAACTTTAACTTTACAAGCTGATAATAATATAGTATTTGCAGATGGAGTATCTATTGATGCAACACAAGGTAGTAATGCTAAAGAATTAAATGTAGTTTTAGCAGCTGATTCTGATAGCAATGGAAGTGGAGAAGTACTAATTAGTGGAAGTACTGGAACTACAATCAAAACAAATAATGGTGATCTTACAGTAAATACTCAAATAGATAGTACTGTAGCAGGAGAAACACCTTTAGTAGTTGATGCCGGTACAGGAAAAGTAACTTTATACGATGATGTTGGATTAAATTCAAAATTAAAATCATTAACAGTTACTGCTGGACAACTAGATTTAGGAACAAAACTTCACTATATCAATACAACCGCAGAACAAACATATAATACAGTAATCAACTCTTTATCAACTGCACAGTTTGCTAATAATGATTTTGAATCAGGTGATGCAACAGGCTGGAGCATTGTTGATGGAAATATTAAACTTAATGGAAGTAGCGTAATTGCAGGTGTAAATACTCCTAATGATAATTCTCTACCAACAATTGTTCCAAGTACAAACTCTAGCAGTAATAATGGAGCATATGATGATTATAATTCAACGGGTAACTATACTCATGCATTTTCAAATGATACAGGTGATAGTTCATCATATTCTCTACAATTAACATACTCTAGTGGAGATGTGGATGAAGGGTATGGGGTGGTTCATGGACCTTATGTTGTAAGTGAAAATACAGTTTCATTACAAGAAGGAGATGGTGTATCATTTACTTGGAAAGCAAGTGGTGGTAGTGATGCATATGATGTTTTTGGATATATTATAAATGTTGATACCGGGGCAACACAAGTAATACTAAATGAGACTGGTGCAAATGGAAGTGCAACAACAAACTGGGCTCCTGCTTCAGTAACAGCAGCAAGTTCTGGTAATTACAAATTTGTTTTTGTTGCTGGTTCTTGGGATGCTTCGGGAGGACAGGCATTAGGAGCTAATCTTTATATAGATAATGTAACCACCTATAGTAATAAAACTTTTAGTGGTTCAAGTGTTACCTTTAATAATACTGTAAATGCAGGATCAAGTGAACTAAAAGTTGCAGCAGATAAAATTGCTTTAAATGCAGCTATTAATGGTACAAATACTCTTACTTTAAAACAAAATACTGCAGGAAAGAATATTGAAATTGGTGGAAGTGTTGATAATGCAGATGTTTCAACTCTTGATATTACAAATACAGAATTATCTAAAATTAGTGGATTTTCAAAAGTAGTATTTGGTGATGACAATACAGGAAAAGTTAGTACAGCAGGAGACATTTCAACAACTTATGATTTAACATTAATAGGAAAAACTACAGGTGTAGATATCAATAATACTGTAGATGTTGGAGGTAAAACATTAACTATAGAGAGTAATGGAACAGTAGAAGATACAGGAACAGGACATGTAATAGCTAAAAATTTAAATCTTCTTGGTTCTGGAACTTTTACTTTAGATAGTGATGATAATGATGTAGATGTATTAGCAGCAGGTATAACATCAACTCCAATAGGTTCACTTACATTTAAAGATAAAGATGATGTTACAATTAGTACAATAAACAACTCAAAAGGTATCACATCAACAGGAACAGTAATTGTTGATACTCTCTCTTCAAATATTAATGTAAAAAATGACGTAATTACAACAAAACAAGGAACAGATGTTGTTCAATTAAATGCAGCAGGAACTGTAACAAAAAGTTCAGGGGTTTTCATTGGTTATAAAGCTCCTTCTGTACCAGAACCAACAACTAATAATAACAAAGAAGAGATACAAAAAATAATCACGCCAATTGCAAATCAAACTACTGTAAAAGTTGAAAAACCTGAATTAGCAACAGCTCCTAAATTTGAACCAAATACAAAAACAAATGTACAAATTAATAATGGACAAAGTGTTAATGTGGTTGCAAAAGCTGAAGCTGGTGAAGATACAAAATTAGTAACATTAAGCCAATTACAAAATAGTGCAGGTGAAAACTCAGTAAATGTTCCTTTAGGAGAAAACTCTCTTGTTATGTTGATTAATGGAGGAGTAAATCTTCCAAGTGGAGTAGATCAAGAGTTTTATGTAGTAGAAGAAAAAAATTTTTAAAAAAGAATTAGGCTAAGGAAAAAGAAAAGATGAAAAGAATAAATAAAATAATAACACTATCACTAATAAGCTCGACAATGCTGTTCGGGGTTGAATCTCCAAAAGTTGGGAATATAATAAAAGAGATAAACCCACCTAAAAATATAGTAAAAGATAAAAAAGAGCTAATAGAGATTGATGGTGTAAAAAAAGTAACTTCTCCTATGCGTGATGATAAAAGTGGGAAAACAGTATTAGTAAAAGATTTTCAAATAGAGGGTAATAGTAAAATAAGTAGTAGTGAAATATTAGAAAAAATCTCTTCATATAAAAATAAAGAGTTAAGTTTTTCTGATATGCAAGAAGTAGCAACACTTATTACTAAACTTTATAGAGATAAAGGTTATTTTGTAGCAAGAGCTTATATTCCAATGCAAGATATGAAAGATGGAGTATTAAAAATAGCAGTTGTTGAAGGTGAAATAGGTAAATACAATATAATAAATAATTCAAAAGTAAAAGATAGTATTATTCAATCTATTTTTGATGAATCTAAAAAAGATAAAATAATATCAACTCAAAATTTAGAGAGAAGTATTTTAATTGCAAATGATCTTTCTGGAGTAATAGTAACAAAAGCAAATGTAAAACCAGGAAGTCAAGTTGGAAGTAGTGATTTTGATATAGAAACTTCTGCAACAAACGACTATAGTGGATATATAGTACTTGATAATTTTGGAAGTAGATATACAAATAAAAATAGAGCAATGGTTGGAGTTGATATTAACTCTCCTTTTAAAATTGGAGATAAACTCTCTTTTGTGGGATTGCAAAGTAATGCAGGTGGATTAAAATATCTAAGTGGAGCATATGAAACACTGCTTCATCCAAGTGGACTAAAAGGTGGTTTGGGTTACTCATATACTAACTATAAACTTAGCGATAAATATGCAAATTTAGATGCAAAAGGGTATTTAAAAGATTTTAATGTAAATTTGTCGTATCCTATAATAAGACAAAGAGATAGAAATCTATATCTAAAATTTAACTTTGATAATAAAAGAATCAAAGATGAGATAAGATCAACAAATGACAGCTCAGAAAAAGAGATAAATGTAGCAACTCTATCTTTGGATTATTCAAATTCTGAAGTAATAAACTCTTTTCCTACAAGTACAACATTTTTAGCTTCTTTAACAAGAGGTAGCCTAAGTTTTGATAATGAAGCAGATTTGCAAAATGATATGGCAGGAGCTGATACAAATGGTGCTTATTCAAAACTCTATTTTGAAGCTTTTAAATCAATATCTTTTACACCAAGAATCTCATTAGAAGGAACATTAAAATATCAACACGCTCTTTCTAAAAAGAATTTAGACGGAAGTGAAGATTTATCTATTGGAGGAAGTCAAGGGGTAAAAGTATATCCTACAAGTGAAGCTAGTGCAGAAAATGGATATGTAGCAACAATTGAGGCTAAATATTTATTACCAAATATCAATAACTATTCTCATACAGTTGGAATTTTTTACGATAGAGCAAGAGCTTATGCTGCAAATAATACAAATGTTACAGGAATAGATATAGACCTACAAGATATAGGTATCTCTTATTATGTAACTTATAAAGACTTCTTTGTAAACTCATATATGGCTTGGAAAATGAATAGTGACACTATTACAAGTGAGCCAGATTATAACTCTAAGTTTTTAGTTCAAGCTGGCTGGGTGTTTTAACAAAAATAAAAAAGGCAAGAGATAAAAACCTCTTGCCTTTTAATAATTTAGTATAAATAGTTTATAACTTATTCAGCTACTTTTACTTCTACAGGTGTACCTTCCCAGATACCATGCTTTGTACAGTAACCATGAGCTACTAGGTTTAGTTTGCTTCCAGTTGGAATAATTGTAAATGTAGTAGTATTATGAGCTTTAACATTACCTAAAGTTCCTGGTACATATGTAGCTTTTGCTAATAAAGTCTCTCCATTAAATAATGAAACAGACTCAATATAATGATCAAAATCATCTGGGTGAGTATATTCATTTCCCATTTTAACTGTAACTTCAAATGGTTCCCCTTTTTTTGCAGTAGCAGCACAGTGGATGAAAGGTGAGTGTCTATCAATTAAATCTTTTTTTGCTTCTCTTTCTACAGTGTCAATATCAACATATTTGTTAATTTTTGGCATAATTTTTCTCCTAAATAAAATATTGACAAAGATTATAGCATTATTTATTTAAAGTATTTAGGATAATTTTTATCCTAAAAAATACACTTAAGAAAAATATCAGAAAACAAGCTTATATATGGTAATATTCGCCCATGAACAAAGAAGATTTTTTTATAAAACAGTTTAATAAAGCTTCAAAAATAATTGGTGATGATGGTGCAGTTATTGATGGCTTTGTATATAGCAATGATGCCTTTTTTGAAAATATACACTTTAAAAAAGAGTGGTTTTCTTTAAAGCAAATTGCAAGAAAAGCAATGCTTGTAAATATTTCAGATGCAATTGCTATGAATGCAAAACCAAAATATGCACTATTAACTGTTGCCATACCTAAAGAGTATTCAAAAAAAGAGATAAAAGAGTTGTCTTTGGGTTTTTTAGAGGTTGCAAAAGAGTATGACCTTGAGATAATTGGTGGAGATACAATCTCAAATACAAAATTAGATATTAGTATAACAATTATCTCAAAAACAAAAAAGCCTAAACTTAGAAGTGGAATTAAAAAAGATGATTATTTATGTTTTACAGGCACTTTAGGCTCTTGTAAAAAAGATTTAGAGACTCTTTTGAATGGAGGAGCTATCTCCTCTTCTTCAAAGTTTATTGAGCCAAAACTGAATGCAAAATTCTTTTATGAGGTTTCAAAATATATAAATGCCTCTATGGATATTTCAGATGGTTTGTTTTTTGAACTTGAAAGAATGTCAAAAAGAAGTAAAAAAGGGTTTGAATTTTTATATGAAATCCCTAAAGAGGTTGGTTGTTCAGGAGAAGAGTATGAACTTCTTTTCTCTTTTTCACCAAAATATAAAGAGAAGATTGAAACTATTGCAAAAAAATATAAAGTACAACTAAATATTTTTGCAAAAGCTATTGATGGAAAATTTAAGTGTGATTGTAAAAATCACCATTTTGATTAAAGGAAAACTATTTGGAAAATTTACAAAGATATCTATCTCATTCAAAGATTGATGTTTTATTTAAACAAACTAAGGATGACTTTGTTGTTACAGAAGTGCCACTATATGAGTTTAGTGGAGAGGGAGAACATCTAATAATTAAATTTAGAAAAAAAGATTTAACAACATGGGATGCGGTTCAAATTTTTTCTGAGCAGTTAGGTTGTAAAGCAAGAGATATAGGTTATGCTGGATTAAAAGATAAAAATGCAATGACTATTCAACATATCTCTATTCCAAAATCTTGTGAAGAGAATCTAGAAAAATTTAATCACGATAATATAAAGATTTTAGAGACTACAAAACATAATAATAAGATTAGAGTAGGGCACTTAAAAGGTAATAGCTTTTTTATAAGACTAAAAAGAGTTACGCCTTTAGATGCAAAAAAGATTGAAGAGGCAGTCTCTAAAATAGCACAGTTTGGAATGCCAAACTATTTTGGATTTCAAAGATTTGGAATTGAAGGGGATAACTACAAAAAAGGTGAAGCGATAATAAATGGAGAGTTAAAAGAGAGAGATAGAAAATTAAAACAGATGTATGTTAATGCTTATCAAAGCCATCTTTTTAACTCTTGGCTCTCAAAAAGAATAGAGCTTTCAAAATTAGTTGACGCTTTTGAAGCAAATGAAATATACAAAAAATTGAACCTTCCCCTTGATATGGTAAAAAGTATGAAAAAACAAAAACATCCTTTCAAACTTATGCTTGGAGATTTAATGAGTCATTATCCTTATGGAAAAATATTTTATGTGGAAGATATGGAAGCTGAAGCAAATAAATTTTTTGAACAAGATAGAGTTCCAACAGGCCTTCTTTGTGGTAAAAGAGTAAAAAAATCTGAAGGTTCTGCTTATGAAATAGAGAAAGAGTTTGATAAAAAAATCTTTGAAGATGGTGCTAGAAGATTTGCTTGGATCTTTCCAAGTGAAGTTGAATCAAACTATAAAGAGGATAAAAATTGGATGGAATTATCTTTTTATCTTCCAAAAGGTTCATACGCAACAGAGTTTATTTCTGAAGTTATTCATTAGAAAATAAACCATAAGTTCATCACTCTTTTTATTATTTTGTTTAAGTATAAAAAAGATAAACTTTAATAATATATAAAATAGGGGAAGAGAAATGACTTATGAAGAGTTGATTAAAGAGTTATGTGATGTAATTAAAGAGTCTGAAGCTAACTCAATTTCTATTTATGAAAACTTTGAAAAAATAGAGGAGTTTCTTACTGATCTAGACCTACCACAACATAAAATGTCAAAAATAGATGAAGTAATATCTAGTTCTTATGGAATCCTGCAACATCAAGATTTATATAGACAAAGAATTGAAAGAGTAGTAAATTTTGTTTGTGAAAACAATAATATTGATTCAAGTGAATTTAATCTTGCTAGTTCTGCAAAATATATAGCAGGAGACACTGACAACTCTGAAGTTTTAGATAATGATGAGTTAGAGGCTTTAATTAAAAGTATGCAGAAATAATCAATAAAAAGTTTAACTTTTTATTGATTAATCTTAACTATTTACATGCGTCTTTTTTCAGATTATTTAGTGTACCAAATATTCTAAGAGACTCTATTTCTATCTCTTTTGCTTTTTGATTTAATACACTATTTGGCTCTTTTCTTGCATTTGCATCAATAAGAGCTTGAAGTTTAGTTTTTAAATTACTATTTAACTCTTTTAAGTTAGTTAAAATTTCTTGATTTAATTCATTATTATTTGTTACAGTCTCTTGGATCCAAGTATCTATCTCTTTAGAGTTTTCGGCAACCCATTTATCATAAGTTCCAAGTTTTGAGTACACATTATCTTTAACAGTTAATACATTTACTTTGAGTTTGGCAGTATCATATACTAAATCAACATTACATACCTCTTCTCTTGCCTCTTCTAAGAAACTTGCTCTTGAAGCCGCTGTTACAAGAGAGCTAGACATATTTGCAATTTCACTAGACATTTTAGAAATCTCTTCTGCAACTTGTGCATTTTGTTGTGTTGCTTGGTCTAGTGTATTAACTGCATCATTAATTTGAATAATACCTCTCTCTTGCTCTTTTGAAGCATTTGCAACGTGGTCAATTTTTTCAATTGTGAGTTTGATATTTTTGTTAAGTATTTCATATCCTTGAATCATTTCATCAGATATTTTTTTACCTTCATCAGCTTTACTTGTTGCATTTTCAACCAGCTCTTTAATCTCTTTTGCTGCTTCAGCAGATCTACTTGCAAGATTTCTAACCTCTTGTGCAACAACAGCAAAACCTTTTCCAGCTTCACCAGCAGTTGCAGCTTCAACAGCTGCATTAAGTGAAAGAATATTTGTTTGGAATGCAATTTGATCGATTACTTCAATAGCTTCATTAATAGAAGATATTTGAGTATTTATCTGATCCATTGCCACAGCAGTTTTGTTTGCAAACTCATGTCCAGTATGTGCAGCTTTTGTAACATCACTTGCAAGGTTTGACATCTCAATAGTTGTTTGAGTATTTCCTTGGATATTTGCAGTTATCTCTTCTAATGCAGCAGCAGTCTCTTCCAATGAAGCTGCTTGTTGGCTTGATGATTTAGAAAGGTTATTTGATGCTCCTGAAAGAGTATGAGTATTTTTATTTAAAGCATCTCCTGTATTCATAATCATTGCCAAAATTTCAGAAGTGTTATTCCCTACTAATTTAATACCAGCAGTTAAAGAACCTAAATCTCCATAAATTCCTCTATCATCAATTTTATAATCAAATTTTGATTCAGAGTAGTTTCTTAAAGTTATGTTGATTTTATCTAAAGTCTCTTTTGTGTGCGAAATCATAGTGTTAAGTTTGTTTTTTAAATCCTCAACATAAGGGTTTGCAGCTTTAGCTTCAACTTTATAAACAAAGAAACCATTTCCTGTTTTTTCTAAAATATCATTTGCCTCTTCAATAACAATTTCGTCTTGTTTTAGCCCTTCATTTACCTTTTCCATATAGGAATTGAAAAGGTGTGCTACTTCTCCAATCTCATCTTTTGAAGTAACTTGAAGTTTAATATTTGGGTCATTTGTTTGAAGTAAATTTCTAAATCCCTCTTTTAAAGCCTGAATAGGTTTTGTAGCTCTTTTTACAATTATAAAAATAAGTCCAATTGTAATCCATCCAAATACTGTTGAAGCTAGTAAAATATCTATAACTAAATCTCCAATTCTTCCATCTGATTCATCAAGCGAGAAAGTTAAGTCCATAATCCCAATTATATCCCCTTCTGCTTGATTTGCATGACACATTAGACACTCTTGTGTTGCAATCATTGGTTTTATCATTCTAAGTGTGTGCTCATTGTTGTCATCTTCTAAAAGCTGATTATCTTTTGTTTTAAAAGAGTTTAATATATCTTTATCATTTGTAAATTCACTTCCTGGTGCATATAAATCAATTAAAGCTTGACTCTTTGCAATTGTTAGATTTTTTACTCCTTTAATTGTTTTTGCCTCTTCTTCTGCTTTCATAATTTGAGCAGGATCTCCAGTGTTCATAGCATTTCTCAAACTTTGAAAAATTGCTGTATTTAACATTTCAAGATTCTCTTTTGTTGTAACAATAGCATCATTTTTCACTTGTAGTGTCGTAAAATACGTCACAATCAAACTAGATAGTGACATTAGTACAAAAAGTGCAAATATAATTTTGTTACTAATCTTTTTTGTTATTAATTTTAGCATTATTGATATCCCCAATATTTAAGTTCATTTATTATATAATCTAATTCATTTATTACATATAAAAAAAGTATAAAATAAATTAGAAGTTTGGAAAAATAATGATAATCGGACTAGAAGGAACAGTAGAAAAAAAGGAGCCAACATCTCTTCATATTAACGTAAATGGCGTAGTTTATGAAGTGTTCGTTTCAGTCAATTGTAGCTCAAAAATAACGGAAAATAAAGTTAAGCTAAATATTACACATATTATAAGGGAAGATGCTCAATCTTTGTATGGTTTTAGTGATATAAATGAAAAAAAACTATTTGATACGGTAATAAAAATAAATGGAGTTGGGCCAAAAGTTGCCCTTGCAATTTGTTCCACCTTTACACCTAGTTCTTTTGCCCAGATTGTAACTTCAAAAGATATTTCAATGCTAAAAAGAGTTCCTGGTATTGGTCCAAAAGGAGCAAGTAGAATTTTAGTGGAGCTTTCTGGTTTTGTAATAGATTCAGATGGAGAGAATAGTAGTAACTCTTCAGCAATGCTTGAAGCCTCACTTGCTTTAGAATCTTTAGGGTTTAAAAAAGATATAGTTTCAAAAGTATTAAACAGTTGCAAATCAACAAACACAAGTGATCTTGTAAAAGAATCACTTAAATTGTTACAAAAATAGGAGAAAATAGTGAAAATAGGAATAGTTTTTGGTGGTCAATCATATGAACATGAGATCTCAATAGTATCAGCTATTGCAATGAAAGATGTTTTAAAAGAGGAGTTAATATATATTTTTTGTGACCAAAATAGAGATTTTTTTCATATCCCAACAAATACAATAAAATCAAAACTTTTTAGCAGTGGGGAGTATAAAAAATGTGACTCTTTAACTTTACAAAAGGGATCTTTTGTAAAAAAAGGGCTTTTATCTCAAAAAAGTTTAGATGTTGATGTTTATTTAAATCTTGCCCATGGCGCTGATGGGGAAGATGGACTATTTTCTTCTATGTTTGAGTTATATAATCTTCCTTATATTGGACCTAGAAAAAGTGCTTGTTCTGTTAGTATTAATAAGTTTTTAACAAAAGGTTATGCTTATAGTTGTGATATAAAAACAATTGATTATAAATATTATACAAAAGATAATCAAATAGAAGTATCAAATTTTCCAGTAATAGTAAAACCAACAACATTGGGAAGTTCAATAGGAGTTTCAATTGTAAAATCAAAAGAGGAATTAGAATATGCCCTTGATGTTGCTTTTGAATTTGATGAAGCAATTATTATTGAACCATTTATTGCTGGAATAAAAGAGTACAATCTAGCAGGTTGCAAAATAAATGGAGAGTTTAAATTTTCTATTATTGAGGAACCACAAAAAGCTGAATTTTTGGATTTTGATAAAAAATATTTAGATTTTGCAAGAACTTCAACAGCTTTAAAAGCTGATATCTCTACACAAATGGAAGAGAAAATCAAAGACTCTTTTAAAAAGATTTATAACAATATCTTTGAAGGTTCATTGATTAGATGTGATTTTTTTGTTTTAGAAGATGAAGTTTATTTAAATGAGATAAACCCAATTCCTGGCTCTATGGCAAACTATCTTTTCAGTGATTTTAATTCAACTTTAACCTCTTTATCAAATAATCTTCCAAAAACAAAAAAAATAAATATTACATACGAATATGTAAATAAAATCCAAAGTGCCAAAGGAAAATAGTTGGCATTAAAGAGTATAAAAATAGATAATAAAGAGTTTGATATCTCTTATGAGATATTAAACCCAAATCAAGAGAAATGTATACTATTTTTACACGGTTGGGGTTCAAATAAAGAGATTATGAAACAAGCTTTTTCTCCTTTTTTAAAAGAGTTTAAACATATCTATCTTGATATGCCTGGGTTTGGAAAAAGTTCAAATGAATACACTTTAAACACAAAAGAGTATGCCAAGATTGTTAAAACTTTTTTAGAGATTTTAAATTTTGAGGTAGTTGCAATTGCAGGTCACTCTTTTGGGGGAAAAGTTGCAACTTTACTTAATCCAGATAATCTAATACTTCTTAGCACAGCAGGTATTTTAGAAGAAAAACCACTAAAAGTAAAAGTTAAAATCTTTTTAGCAAAACTTCTTAAATCATTAGGTTTAGGAAAACTTACAAAAGCTTTTAGAAGTAAAGATGTTGAAAAAATGAGTGAAAATATGTATGGCACTTTTAAAAACGTAGTTAATGAGGATTTTAGTGCTCATTTTATCTCTTATGAAAAAAATGGTATGATTTTTTGGGGAGAAGAGGATAGTGCTACCTCTTTAAGTGCTGGGAAAGAGATCCATTCATTGATAAAAAATAGTAGCTTTGACTCTTATAAAGATGGACATTACTTTTTTCTAAAATATGCACAAAATATATCTTCAAAAATAGAAAAGGGAATTAAATAATGGAGTATCTATATATATTCACTCATATAGTCTTGATAATGTCTTTGGGTTGGTATTTAATAACCAACTTACAATGGTATAACTATAGACTTGAGAGAGTAATTTTAAAACACCACAAATGGCAATGGCATATTACTTATTTTGTAGCTCCAATTGTTTTGTTTCATATTTTAGATAGTTTATATTTTGCAATATATTTTTATCTTGTTTTTATGACAAGTTTTGTTTTATGGAATAAAAAACTAGATAGACCTTTGGTTTTGACAGGGCGTGTAAAAAGATTTTTATTAATTTTGCTTTTTGTTACTTTTGCAATGATATCTTTATGTTTGGCAAGTCAAAAATGCAACTCTTCAGCAATCTTATTTATCCCTTTAATCCTTTCATATACTATCTCATATATTTTAGAGAAGATACTTTTTATGGCTTTTAAGAGAAAAGCAAAAGATAGACTAGCAACAATTCCTTCTTTGAAAACTATTGCAATTACAGCTTCATATGGAAAAACTTCAATTAAAAATTATCTATACCATGTATTAAAAAAGAAATTCAAAGTCTATAAAACTCCAAGATCAGTAAACACTATTGGTGGTATAGTTTTAGATGTAAATAGAGATTTACCTTTAGATACACAGATTTATATAGCAGAAGCTGGAGCTAGACAAAGTGGAGATATTGAAGAGATAACCTCTTTTTTAGAACCAGAGTATTGTGTTTTAGGAAGTGTGGGAGAACAGCATATAGAATACTTTAAAACCTTAGATAATATTATTCATACAAAAATGGAGATTTTAACCTCTCCAAAGATGATAAAAGGGTTTGTTCATGAATCAGTACCTATTAAAGACTATGAGACTATTGTAAAGTTTCCTGAGAATCTTCATGTAACAATGTCAAATCTTGATGGAATCTGGTTTGATATTGTAATAAATGGGAAACAAGAACATTTTAGTGCACCAATCTTAGGAAGCTTTAATGCCATAAATTTAACAGCTGTTATTCTTGTTGCCCATGAGCTTGGAATGAGCATAGATGAGATAAAAATGGCATTAAGTAACTTACCTCAAGTTGAACATAGACTTCAAAAGATAGAAGCAGGTGGTAAAATTATTATTGATGATAGTTTTAATGGAAATCTTGAAGGAATGCTTGAAGCAATACATATTTGCTCTCATCATGAGGGAAGAAAAGTTATAGTAACTCCAGGACTTGTAGAGTCAACTTCTGAAGCTAATATTCTTTTGGCAAATGAGATTAATGAGAAGTTTGATTATGCAATAATAACAGGAAGTCTAAATGCACAACTTTTAAGCTCAAATATTGATAATGAAAAACTTTTTGTATTAAAAGATAAAAGTGAATTAGAAAATACATTGGCAACAAAAACGCAAGCTGGAGATTTAATCCTTTTTGCAAATGATGCACCTAATTTTATTTAAGCTATGACTTAAATAAAATTAAATGAAATAGGATTTGCTACTTTAAGGATTTTTTTACAAAATCCTGCTAAAAGTAGAAGAAAGATAAGGTCCCTTCAAAACTGGGACAGTTTTTAAGGAGTCAAAAAATGGAACACCTATACGCACCTTGGAGATACTCTTATGTTACAGAAGAGAAGATAGAAGGGTGTATCTTTTGCCATATTTCAAAACATTTAGATGAAAAGAAACATCATGTACTTTTCCATGATGAGTTTTGTTATGTGGTAATGAATAAGTTTCCATACTCTCCCGGTCATCTAATGGTAATACCACATTTTCACACAGATAAAATAGAAGAGCTAGAAGCTGAAATTTGGGATAGAATGAGTGTAAGAATTAGACAAGCAGTTTGTTTACTAAAAGATACTATGAATTGTGAAGGTGTAAATATTGGTATGAATTTGGGTAAAGCAGCAGGTGCTGGAATAGCTCAACATGTTCATTACCATGCAATGCCTAGATGGTTAGGTGATACAAATTTTATAAGTTCTATTGGTGGGATGAGGGTTTATCCTGCTGATTTTGAGGAGATTTTTTTGAAGCTCAAGGCTGAGGCTTCTAAATACTTTATTTAGAATAATAAAATTTATACTAATTATAATATAAGGTAAAATTGTATGTCTAATAATATATCTTTAGAAAAATGGCTTAAAATTATAAAAAATAGTGAAAAAGATTTTGATGTAATAGATTATCAGTTTATGTCAGATGAGCATTTTCATGAATATATAAATTCAATTGACAATCGTAGTGATTCAGAAATAAAATTTTTATTAAGAAAATTTCTTATTGTAGAAAATATGTCTCTTGGTAGTGATGCCCAACTTGAAGAATGGATATTTGGATTAGATGATGAAGAAATAGATAAATATATTAAAAATTATGTATTTATTAAAAACTTACTATTTTCAAAACCATGGATTTCAATTGAATGGATATTTGATTTATTACCAAATCATCCAGATATGGCAATTAATGTTTTAAGAGCTTATTCTATGGCACATGTGCAATTTCTTCCTGAGGGAAGGGCAATGGGATTATTTGATGCAATATCAATAATAGAAGCTAAATACATGAATCATAGACTACCAGTACAAAATATTTTAGAAGATATTAGTCCTAGAGATTTTGAATTATTAACTGCATATTTATATAAAAAGAAAGAATATCAAATATTTATTACTCAAAGGACTCGTGATGGTGGTTATGATATTTTGGCAAAAAAAGATAATTTTAGAGAACAAGAAAAAATATATATAGAGTGTAAAAGGTATATTAAAAAAAATATTGGTGTTAGATTGATTAGAAGTTTATTAGGAATTTTGTCTCGAGAAATAGCAACAAAATGTGTATTAGTTACCACTTCTTATTTTACAAAAGATGCAAGAGAGGAAGCTTTTAAATCAAAAAGACTTGAATTAATTGATATTGATAGCTTTGACATGGAAATGAGAAGAAATGTTAACTATAATTGGACAAAAAATGTTAACTTGTATATCGAAGAAATCAAAAAAGAAATAAATAGATAATTTTTAAGATAAAGCTTTTAGTCTTTTTTCTTGTACCTATTTGCATGGGCACAACTTCTCTTGCACTCTTTTGCAAAGAGTTGCGCTTCTATCACTTTTTTGTGGAAAAAAGTAATGTAAAAAGCCACCAACGGCTTCACTGTTTGCTACGCAAATCCCCTCAAAAATAGAAAAATATTTATTGCGTTGCGGAACTCCTTCATAAAAGGTATATTCAATATCTTTTAGTCAGTCAAACAGTCCTCACGCATACCATAAATATTTTCTTATCTTTTCGGCAGTTGCAGATGTTGGGAAGAAGAATGAAAGTTTAAATATTTTGCAAAAGTTGGTGGCTAGGATAGTCCAGACTTTGTTAAAGCCGAGATTTTTATGATTTAAAGTGAAAAAAAGTCGAAACTGTTTGAGGAGAGAAAAGTGCTAAATGCACTTTTTCGACGAGTTGCCACCTTAAAAAAACATAAATATAATCATTAAAAGAATTAAATCCTATTTGGCTCATAGACTTCATTATTTTTATAAATTGAATGAGCAATAATTAATAATTTTCGCATAATTGCAACTTGTATAACTGTTGTGTGTTTCCCATTCTCTTTTAACCTATCATAAAAACTTTTTAATCTTTCATTATGTCGTACAGATGTCATTGCTGGCATAAACAAAGTACCTCTACATATTTTTGAACCTGCTTTTGATATTTTAGTCTTACCTTTAACTGAACTTCCTGAACTCTTTTCTATTGGATCTAATCCTGCTAGGGATACTATTTGTTTTTGATTGGCATTTGGATATTGTGTGAAATGTGATAATAATACTATTGCAGATATTTCTCCTATACCATCAATTGTTTGAATATTTTTAAATGCTTCTTGGAGTTTCTCATCTTTTTTTATCATAGATTTAATTTGTTTAATAAGTTTTAATTCTTGCTTTTTTAAAAATTGATACTGTGATTCTAACTCTTTAATTGAATAGCTCTTTTCTCTTTTTGCTTTTAAAGCTGCAATATGATTTTTGGCTATTACTTGTTGTTTAATAATAAGTTTATAACAGGCTATTAATTCTTTTAACTCTTCTTCAACCGAATTAATTATAGGTACTTTAATATCTTCATTTTTAGCTGTTACAATCATCTTAGAAAGTAATCTAGCATCTTTTATATCTGTTTTATTTCTATGTCCGATTACTTTCGCAAAGCTTGCACTTTTTTTAGGATTGACAATAAAACTTTTTATATTTTGATTTGCACAAAAAGATTTTAATAAAAAAGAGTAATTAGAAGTTGGTTCATAAACAAACACTAATTTATCCAGTTCTTTTTTATAATATTTTTTTAATTTAGAATATAAACTTTTTATTGATTTTAGATTATTCTCAATAATCAAATCTAAATCATTATATGGAACATACACATTGATTGTTGACTTACTAATATCTAATCCGATAGAATACATTTCTAGAACCTTTATTTTAGGATAAAGAGTTCGTTAGGGTAGGATTTCTCCTACCTGATAATTGTTACACCAAATTTAGACTTATAAAATACGAACTAGCAATGCTGTTCTTGTTGCCACTCAAATTTAAAGTATAACTATCAAACTCGCCATCAAGCTAATTATTTTTTATAATTGCTTTAGTTCCGCACCGATATATTATCTTTCAAACTCTAAGGAAATATATTATCATATTCCCTTAAATGTATTATATAAGTTCCGCAGGTTAAAAAATTTTATTACTATTCAAGGATAGCTTTAACAACTGTTTGGTTGCTTTTGGCGCAACCTTTTTCAACAAAAAGGTTGTAAGCGCTACTCTCAAAGAGAGAGCAAGAGAGATGAATCTTTTGGTACAAAAGATTGTAAACACTCTGCAAAAGAGTGCAAGAGAAGTTTTAAATAAGATAAAAACTTTATAAAAGATTAACAAAACCCTAAACTTTACTAAACTCTAAACAACAGATGATATACTTACATTTCAAAAATAAAAAAAGAATAAATATGCTAGAAGTAATCTATAAAAACTTTTTAATACTCTTTATAACAATATTTTTAATAATGTTAACCTACACAGGATATCTTTTCCTTTATGGACAAATAGATAATAGCACATTAGTAATCCACAAAGTTGCAGGGATTCTTTTGATAATTTTATCTTTACTTCACTTTTATACAAAAAGAAAAAAAGTAAAAAAACTTTTAAATGAGTTTATTCACATTTTTACAAATGAAAAGGTAACTTTAGATAATGATATGGATCTACTAATTGATTTAGTGGAAAACAAAACCTTAGAAGAGATTTGTATCCTCTTTAATATAAGTTTTGAAGAGTTAAATACTGTTTTTGAAAAAAATAGTATAAAGAAGTGTTCAAAGGAAGTGACACTAAAAGAGGTTTCAGATATAAACTCTTTTAAAATCTTTCCTTTGATAGTAAAGATTTTAGAGCAGAAAATAAGAAAATAATAATAGAATATATATAAATTATATACAAACTTTTTTATTTCCATAGAAAAGATTGTTGTATTATAAATTATTCTTAAAAGGATAAAGAATGAAAAGAGATATAATCATAATTGGTGGTGGTATCGTTGGTCTTTGTACTGCTTACTATTTACAAAAATCTGGTAAAAAAGTAACTGTTATAGATGAAAACTCTATTACAGACTCTACCTCTTTTGGAAATGCTGGATTATTATCTGCTTTTGATAAAACACCTTTAAGTTATCCAGGGGTTGTCTTAAATACCTTAAAACTTATGTTAAAGGGACAATCTCCAGCTATCATACATCCAAGCTTTGATTTAAAAGTTTACAGATGGCTTGCAAGATTCATTTTAAGTGCAAATGAAAAAAGAACAAAAAAGACAATGATGCTTTTTGAAAAATATGGAGAGATCTCTCTTCAACTATATGAAAAAATGATTAGTGAAGATAGTTTAGACTTTGATTATCATAGAGATGGGATGCTCTCTGTTTTTACAGAAGAAGAGAGTTATAAACAAAGACTTCAAAAATATAACTATGTAGATGAACAAAGATTTAAAATATTAAATAAAGATGAACTTCTTGAGTATCTTCCAAGTGCTACATCTAAAATAAAAGGGGCAATACTTTTTAAGAAAAATGCTTATTTTGATTCAAAAAGAGTGATGCTTGAACTAAAAAATCATCTTGAGAAAGCAGGTGTTGAGTTTATCTTAAATGAAAAAATAAACTCAATAAGAGTTGAAAACAATGAAGTAAAACATCTGGTCTCTTCAAAAAATATCTATGAAGCAGAGCACTATGTAATCTCTACAGGATATCAAACCCTTTTAGCTCAAAAGTGTGGAAGAGATTTGATGATGACACCTGCAAAAGGTTATAGTATAACTTTTGAGATGGAAGAGAAGTTTAAACCTAAAACCTCTACAATTTTTAATGATCTTTTTGTTGTGATGACACCAAGAAGAGATAATGTAAGATTTACTTCAAAATTAGAGATTGGAAGCAGTGATGCAAAGGTTGTTAAAAAACAAATTGAGAGTATAAAGAAAAACTTTTTTGAATATAATTTGCCTTTTGAGATGAAAAATGAAATATACTGGACAGGATTTAGACCACTAACTCCCAATGATATACCACTTATTGGTAGAGATGATGAGATTAAAAACCTAACATATGGTATGGGACTTGGATGGCTTGGAATGACTTTTGCTCCGGCAATTGGAACAATATTAACTGATTTGATTGTAAATGATAAGAAAAATGCCCATAGTGATGATATTCTTCTTTTTTCTGGTTTTTATCAATAGAAGTTGCTTAGGCTAAGCAAGGTTCTTCTACATCAAAACCATTAAAATGTTCAATTTTTAACTCTTTTGCAAATTTTTTAAAGTTATTGCATCTTTGACATAAGGACTCTATATCATGTTTTGTTATCTCTTCTAAACATAAATGATATGTTCCATTATCATAAAAGACTTCTATTTTACTAAAATCATTTGAAGCTAATAGTTCTTTTGCTTTTTTTAGAAGATTGACATTATCATCACTAAAGAAAAATCCCCAACTTAAAACCCTATTTAAAGTCATATCATTTTCATTCTCTAATTCATAAAAAAATTGTTCTATCTTTCTTCTCATCTCTATTTTACACCCTTCTTCAAATATCCATATTTTATAGCTTAATATTAAATCTATTGTTAAAGAGTGAATTTATTTTAGTTTTTTGTTAAAAAATTTCGCGAAATTGTGACATTTTATGTGACGAAAGAGAAGTATATTAGAGATTTTAAATCTATTTCTCTAATATACTCTTTGCAGCTTTAATTCCTGAAGCCCAAGCAGCAGTTATTCCTCTACTTGTACCTGCACCATCTCCAATGATATAATAACCCTCTTTTACCATAAAGTTTTTATTTAAAAATTGTGGTTTATTTGAGTAGGTTTTTATCTCTGGATAATAAAGAATAGTTGAAGGATGAAGAACTCCTGGCACAATAGAGTCAAGTTTTTTTAATGCACTCCAAATATCTCTTAAAATTTTTGCAGGCATACTAAGGCTTAAATCTGCTGCAATTGCATTTGAGAGAGTTGGTTTAAAATCATAAAGGTCATCATTAAAAGTCTCTTTTTTACTTCTTTGACCCAATCTAAAATCTCCAACCCGCTGCATAATAACAGAACCGCCACTTAGCTGCATAACCATTTCACCTAATATCTTTCCAAACTGTTGACCGCTAACTACAGGTTGGGTTAATCTAATAGTTTTAAGCATGGCAAAGTTTACAAGATTGTTTGGTTTTTTATCTCTTGAAAGTGAGTGTCCATTTACAGAGTAATAACCTTTATATTTTTCCCTTACTATATGAGCACATCCAGAGTTTGTACAAAAAGTTCTAACTTTATTTGGGAAAAGTATTTTGGGGTCATAATAATCTTTTACTATTGGATAGTTTTCCTCTTTCATCTCAACTCTAATTCCAATATCTACAATATTATCACTGTATTTTACACCGATTCTATCCATTTGAGCTTGCATCCAATCATAATCAGCCCTTCCAGGTCCTAAAATAATATCATTGAATTCAATTTTGAAATCATTACTTAATCTAATCTCTTTTTTAGTTTCATGTAACTCTTTAACTTCTGTTTCAAGTGCAACAGTTACTCCAAGATTTTTTAATTGTTCTATAAGAGAGTTTATAAGTGCAGAAGATTTATCTGTTCCCACATGTGCTTGATCAATTGCTAAAATATCAACATCAAGTTTTTTTGCTCTGTTTACATATTTATCAATATTTAGTCTAGTCTCCATTTTGGGTTTCAAATGATTTGCAACTTCCACTAAAAGCTTTTGTGCCTCATCTTTTTCCCAATGTTCCAAAGGAAATCCAACAGGATAAGTGTAGTTTTGTTTGCAGTCGTTTCGTAAGCCTCCTGAGCTAATCTTCTTTTTCTCTATTAAAAGTACACTCTTTTTTGAATTTTCTGCTATTTTAAATGCAGCACCAAGTCCAGATGGACCAGAACCAACAATAATTACATCATAATATGAGTTAAGTTTTAAATTTTCCATTTTTCAAGTATAGCAAAATCTAAGTTTTTTAAGCTGAAAATTTTTTATAAATAATTAACCAAATTGTTACCATATTTATATATTATAATCAACTAGATTATACAAAGGCAACTTTTGAGTAAGAGATATTTTTATAGTGTAAATGAGTTTTTGTTTATTTTTATTGCCCTTCCTCTTCTTTTTTTCTTTAGGTATATACCAATTACTTTAATTGTACCAACTCTTTGGGTTCTCTCTTTTTATGTACTTTTTATTTTAAAAGATGATATTTCAAGTTTCGCTTTTGATAGGATTGAATATGATGAGTTAAAAGAGGTATTTAAAAGATTTATTATTATTGCTTTTTTGCTCTCTATTTTTACATATATTTTTTTTGAAGAGAGGCTATTTAGTTTTATTGAGAAAAAACCTTATACCTATATTCTTATAATGTTTTTATATCCAATTCTTTCAGTAATCCCACAAGAACTCATATTTAGAAAGTTTTTTCTTTTTAGGTATAAACAGATATTTATGCCTCAAGCACTTATTTTGCTAAATGCACTTGTATTTGGTTTTATACATATTATTTTTGCAAACTATATAGCTGTAATTTTTAGTTTTGTTGGAGGAATTATATTTATGAGAACATACTTAAATAGTAAATCGTTTACTTTGGTATGTATTGAACATGCACTATATGGGGATTTTATCTTTACCATTGGATTAGGTGATTTTTTTTATCATGGAGCAGTACACTAAAAAGCTTCAAATCTTTTATTTAACTTAAATTAGTTTCAAATAATCTCAAGTTGTCCTTTAAAAAAGGAAAGAAATTATATAAAAAAAGCTAAGAAATACCATAACTATTGACATTTAATAGAAAATTAATTATAATACGCGCCCACTAAATGTGGTTAGAGTGCTTTTTTGGGCACATCTAACGAGTTCTTTAAAGGAAAAACATGGAAAAAATTAGATTAAAGCTTAAAGCTTACGATCATAGAGTTTTAGACAGAAGTGTTGCTTCAATTGTTGAAGCTGTTAAAAGAACTGGTGCTGAGTTGAGAGGTCCAATTCCTCTTCCAACAAAAATTAGAAAGTACACAGTTATTAAAGGTCCTCACGTAAACAAAGATTCAAGAGAGCAATTTGAGATCAGAGTTCACACTAGAATGATTGATATCATTGCGGCAACTCCTGATACAGTTGATTCATTAATGAAACTTGACTTAGCTCCTGAAGTTGATGTTGAAGTTAGATCAATGGGTCAAGAATAAAAAGAAAGGGTAAGTAAAGATGGAATTTATCGTAGAAAAAATCGGTATGAGTAGAACTATATCTGTTCCTGCAACTCCTGTTACACTTTTAAAAGTTCTTGATACAAAAGTATGTGATGTTAATGAGGGTGTAGCACTTGTTTCATATAGCGATGGTAAAAAATTTAACAAAGCTATTGAAGGTCAACAAAAAAAATATGGTTTAAGCAAAGAGTTTAATAGATTTGCAACATTAGATGTTGCTAACAGTGAAGCTGGTGATTTAGATCTATCTGTTTTAGCTGAAGCAAAAGTTTTAAAAACTACTTTTAAAACAAAAGGTAGAGGTTTCTCTGGTGCAGTTAAAAGATGGAATTTTGCTGGTGGTAGAGCATCTCACGGACATAGAATGGGTAGAAGAACTGGTTCTATTGGTAACTGTGAATGGCCAGGAAGAGTACAACCAGGTAGAAAAATGCCAGGTCACTACGGAAATACAAATGTAACTGTTAAAAATGATATTGTTTCATTTGATGCAGAGACTGGTATATTAGTTGTTAAAGGTTCAGTATCTGGACCAAATGGTAGATTAGGAAGAGTAAGGATTGCTAAATGAGTAACGCAGTAGTAGTTAAAACAAACGAGTTACCAGAGTCATTCAAAGACATTAACTCACACAATTTATACCTTTATGTAAAATCATACTTAGCTGCTCAAAGAGCAAATACTGCTAGAGTTAAAAACAAATCTGAAGTAAGCGGTGGTGGTAAAAAACCTAAAGCTCAAAAAGGTTCTGGTGCAGCTAGATGGGGTTCTAAAAGATCACCACTATTTGTTGGTGGGGGACAAATTTTTGGACCTACAAAAAGAAACTACAATCAAAAAATCAATAAAAAGCAAAAAGCTTTAGCACTTAATTTTGCTATTAATGCTCACGCTGAAAGAGGTTCTTTATTTGTAGCTGATTCAATCAAAGTTGAATCTGGTAAAACTAAAGATGCGGTTTCAATTATTAACGGATTAAACCAAAGAGATACTCTTTTAATTGTTAACTCAATTGAAGAGAAAACATACTTAGCGTTTAGAAACATTAAAAATTGTTATATGATTGAAAAACAAGAAATTAATGCATATTTAATTTCTGCATATCACTCAGTACTTGTTGAAAAAGAAGTACTTGAATCATTAACAAAAGAGGCGTAAGATGGCAGATATTACAGATATTAAAGCAATATTATATACAGAAAAGACAATCGAGCTTCAAGAAAATGGTGTAATCGTTGTTCAAACAAGTCCTAAAATGACTAAAAACGGTTTAAAAGAAGTATTTAAAGAGTATTTTGGAGTAACTCCATCAAAAATTAACTCTTTAAGACAAGATGGTAAAGTAAAAAGATTTAGAGGAAGACCTGGTAAAAGACCAGATTTCAAAAAATTCTATGTTACATTACCAGAGGGCGCTGAAATAGCGAACCTATCAGCTTAAGGAGATTATAGATGGCAATTAAAAAATTTAGACCAATAACTCCTGCAAGAAGATTTATGTCTGTAATGGACACTTCTGATATTACTTCTAAACCAACTGTTAGATCTTTATTAGTAAAACTAAATGCTAAAGCTGGTAGAAATAATTACGGTAGAATCACTTCAAGACACAAAGAAGCAGGTGCTAAAAAATTATATAGAATTATTGATTTCAAAAGAGATAAATTTGGAGTTGAAGGTACAGTAACTACTGTTGAGTACGATCCATACAGAAACTGTAGAATTTGTTTAGTTAGTTACCTAGATGGTGATAAAAGATATATTATTCAACCAACTGGTTTAAAAGTTGGAGATAAAGTACAAGCTGCTGAATCTGGTCTTGATATTTTACCAGGTAACGCAATGAGACTTATGAATATCCCTGTTGGTACAATGGTTCACAATATTGAACTTAAACCAGGTAAAGGTGCACAATTTGCAAGATCTGCTGGTGCATATGCTCAAATCATGGGTAGAGAAGACAAATATGTTATCTTAAGATTACCTTCTGGTGAAATGAGAAAAATTCTTGGTGTTTGTATAGCAACAATTGGTGTTGTTGGAAACGAAGATTTCTCAAACATGGTAGTAGGTAAAGCTGGTAGAACTAGACACCTTGGTATTAGACCTCAAACAAGAGGTTCTGCAATGAACCCAGTTGATCACCCACACGGTGGAGGTGAAGGTAAAACTAACTCAGGAAGACATCCAGTTACTCCTTGGGGTATGCCAACTAAAGGTTATAAAACTAGAAAGAAAAAAGCTAGTGACAAATTAATCATTTCAAGAAGAAAGAAGTAAGGGTTTAAGATGGCAAGATCAATAAAAAAAGGTCCATTTGTAGACGCACACTTAATAAAAAAAGTTATTAAAGCTAATGAAGCTAACGATAAAAAACCAATTAAAACGTGGTCAAGAAGATCTATGATTCTACCTGAAATGATTGGTTTAACATTTAATGTGCACAATGGTAGAAACTTTGTACCTGTATTAGTTACAGAAAACCACGTTGGATATAAATTAGGTGAATTTGCTCCAACTAGAACATTTAAAGGGCATAAAGGCTCTGTACAAAAAAAGGTAGGATGATAGTATGGGAAAAGCAATATTAAAATTTATTAGACTTTCTCCAATTAAAGCAAGACTTATTGCAAGAGAAGTGCAAGGTATGAATGCTGAGTATGCTATTGCATCATTAGAGTTTACTCCTAACAAAGCTGCTGGAATTATTTCAAAAGTAATCGCTTCAGCTGTAGCAAACGCAGGATTAGAACCACAAGACGCGGTTATTACATCTGCTAGAGTTGACAAAGGTCCTGTTCTTAAGAGATTTACTCCAAGAGCAAGAGGAAGTGCATCACCAAAAAATAGACCAACTGCACACATTATGATTGAAGTAGCGGCTGCTGAAAAAGGAGACAAGTAATGGGTCAAAAAGTTAATCCAATAGGTTTAAGATTAGGTATCAATAGAAACTGGGAATCAAGATGGTTTCCTAAATTCTCTAATATGCCTGCAAATGTAGCTGAAGATGATAAAATCAGAAAATTTGTAAAAAAAGAACTTTACTATGCTGGTGTTGCTCAAACTGTTGTTGAAAGAACAGCTAAAAAAGTTAGAGTAACTATAGTAGCAGCAAGACCTGGTATTATCATTGGTAAAAAAGGTGCTGATGTTGAAAAACTTAAAAACTCTCTTTCAAAATTAGTTGGAAAAGAGATTGCAGTTAATATTAAAGAAGAGAGAAAACCACAACTTTCTGCTCAACTTTCTGCTGAAAATGTTGCTCAACAATTAGAGAGAAGGGTAGCATTTAGAAGAGCTATGAAAAGAGTTATGCAAAATGCTCTAAAATCTGGTGCAAAAGGTATCAAAGTTTCTGTTTCTGGAAGACTTGGTGGTGCTGAGATGGCTAGAACTGAGTGGTATTTAGAGGGAAGAGTTCCTTTACATACTTTAAGAGCAAGAATTGATTATGGTTTTGCTGAAGCTCATACAACTTATGGTTGTATTGGTATTAAAGTTTGGATTTTCAAAGGTGAAGTACTTGCTAAAGGTATTCCAACTGAGAAAGAAGTTGAGTCTAAACCTGCAAAAAGAAGACCAAGTAAAAGAAGAGGTAAATAATCATGTTAATGCCTAAAAGAATGAAATACAGAAAATACCAAAAAGGTAGAAACAGAGGTAAAGCACAAAGAGGTAACTCTTTAGCTTACGGTGAATATGGTATTAAAGCTTTAGAGCATGGAAGAATTGATTCAAGACAAATCGAAGCTGCCAGAATTGCTATGACAAGAAAAGTAAAAAGAGCTGCTAAAGTATGGATTATGGTATTCCCAGATAAACCACTTACTGCTAAACCACTTGAAACAAGAATGGGTAAAGGTAAAGGTGCAATCGATAAATGGGTTATGAATATCAAACCAGGAAGAGTTTGCTTCGAAATGGCTGGTGTGTCTGAAGATTTAGCAAAAGAGGCTCTATCATTAGCACAACATAAGTTACCATTCAAAACTAAAATTGTAAGTAGAGAAAGTGAAAATGATTTATTCTGATTTAAATGAGAAAAGCTTACAAGAGCTAAATGAGTTATTAAAAGAGAAAAAGGTGCTACTTTTTGAATTAAAAGCTAAGCTAAAAACTATGCAGTTAACTAATACTTCTGAATTAAGAGCGTGCAAAAAAGACATCGCTAGAATTCAAACAGCTATTACTGCAGCAAAAGCTAACTAAGGATCCAAAGTATGAGTTCACATAAAAGAGAGATTCAAGGTGTAGTGGTTAAAAAAGCTGGTGACAAAACAGCATCTGTATTAGTTACTAGACAAGTTTTACACCCTAAATACCACAAAACAGTTAAAAGATTTAAAAAGTATTTAGTTCATGATGAAAAAAATGAGTTAAATGAAGGTGACACAGTAATTGCTATTGAGTGTAGACCTTTATCAAAAACTAAATCTTTCAGATTAAAGACAATAGTAGCTACAGGAGTTAAATAATGATTCAAAGTTTTACTAGATTAAATGTAGCTGATAACACTGGTGCTAAAGAGATCATGTGTATTAAAGTTTTAGGTGGTTCTAAAAGAAGATATGCATCTGTAGGTGACGTTATTGTTGCTTCAGTTAAAAAAGCTTTACCAACTGGTAAAGTTAAAAAAGGTGCTGTTGTTAAAGCTGTAGTTGTAAGAACACACAAAGAAGTTCAAAGAGAAAACGGATCTTTAATTAGATTCGATGACAATGCTGCAGTAATCCTAGATGCTAAAAGAGAACCAATTGGTACAAGGATTTTTGGACCTGTAGCTAGAGAAGTTAGATACGCAGGTTTTATGAAAATTGTTTCACTTGCTCCGGAGGTATTATAATGGCTGCTAAATTGAAGATTAAAAAAGGTGATACTGTAAAAATTATTGCTGGAGACGACAAAGGTAAAACTGGTGAAGTTTTAGCTGTTTTCCCTTCAAAAGGTCAAGTAATCGTTAAAGATTGTAAAGTGGCTAAAAAGACAGTTAAACCAGATCAAGAGAAAAACCCAAATGGTGGTTTTGTAAATAAAGAGATGCCAATTAACATCTCTAATGTAGCAAAAGTAGAAGGTGAGTAAGATGGCAGCAAGACTATTTGAAAGATATAATGCAGAAATC